>DATGYJ010000029.1:0-7434 GCA_035298105.1 Anaerolineales bacterium | reverse complement strand
GGTCTACCGGGCCCGTGGGAGCAGCGGCGGCTCCGATATCCTCGCACGTATCCTGAACCATTATCGGTCCATCCCGATGGCGCAAAGTTATCTGATGGTGGATACGGCTGTTATTCTGGGCGCAGGCTTTGTCTTTGGCTGGAAGGCGGCATTATATGCGATGATCGCCTTGTACGTCAGTGGCCTGGTAGCAGAGACTACGCTCGAAGGCGGTGGAACGGTCCGCACAGCGCTCATTGTTACCAGCGAAGCGGAGGCAATTTCAGGGCGTGTGCTCGAGGAACTGGAGCGCGGCGTCACTATCCTGGAAGGGACGGGGGCGTATACGGGCGCCGAGCGTCCTGTTTTGTATTGCGTGATCACTCGTGCAGAAGTAGCAACGCTGAAAGCGATCATTCATGAAGTCGATCCCCGGGCCTTCATGGTCATTGGGGTGGCACATGAGGCGCTGGGGGAAGGGTTCAGGCCATTGAAATCATAAGGCGGAGTGCCCTTTCAGGACGCTGCGCAGCCCTTTCAGGACGCTGCGCAGCCACTCTGCCCTACCTTGGTCATCGAAACTGGGAAATCACACCTGCGATCAATCCGATCTGTCCTAAATAGTATAGGGTAATGTTCCACATAGTTCCATTCTTAATAGGGGAGACGAATTTATTCCAGGCCAGGATCAAATCCGAGGTCCAGAATAAAAGCGCGCCCAGGCTCACCAGCAGAGCTGCACTTGTTTTCCAGGCGGGGTCATATAGGGTGGATAGCCCCCCATAGAGCATCATGGAAATGATGATCCCGTAAATCATCACCGGAATGGTTAACCCGCTCTCTCCTTTGGCTCGCATCGCGCCGATGATCCGCCGCAGCAAACGAGTCGCATTAATCGCAAGGAACACGACCAAAAGCAATGACCAGGCAGAGCCAGTGACAAGTTCCCCTTTAAATCCGGTGATATAAAAAATATGGGTGAAAAGAAAGGCAACCAGCCCAAACAGGAACATGGTATTACTCGGGTTCAGCAGTATTACATCTCCCAGCAGCGCAAATAAAAGTCCCACTCCAAACCAAAATGTATCTCCCTGCAAATTTGTGCTGAAGTACAACCAGAGGAATAAATACACGAGCACGCCAGGCTTGGCGATATATTCCAATTTGGGGAGGTTTTTCGATACTGCTACAGCTTCAAGCAGAGCAAAGATGAAAGTAAGAGCGAGCCAGATATTCATGTGTTCCTCCCAAGTGACCTCGCGCTGAGCGGAGGATGGTGCTTTGCGGTCCCGCAGTCGAAGTGCGCATAACTTACGGATATCCAATTTCCTATGATACTGCCTTTGTCGCCACTTCGACTGCGCTCGGCACGCCCGAAGAACACGGCAGTCGCTCCACAGGGCACGGTACGCCCCCTTCGGTCAGCGCGAGGCGTTTCATTGTCTTCTTTTCTTCTTCGTAGCGATTTTATATCCTAATCGTCTCAACGCATTCTCGTCATTGCGCCAATCTTTCAAGACCTTGACGCGTAATTCCAAAAACACAGGTCGGCCGCCCATCTCTTCGATCTCTTTACGAGCCGAAGAGCCAATTTGCTTGAGCATTTTCCCGCCTTCACCAATCACAATCCCCTTTTGCGATTCACGCTCGACAAACACCGTGGCAGCGATATAAAGCATCCCATTGTCGCGCTCGGCGAACTCATCCACGCGCACACCAATCCCATGGGGGACTTCGTCACGCAGTCTGTATAAGCAGGCCTCGCGGATCAAGTCTGCGGCGATATCGCGCTCGTAGGAATCTGTCACCTGTTCTTCGTCAAATTCAGGTGGGCGGATGGGGCTGAGGGAAATCAGCAAGTCGAGCAACTCATTCAGATGTTGATTCTGGGTGGCCGATATGGAAATGACATGGGGCTCGTTGCGATCCGGCTCCCTGCGCGCGCGCTGCAACAATCCCTGATACGCTTCCAGGTTTGGAGTTAGTGCCTCAGGCGGGATCAAGTCTATTTTGTTGGCGGCCAGGACAACCGGAGTCCGGCGGGGGGCGTGACCAAGCAGGGAGGCAATCTGTTTGTCCTCTTCTGTTGGCTGAACGGATCCATCCACCAGCCACAGGATAACGTCCACTCCCTCGAGTGATTCTTCCGCTTCCTGATTCAGGAACTGTCCCAACTTATAGCGGGCATGATGGATGCCTGGCGTATCGACGAAAGCCAGTTGTGTATTCTCGGTTGTCAGAATCCCAAGCTGGCGTTTGCGCGTGGTCTGGGGCTTAGGTGAAACCGCCGCGATCTTCTGTCGCAGCAGGGCATTCAACAGGGTTGATTTCCCGACATTGGGACGTCCGATAATGGCAATGAAGGCAGATCGATATTCAGTCATGAGTCCGTCGCGATGTGTTTCTCGGTGCCCACTTCCTGCTTTTGCGGTTGCATATTCGCAACCAGTAAACTGAAAATGACGAGCACTCCACCGACGAACACTTGCCAGGAAAGCTTCTCATTCAGGAAAGCCACACCCAGGATCACGCCACCTAATGGAAAGAGATAGGTAACCATGCTTGTGCGAGTAGGACCGATCTCATGCAACAGGTAATAGGACAAAACAAAGGCCAGACCTGAGCCAAGGATACCGAGGAAGAGCAATGCTATCCATGTGATGCCCAGGTGCGGAATCTCAACGGGTCTCTCGATCAAAAAGGTCACCAGCCACATTGTCACGGTAGCTGAAATCAGTGGGCCCGCGCTTCGCAGGATCGCTGGCGTATTCTCTGTGGTCTTCCGTGCGTATACATTACTCCCGGCGTAAAAGGCAGAGGCGACCACCACTGCTAATTGACCCAATATAGAACCAAATGAAGCACCGATATCCTTGCTCATCAAAATGACCACGCCGGCAAAGCCTATTAGTAACCCCAGTACCTTTGGGACTGTCATTTTGTCATCATGCAGCAAGTAATGAGCGATCAAGATGGTGAACAAAGGGACGGTTGCATCCAGAATGGCAGCGACTGCCGAGTCAATCGATTGCTCGCCCCATGAAATCAGAAAAAAGGGAATGGCTACATTGGTGATGCCCAGTAATAGCACCGGAAACCATTCCCTGAAAGTACGTGGCAACTGGACGCGTTGGATCAAAATGACTATGATACCGAATGACAGGCCGAAGAGGGTCCGAAAGGCGACCAGTGTGATCGGGCCAACTTCCTGCACGGCGATCTTGATCCACATGAAGGATGAACTCCAGATCGCGCCCAGCAAAAGAAACACAAGCCAGTGTTTGAGTTTCAAATCTGCTCCTTATCCCGGCCCACTACTTTCTTGAGTGGAGTTAGGGAGTGTATCATAAACCGTTCTGTTTACTTTGAACTTGACGTATAATGCCTTTAGCGTCTTACATTGATTATTTGGCGGTAACATGGGTGAAGAGAGCAAGCGCCCTTTAAAGGTTTTTCTTTGTCACGCTTCGGGTGATAAGCCTGCCGTACGTGATCTCTATAAACGTTTGATTACAGAGGGAATAGATGCCTGGCTGGATCAGGAAAAACTCATGCCTGGTCAGGATTGGCGCTCGGAAATCCCGCGAGCAGTCAGAGAAGCGGATGTAGTTGTCGTTTGTCTATCAAATAAATCGATTACCAAAGAGGGGTATATCCAGAAAGAAATTAGATTCGCACTCGATATTGCAAAAGAAAAGCCGGAAGGTACGATCTTCCTCATCCCTACTCGTTTGGAAGATTGTGTTGTACCGGAGCGATTGAGCCGGTGGCAATGGGTGGATTTGTTTGATGATAACGGTTTTCTAAAGTTGTTACGGTCGTTGAAATTGCGGGCTGACAAGGTGGGGGCGGCGATTGAGCCGCCTTCCTATGAAAGCGAAGATAGCGAAGTAGGGAAGCGGTTAGAACAACTTTACACAGATGGCCTGGCCGCTTTTTATACAGAAGATTGGGACAGGGCCTACCAGCGTTTCCAGACAATTCTGCGTGAACGACCCAGCCATCAAAACGCAGCCGAAAAACTTGCACAGGCCGAACGACATAGAAATTTAGCAAAACTATATGTTCAAGCCACAGAAGCATATAGTTTAGAGAATTGGCAGACTGCAATTAAAGTGCTGGATGAGTTGCTGCAAAAGTCGCCTGATTACAAAGATGCCCCTCAACTGCTCAAGAATGCCAGAAAGCAGAAGCAACTCAAAGAACTATATGCAGAAGCGAAAACTTTGCACAATGCCGAGAAGTGGCAGGCCGTCCTCAAAGTCTTTGAGCAAATATCTACCGTTGAACCAACTTACCCTGACCCGGAAGGTTTGTTATCTAGCGCGCAAAGAGAAGCTGCTGAGCTCAAGCGACTTGCTGATTTGAATGACCTATATAGCCAGGGAGTTCATAGGATGGATGCGGGCCAGTGGTATGAGGCTCGTGACTTGCTTGAGCAAGTGCATAAAGGGCAAACAGGCTTTCTTGATACAGAACGTCTGTTGAGAAAAGTTGAAAATGAGATCATCAGGATCGAGGAACTTGAAAAACGTAATAATCAAATCAACACATTATATGAACAAGCGCATGGACTGATTCGCTCAAAAAGTTGGCGTATGGCTTTGGATAAGATGGAGGCAATTCAAAGATTAGATGATCAGTTTATTGATGAAGACCAAATTGCCCAAAAAGCCAAATCAGAACTGGAGCTGGAAGAGCAGGAAGCAGAACGTCAGAACAGACTAGCGGCCTTATATGCAGAAGCAGTACGATTATTGAAGGACAGCAAATATCAGGAAGCTCTGGATCAGTGGCAGGAAGTTAAGACAATTGACCCAAGGTATCCAGATCGACAACGCGTACAAAGTACAGCCCTTCGGAAGTCGACCGAATTAGGAAAACCATTACGCAATAAGCCTCGTTTCACTACTGTTGCAAAGCCAATTTGGGCAGGCCTGATAGGTTTGATCGCTATAGGTGTGGTAGTCGCCAGTATCGTTCTATTAGACAGGAACAACTTGGGAACATCTGCCTCTTCAACAGTTGCTTCGAGTACGAACACCGTTTCAATTCCAACTGGAACTATTGCCACGATTAGAACTGATACAACTCAACCTGCCTCTCTTGTTCCTACAGCAATCGCCCTCACCGATCCAACAATCTATGATGACTTCAATAACCCCGCCCATAATGGACAATTCAATACTACTTTATGGGGTGGGGATATATCTGCCGGAAAAATCGTCCAGGGAAATGGCTTATTGACTTTTGAGTTACAGGGTGACCAGCGCGATATCGGGTTAAATGCAAGTAAAACGTATAAACCTGATTATCCAATATTTGTGGAGAGTAAAATGAGGTTGGATCCGACATCGCGAAAAGACGCGGTGATCTATATCACTCTTACAACGTCGAATGGAGGATCTGCTTGTGCTATTGTCATAAAAAACATAAAAGGGGAGCAGGTTGTTAGCTGTTGGAGTTCGTATTTTGGGGCTGCACAAAGGTTTTATGAAAGAGGCATAACCCCTGGAACATGGCATGTCTTAAGAATTGAAATGTATCCGGATACAATGACTTTTGTTTATTTGGTGGATGATGAGAAGATCGGTTCATATATTCCCCGAAACCCAGATAAGTTGAAAGATTTAAGTTACTATCCTGCGGTGCATGTAAACAGTGGAACTGACTCCAATCCTGGTGTCACCGGATATGCTGATTACGTCAGCACAGGGATCACCTCGTTTGTCTGGGATTTTGACAAGAGTATTCAGGGCTGGGGTGATGATTTCCGTTACGATATCAGCATTCCCAAAGCATTGAATGGCTCCCTGACGTTCAAAACGACGGGAGATGATCCCTATATTCATTCCCCTACTCAGCTCCATATTTCGGCTGCCACACCTGCGGTCACGATACGGATGCGGATCACAAATGGAAAAGGTTCCTTTGGAGCAATGTTTTTTTTGACGGACAAGGACAAGATCTGGGATGGAGCAAAATATGCATCATTCCAGATCAAGAATGATGGTGCATTTCATACTTATGATGTTCTTATGCCTCCGGCCTGGCAGGGAGTGATCACTCAGTTACGACTCGATCCTATTGAGGATGCAGCGGCGAATACGCAGATCGAAATTGATTACATCTCAGTCCACCCGCGTTAAAAATAAGAGATGATGAAAACTCGTTATTCTCAGGCGATGACTGCCCCTTCCATCTTCAGCAACCACTCCTTGGTCTTCAGGCCCTCTCCGCCGCCGTAGCCATGGAGTTTGCCATCCGTCCCGATCAGGCGGTGACAGGGAATGACCAGCGGCATAGGGTTCGTGGCATTGGCACGTCCCACCGCGCGGTAGGCATTTGGGCGATTAATCTCCAGGGCGATGTCTGAATATGTGCGTGTTTCACCATAGGGGACGCGAAAGACAGCCTGCAAAGCTTCCCGTTGAAATGGACGGAGCAAGGTCCAGTCGATAGGGATCGTAAAGGCCTGCCGCTTCCCTGCGAGATATTCGGCAAGCTCTTTCAAATAGGGTTTGATCTTCTTCGGATCTGGTTGGATGGATCGTTTGAGGCGACTGAGGTAGGCGTCGAATTGCTGCCGAGAATCCACCCATTCAACGGCAACCAGGCCCAGTTCAGAAGCGGCGAGGAACAGGTCTCCCACGGGAGTTCCGTCCAGTTCGCCAATATAAATGGAAAAAGTAGAGGATTTCATTGCAACCTTGTTAGTTACCCCCCGTCGGGGGGCAAACGTAGGGTAATCGTAGGTTTCACGTCAAGCAGGTTTGAGTCTACTATGATAAATTAGAGGCAGTAAGGTGATTTCTCTTCTCCTCCTTTCTAAGAGAGCCGCGGTCGGCGTCCGCGGTTCTCGGATTTAAAGGAGGAGATTGGCATTATAATAACCCCTCTATCTTTTCTTGTGAGGAACTTATGAGCGCACAAATCACCATCATTGGTCTGGGGCAGATTGGTTCTTCCATTGGACTGGCACTCAAAGCACACGATGTGGATCTTCATCGGGTGGGGCATGATAAGAATCCTGAAGCGGCGAAAGCGTCGCAAAAAATGGGCGCTGTGGATGATGTGAAGTATAACCTGCCTGCTTCTGTGCGCGAAGCGCAGATTGTGGTGCTTGCCTTGCCCTTGTCTGCGGTCCGGGAAACGCTCGAATTGATCGCTCCCGATTTACAAGAGGGTACTCTCATTCTGGATACGGCTCCTGCGAAAGCGACTGTTGCCGCCTGGGCAAAAGAACTTATTCCATCGGGACGCTTTTACGTTGGTCTAACACCAGCCATTAATCCGGAGTATCTGCATGAGACAGAATCGGGTGTGAATGCTGCTCGAGCCGACCTATTTAGGAAGGGCATCATGGTCGTCAATGCGCCCATAGGAACGCCTGGAACGATATTTGATCTGGCGATGCAATTGGTGACTTTGCTGGGTGCCGCTCCTCTGCTGATG
>DATGYJ010000028.1:0-4290 GCA_035298105.1 Anaerolineales bacterium | reverse complement strand
CTGGAAGACATTACGGGCTATGCCACCTTTCCGCAAGGCCTTCTGCCACAGCAATTGCCGTTGCCTTTTGTGTAAGGGGTACATTATTAATGAGCAAATAGAGGTAAAACCTTATGAGTTTCTACAGCCAATCCGACCTACAAGAACAGCTAAACAAGCGCATTGCCTAACAACTTTTGAGTGCTCCCCAGTACCCTATTTTTGGTTCAAGAGGGGAACTTCTGAAATCATCAGGCGTCTATTTTGTGAAGGTCTTTTCTTTCATGAATGCTCAGGTGGGTGAAAAACGGCATTCGCTCCCAAAGTTCGCTGTACTTCCCAAAACAATCCTGTACTAATCCTGTACTGATCCTGTACTGATCCCCTAGTGCGCTCTCGGGGAGCTTTCGCTCATCTCAGACCCATCCACTGTCTAGATAATCGAAGAGACCGGAACAGAGATCAATTCAGCCTCATTTATGTTCCACCTCAGAAGGCTTCGTAATGATATGTAAATAGCGGAAAGTACTTTTAGAAAGTGTGTTCTTGGAGGCGGAAACGCCGCCGTCCCACGGGGACTGCCGCACCGTAAGGGCGGCGTTCGCAAAGGACGGCGGCTTGAGCAGATGAGACTGAGAGTTTGCCAAGACACTGCGCTTCGTCTGCGGGACAGAAGATCACTGTCCCTCCGCAGGGCAACTTACGCCGCCTCACCTGCACTCCCCGGCACTTGCGCCCGGGGCAAGTGTGCCGCTGCGCGGCCAAGCGCAGGCGCACACCTGCCCTGGCGGGCGGTGCCAGGGAGTGTCGGTCAGCGCGAAGATCTGGGCAAACACGAGACTGTATTGTGCTATTTGTGGGATAGCTCCCAGGTTTGCAGGCGCTTCGCTTTGTTGTAAAATCGAGTCCATGCGTTTTCATCGTTTCAATGTGCTGTTCATCTTATTCATTGTATTTGTAACTTCCTGCAGCACTCCGGCAAATGACGTTCCGATCAGCGGGATTCCCAGCCCAACTCCTTTTCAACCACTTACTGCCAACGCTTTAGATGCGCCCTATACGGGTGCGGCGCCTACTCCCCTCTATCTGCCTTCCATCACTCCGGCGTCACCTACCCCGACCGAGAACGTCATCCTGCCCGAATCTCTGCCTCAGGGGGTCAATGTGCCGGCTTTTACATTGCCCATCAATCTCAATCCGTTGACGGGTTTACCGCCATCGGACCCAGCCTTGCTGGATCGACATCCGCTGGCGATCAAAATTGCAAACTATCCTCGCTATATCCGTCCGCAATCCGGGCTGACCCTGGCGGATAACATATATGAATACTATATCGAAGCAGGCCTCACTCGTTTCATTGGGATATTTTATGGAAATGACTCTGAGTGGGTGGGACCCGTCCGTTCGGGGCGTTACTTCGATGAACATATTCAGCGTATGTATCACGCTTATCTTGTGTTCAAGTTTGCCGACCCGCGGGTGTTAAAGTATTTCGAGGCGAGTGATTTTTCCGATTATCTGGTTGTCCCCAGCCTTGGGAAATGCCCTCCATTCCGTTTGATGGAGTCGCGCCATATTGAGGTGTACAACAATTCGTATTTCAATACCATTCTTTGGAAAGACTGCATCGCGAATGAGGGATTGGATAACCAGCGTCCAGCTATTCGAACTGGGTTTTTCAGTGAGAATCTGCTCTCTTCAGATTTGCCCGGCACACAAATGTACACCTATTATTCAACGGATTCCTATAACTATTGGAATTATGACCCTGAAACAAAACAATATCTCCGTTATCAGGAAACAGATGATACTCGTAATAACAAGCCCGAAAAATACGCCCCGCTGGTAGACGCGATGACCAAGGCGCAGGTCCATGCCGCTAATGTTGTATTTTTATTGGCACCTTATGCGTTTTCAAATACGTTCGATGAGGAAGACGAGGTCTATCAGGTAGACCTGACAGGTTCGGGAGAAGCCTATGTCTTTCGGGATGGGATGGCGATCCAGGCGCGCTGGGTCCGGACCAATAGAGATCAACCGCTTTTATTGACGACTCTGAACGGCATAGCGATCTATTTTCGTCCGGGGATTACGTTTTATGAAGTACTTGGTGCGGCTTCCTATGTGGATCAGGATGCCGGTGTGTGGGATTTCCATCACGCTACCCCCTGAGATGAGACCAGCGCAGCACTACACTTGCCCCGGGGGCAGTGCCAGAGTATGGTTTTCCCATTATCGGTTGACAAAACTCCGCTTTTGTACACGGAAGACACGGACAGCGCGGTTTCCTCCGTAAAAATGACGGAAGAGATTCCGTCCATTCCGTGAAATCCGTGTACAGAAGGTCTCAAATCTGGGTTTTGAGAAAAGCATGGTGCCAGGGTAGCCCCGCGTGCTTTTGGCGGGGTCCTGGTGACAAGCGAAGCAGTCCTAGTGACAAGTGCAGCAGTCCTAGTGACAAGCGAAGCAGTCCTGGTGATAAAATAACAGCCTATGAGGCTTTCATGACCTTCGATCCCACGTTTGTTAGCAATCTCATCCTCGTATTGACCGGATTCAGCGGAGCTTTTCTTGCGGCTCTTTGGATCTCGCTCGTGATTTGGACATATCGTGATATTCGGACACGCGCCCGTGATCCATTGGTGCACACACTCGCGACGCTGTTGGTCGCGGTGCTCAATCTGCCAGGCATTTTGGTCTATCTGATCCTGCGTCCGCCGCGCACACTCGAGGAAGAATACCAAAAGACTCTTGAAGAAGAGGCGCTGTTGCAGGCTCTCGAAGATTTGCCGCTTTGCCCGGGTTGTGAGCGCCGGGTCAAAGATGACTGGCAGGTCTGCCCGAACTGTCACACCAAACTCAAGAAGGCCTGCGAAAACTGTGACCGGCTGATGGAACTGCCCTGGAATATCTGCCCCTATTGCGGGACGCCGGCCGCAGGGATGCGCCGCGATGCCAGTACCAGCGTGGATGAGGCATTGCGAGGTTTGAAGTTAAACGATGAACCCGGGGAAACAAAAATTGAATGATCGATGCTAACGAACTGAAAAAAATTTCGGGGAAGCCCTGGTTTTATCCGGTGGCTTTGCTGCTGATCGGATTGATCACCTACGGCTATGCAATGACTTCCCTCGGCTATTACTGGGCCGATTGGGAAATCATGATGTTCAGCAAACTCAATCCTGCTCTGCAGTTTCGCTTCTACGCCCATGACCGCCCATTTCCCTGGACCTACCAGTCGATCTATTTCCTGGTCGGGGGAAATCCGCTTGGCTGGCATATTATCACGCTGCTGATCCGCTGGGCCGGGACGCTGTTTTTTGTCCGTGCGCTGATCCTGGTCTGGAGCCGCTATGAGAACCATCTCCTCTGGCTGGGTGCGCTCTTGATGGTCTATCCTGGTTTTCTGCAGCAGTCCCAATCCGCTACGAAAGCGCGCCACATCATGACCTTTCTGCTTTTTGCCCTTTCGATCTATCTCATGGCGCTGGCGATCAAGCGCCCGAAATGGGCCCGCTGGCTTTTCCCGCTTTCCTGGCTGGCGACCTTCAGCCACCTTTTCACAACGGAATATTTTGCCGGACTGGAGTTGGTGCGCCCGGTTCTGCTTTGGATCCTGCTCAGGGACGAGAAGAAAACGAATTTACAGAACTTACGTCAGGTCGCGATCAACTATCTGCCTTACTTGCTGATCACAGGGTTCTATTTCTGGTGCCGCCTGTTCTATTTTCCGGCGGTTTTTCATACGACCAGTCGCATCAGCGATATGGACGAGGTCCTGAGTGGATTGCAGGACTCGACCAGTGGGTCTTTATTGGCTTTCTTCAACCAGGCGTTCTCCGATCTGATCTATTTAACTTTGCAGGTCTGGATCAATGCCATTTTCAACTTCGAGGGCTTTTCCTTTGAAAGCATTGTTGCCTGGTTTGCATTCGGCCTGGGGATTGTGCTGACCGTGGCTTTTGCATTCTTTCATGATATTCATGAGAAAGAAATGCCGGAGCGCTCATCTCCGGCTTCGATCTTCATTGTTGGCCTGGGCTCATTCGTCCTGGGAGCGCTCCCCATCTGGGCCATTGGCAAGCAGATCAGCGCGGGCGGCTGGAACGATCGCTTTGCGCTGGCGCCGATGGTGGGCGCCAGCCTCATGGTGATGGCGCTGCTGCTCTGGTTTGTGCGACCTGCCGGACAAAAGATCGTCCTGAGCTTTCTTCTGATCTTTTCGATCGCTGCGCAGGTCTGGATGGTCAACGTCTATCGCCGTGATTGGCGCACCCAGCTCGACTATTATTGGCAGCTCTACTGGCGGGC
>DATGYJ010000027.1:0-37304 GCA_035298105.1 Anaerolineales bacterium | reverse complement strand
GGACATAGACTGCCCATATCCTGCCTATATCCTGGCTATATCCTCGTCATATCCTCCCCTCGCTTTCCATTCACTTCGATTCTGCTGCGCTCCCGTTAAAACATTCCGCCACGGACACTGGGTGTCTGTGGCGGAATGGATTAAATCTCAGGCGCAGAAGGTTTATAACGCCATGGTAGCGACGCATTTCGAATGAATCGAAGGGCTACTCGTCATTTTTCTCCAGCGCATATACGATGGCTTGTTCCAGTGTGAGGGCACGGCCTTCATTCCAAACTGCTGCAAATCGTTCTTGCCCCAACTCCGCGCGCAAAGTGCTGCGCCTGTTCTGATAATCAGGCTGATCCGCAGGGTCGATGACTGAGCCGATGGATATGCGTAGGGCTGCCGCAGCACTGAGCAGACGCACTGCTTTCTCAGGCTTGCCCTGCGCCAGGGCCACCTCCGCCAGGCGCTCGAGGCACCAGGCGCTGCCGCCTTTGTCATCGATTTCCTGCCGAACTTCGAGACTCTCGCCCAGGCATGCCAGCGCACGGTCCCAGTCGCCCTCACGCATCGCGACCCAGCCCAACGTCCCTAGCGAAACACCAATCCCCCATTTGCTCCCAAGTTGCCGTCGCAGTTCTAAGCTTTCCTCAAGGAGCCGTCTCGCACGCCCGTAGTTACCCTGACGTAGTGCTATCTCGCCCAAGCCGGAAAGCTCAAAGCCGATACTTCTTGTATCTCCCAAGATACGAGATAATGCCAAGGCTTCCTCCAGCCGCGCGTTTGCCAATTGATAGTCTCCTGATCGCAGTACGGCCCAGCCTGAACTGATCAAGGCGCGGGCGATGCCATGCTTATCATCCAATTCTTGCCAGATTGTTAGCGCCTCTTCCAAATATTCTGAAGCAGTTGCATAATCGCCTGCCTCCGTGGCTGCATTTCCAAGCTTGATAAGTACCGATGCGATCCCTTGCTTATCCCCAAGCTCACGATAAATTGCCAGACTCTCTTCGGCAAGTTCCACGGTTGCCGCATAATCGCTCTGCCGGTAAGCAAGTTCCGCATTCCGGGTCAGGAGCTTGGCACGTGCCGCCGTTCGTCCCTGTGCAGCCTCTATTGAAAGCACAGCAGACAGCCGCTCACGCCCCTCGCTAAAATAACCCCGTGCCTCCCAGAAGTACCCGAGTGATCCGGCTAATCGCAAGCAGATTTCTCCTGCGCCTTGCGCAGTCTGGCTCCATTCGAGTGCTGCGCGCAGGTTACCGTGCTCGTCTTCCATACGGTTTATCCATTCGACCTGTTCTGAACGCTCCAGTTTTGCTTCAGCTTGCTCCGCAAGTCTCAGGAAAAAATTGGCGTGATGGCGTCGAATCGTTTCTTCTTCACCGCTGGTCTTCAACTGATCCAGGCCGAACTCGCGCAGTAATTCCAGCATAATAAAACGCGGTTCCTCGTTCGTGCCCTCCACTTCTCGCAGCAAACTCTTGTCTAAGAAGGATCCTAATTGGTCTAATACCCAGGCACCGGCCGGATAGTCCCCGGCTACTGCCTCGGCTGCATCGATCGTACAACCGCCCACGAAAATAGACAACCGCCGGAAGAATTTCTGCTCTTCTTCAGTGAGCAGGTCGTAACTCCAGGCAATGGCGTTGCGCAGGGTCTGCTGACGCGCTGGCAGATCACGTGCACCGCCTGTCAAAAATTCCAGACGATTCTCCAGGCGGGCGAGCATTGCCCGCGGAGGCAATAACTTGATGCGCGCCGCGGCTAGCTCGATAGCCAGCGGCAATCCATCCAACTGACGGCAAATTTCAACAACTGCCGGCGCTGTATCGTTCGTAATCCGAAAGTCTGGCTTTACGGCGCGAGCACGTTGGACAAACAATTCGACCGCAGTATATTGCGAGAGGGACTCGACAGACGGCAACTGCCTGAGATCTGGCAGTGCCAGTGGCGGTACCGGGTACGTGCGCTCCCCACTAAGACGCAGTCCTTCACGACTGGTGGCTAAAACCTTCAATTTACTGCACGCCGCCAACAGATCTGAAATGATCGCTGCTGCCGGGATCACCTGCTCAAAGTTATCAAGCAACAGCAGCAAAGACTTGCTTTGCAGATAATCCTTTAGGTTATCGGTGAGGGATCGACCTGCAGTCTCATGGACGCCTAAGGTTTGAGCGATGGTCGAAGCGACGAGTCTTGGATCGGTGATGGGAGCCAATGCGACAAAAAACACTCCATCATGGAAATGCTCGATCATCTCGCTGGCAACTTGCAATGCCAGCCGCGTCTTGCCACTACCCCCCGGGCCCGTCAACGTCAAGAGATGTCCCTCTGAAAGTAACTGCTTGACCTCCGTAATCTCTTTTGAGCGACCGATGAAGCTGGTAAGTTGAATTGGCAAATTACTTGGGGAAACATCCAAGGATTTGAGGGGAGGGAAGTCAGAGGGCAAACCTGTAATGACAAGTTGATACAGATGCTTGGGCTGGCGTAAATCTTTGAGGCGATGTTCCCCAAGGTCGCGCAAGGTGATGTCATCGCGCAACTCCCTCTCGACCAAATCACAAGTTGTTTGTGAGAGCAACACTTGCCCGCCATAGGCAGCGGCCGCGATCCGCGCGGCACGATGTACATCAATACCTACGTAGCCTAACGTGCTAATTTGCGGCTCACCTGTATGCAGCCCCATGCGCACGCGTACCCTGACGTTCTGCGGCCATGAGTGGCTTGCAAGTGCACGTTGGGATTGCGCCACGGCATCAATCGCGTCCAGGGCACGTGGGAAGACAACGAAGAACGAATCGCCGTGGATATCCACAACTCTCCCATGGTTGGTCTCGCACGCCTCACGCAGAAGTCGCTCGTGATCCACGAGCAGAGTCGTATAATCCTCACCCAACTGCTGCAAGAGTCGAGTGGAGCCTTCAATGTCGGTAAATAAGAATGTAACGGTGCCTGAAGGAAGGTTACTCATCACTGTTCTCTAATGCGTACGCAATGGCCTGCTCCATCGTCATGGCGCGACCTTCAGCAGCAAGGTCGTCAAACTTTACCTCGCCGAGTTGCTTGCGAGCATTTTGAATGTGACGATCAAATACTGCACGAAAAAAGGGGGGATATTTGTACCCTGTCTCATTTAGAATCGCTTGTGCTGTGCCGCTCAGCCTTGCCGCTCGTTCGAATTGCTTTATTCCTCCGGCAACAGCAGTTAAACCTGATAACAAATTGAGAACATCTCTTTTCTTATCCTTCGCCTCCACGTGACGTTTATATAAGTCGGTGAAGTGTCGCGAGGCAGCCAGAAAATTGTTTTGATGCAGATAAACCATGCTTATAAAGAATAAAACAGCCCGGTCTGGCTCCAATCCGTACTGGTGGCAAATCTGTAAACTTCTCTGATAGTACTCCAGTCCCTGATCGGCATTACCCTGAAAGAAAGCTAAATGCCCCAAATCACTCAAGCCATAAATGATCCCTGAAATAAATCGCAGGCTTTCATCAATGGTCATTTGCTGTTCAATATAGAAACGAGCTTTTTCATAATTGCCTTGATCCAAATATACACGTCCCATGCATTGATAAACCTGGCTTTTTCCCCATACGTCGCCTATCTTTTCAAATAGGTTGAGGCTCTGTTCAAACCAAAAAAGCGGTGAGATTGAGCGATTGCGACCCATGCCCACATAGCCTGCATTAAGCATAGCAATAGCACACCCCCACGAATCTGCATGTTTTTGATACAGAGCAATACTTCTCTCAACCAGCGAACCTGCCTTCACTATATCTCCATCGCCTTCAAAAGCAACCATGCTCAGCCAATTCAAACAATCGGCCAGGCCCAACTCGCCTTTCTGGCCCAACGACAGCCAGATTGCCTCGCTTTCCTCTAGGATGGATTGAGCTTCATGGTTGTTACCTAAGTTCCAGTTCTGAGCTCCGACGCGATTCAATACCATGGCATACCTTGCAGGATGATTGGCTATCCCCGGCAAAGTACGGATCTTGTCAAACCAATTGCGCATTTCACTGTAATGGCCGCGGACCCACCAGACCCATCCCAGCGCGCCCAGCAAACGCAGACCAAATTCTGTGTGCTGGTCGGACACGCAACGATCCAGTGCGATTTGAAGGTTGTTGTAGTCTCTTTCAATCCTTTCCATCCAGACAAGTTGATCGGGGCCATGAATTCCTTGATCGGCCTGCTCAGCAAGATTGAGAAAATATGCCAGATGGCTTTCTCGGACGAATGCTTCCTTGCCCACTTTGCGCAATTCTTCTAAGGCAAATTCTCGAATCATCATTAGCATATTGAAGCGCGATAAATCATACTCATCGGAAGAATGTTGCAATAAACTCTTATCGAATAATGATCCTATCAAGTCAGACACGGATCTTTTCGTTGATATATCTGCAGAAATCGCTTTTGCGGAATCCATCGTAAAACCATCACGAAAAACGGATAAGCGCATCAGAAGTTCCTGTTCCTCCCTTGAAAGAAGTTTATAACTCCAGTGAATTGCATCATGCAAGGTCTTCTGGCGCGCGGACACAGCTCGCATCCCATCTGCGGATAAGATAAATTGTTCATTCAGTTGTTGCAACAACGCCTGCGGCGACAGGAACCGAATGCGCGACGCGATCAATTCAATTGCCAAAGGTACACCTTCGAGTTGAGCACAGATGGATGCAACCGCCGACACATTTTCAGCATTCAAGGAAAAACCTGGTATCACGGCTTTGGCACGTTCGGCAAACAGCGTCAAAGCAGGAAAGCGAAGTGTGTCTGCCGGATCAATAGATACTGTTTCTTTTGGGAAGTCTAGCATCGGTACAGAATATAACCATTCGCCAGGCACACGTAAAGACTCCCGGCTAGTGGTCAGTATTTTTAAACCGGGACAAGCAGAAAGAAGTCTCGAAGTAAGCGGAGCGGCGTCTTCAATGAGGTGCTCAAGGTTGTCAAGCATGATCAGTAGTTGTTTATCCCCAATGCTTTGCACAAGTTGTTCAAAAGTGAATTGATTCCTCGCTTCCACATAACCAAGTGCTTGAAAGATGGCAGAGGCAACCGAAGCGGGGTTCTCCACAGGAGCCAATGGAACAAAGAAAACGCCATCAGGAAAATCGAAAAACGATTGGCGTGTCGCTTCCAGACCCAAACGGGTCTTGCCGATACCCGGCGGACCAATCAGTGTGACTAGGCGGATGTTCGGAGTCAATAAATATTCGCGTACAAGCGCGATTGCCTGTTCGCGTCCAATCAGCGAGGTGGCTGCAGCCGGTAAGTTTGAGCGAGTGAATACAACGGATTTACGCCAAGCCGCATCCTCTTTGACATTGGTAGGGGAAGCTCCCGAATCACCACGCGCGAAATGAAGAAAGGCTGCTCGTTCGTCTGAGGGAATCCTAAAAATTTCTGCCAGGCGCTCAGCGATCTGTGCAGAAGGACGACGCTCTTCGGCTTCGATTTTTCGGATGGTTGACGCCGAACAACCCACGCGATCAGCCAATGCTTCACGGGTGAGATCGAGCGCCTTTCGCTTGAGCCTGAGCCAATACCCAAAAGAATGTTGTTCCATTCAACTCTAAATTTCCAATATTGTCACACTTTTTGTGACAGTTTCTGTGACCAAAAGAAATAGCAAATCCGATACATTACGCCGTGAGACCCAATCCTGATGGTCAGGATTATACAAGGAGATGATGAAGAATGAATACTCGAAAAATATTTAGTATTTTACTGCTCCTGACATTGTTGCTTACTTCTTGCGCCCCCAAGCTTGTGCCCACGATCGTCGGTACATGGACCTCCACGGTGACAAAGGAGGATATCTTGCGTGTTATACCGGGTTTCGACCAACAATATTTATGTGAGAGTACCGGTACATTCCTTTGGAAATTCAATGCAGACGGCACATTCACAATTGATCAAACCCAACTCCCGGATTGCCCCGCGCCTGCCAATCCACATATAGAAGATAAATGGTCCGCTGATGGGAATGTAATCACCTTTGCGGCAGGCACACCCGACCAGGAAACTTATGAAATCACTATAAATGGCGATCAATTGATCTTCAAGACCAAATCATCTGATTGTGTCCCCTGTATTGCCGTCAATACTGCTAATCCGTGGAAGCGGGTCAAGTAACAGTCAGACACTGGTTCAGTTTGTGCCATAGCGCTCAGGGAACCGCACATCGATCTTCCCAGGTGGTGATTTGATTGAACATTGCAAAGTTGCATCCCAGATAATGGTCGGAGTTATCTGACCATTATCTCATTTCATTTTCTTACCCAGGCGCAGCAAATAACATAGTTTGGAATTTAGATACTCCTAGAAAACAATCCTCCCCAAAATTCGCGTGTGGGTGGTAATATCCAATAACAATCGGATTCTCCAGGTTTTACAGCAAAAGCTAGTCTTCCGTTTCAGCGCGTTTCAATAGGGATGTGTCTCCGTGCCGCCATGCGGCACTTCGCTATGGTACTAAGGTAGGGCGTTTTTCAGAAACTAGTGTGGACAAATTTCCGTTAAATGTATGAATGTACCCGATAGAATGTCACAAATTTTCATCAGTTACTCACGCAAGGATCTTGGCTTTGTCCGCAAGCTCGCCGGGGATTTGGAAAAAGCCGGATATAACGTCTGGTGGGACGTTTCCGACCTGCGCGGCGGCGATGATTGGGTGCGTGTCATCCCCACGGCAATTGAAGCCAGCAATTATTTCATCGTTGTCCTTTCACCCAATTCTGCGGTCTCTGAATGGGTGGAAAAGGAATATACACAGGCGCTGTCATTACGCAAGAAAATCATCCCCATCATGCTGGCAAGGTCTCGGGTTCCCTTCGCGCTCAATACCATCAACTATATCGACTTCACAGGCGACGATTATACTGATAGTCTAAACCGTCTGTTGGCTACCTTGGGATATACCGGGGAGCCTGTCATACCGGCGGCGACCTTACCAATCCTGCTGCGTAAGTATGCCATTCCCATCATTATTGGAGTTCTGATCCTGCTCGCGCTTCTATCGACGTTCGTTTTCACGCCGCCAGTTCCTCCCACCACTACCCCGACCTTCACCCCCTCAGCCACCCCATCCGCAACTCCTGTAGTGATTTTCACCCTCACCGATTCGCCAACCGTAAGTCCCACTGCGAGCTCTACGATTACGCTAACACCCACGCTCACAGAGACACCGACATTGAAACCGACCCTTACGCCTTCCCCAACCCAGATACCCTTCAACAGGCTGGTCTTTTGTGTCAACTCACTTTACGCAAATTCCATCAACGTACGTTCAGGTCCCGGCACGATTTACCCGCCTATCGGAGAACCATTGCTGGTGGGAAAGTGTCTTGCTTTCAGCGCCCGCAACGAAGAAGCGACCTGGCTTCAGATCGCGCCTACCCAGCCTGACCCGGTACTCGAACAATATGCGGATGGCTGGATCTTCCGTGAATTGCTAGGATTGGGGACAATCGGTCCGATTGACCTGCCTGCCGTGACTTTAACTCCAACTCCAACCCCTTCTGAGACTCCCACGATCACACCTACTTTCACACGTACTCCGACCGCGACAGAGACGCCAACGGATACACCCTCACCGACAGAGATAGAGGCAGAGACGGTCACTCCGACTGAGACACCTGCACCGTAGTCGGGTATACAAGTAAACAAGTAGACAGGTATGCGCTTAGACCCGTCTACTTGTTTACTTCATAACCGTGCCACCAGCCCAAAGTCCGAAGGGAGCAGCGAGTACATCTTTGCATCATAAATGGACCTGCCGATCACCATCCTATTCAACAATGTCCCCTCATCGTGCGCACCCATCTTTTCCGCCACGCGTATACTGGCTTGATTCCCAACCCCGATCACGATCTCTACACGGATCAACCCCAGGTTTTCAAATGCAAAGCGTGCGACAAGTCTCGCGGCCCGTCCAGCAATGCCCTGGCCATGAAACGAGGTCCGTACCCAGTAGCCTAAATTGCAAAAATGGTAGATGGAATGAATGCTGCTCAAAGTGCACGCGCCCAGGATCTGATCCTCAGACGTGATGGCAAATGCATAAAACGTATGCTCATCCCAGCGTGCTCGTGCAATGGTGATATATTCTCTGGCTGTGATCTCGGTATATTGATCAGTTGCCCACGCCATCCAGGGTTTAAGCTCCTTTAAGGACTCATGCACAGCCAGATATAACTGGGCTGCGTCAGTAAAGCGAAAAGGGCGCAGGAGAATATCTTCATCAACCAACTGAATGGAAGAAAGCATGACCCACTCCTTACAGAGTACCGCCCGCATATCCAGGATGCGTGGCAGACAAGAAGCTTGATTTCCTCCCACAAATTGTAGAGAAAGATCAGTAATTTTTCAGACCGGTGGCAAATAAAAACACGGAGACGATTGTCTCCGTGATCTACACTTAAAACTTTAAGTGGATATATACTCTCTCAAACTGTGCTCCACAGCGTATGCCGCGGCTTCCGCCCGGTTGTTCACTCCTAATTTCGACAAGATGCTCGAAACGTAATTCCGCACCGTGCCTTCCCCTAAAAACAGCTGCTTGGCGATCTCGCGGTTCGTCTTACCCTCAGAAACAAGTAACAGTACGTGCTTCTCCTGCTGGCTCAAATGTTGAAAAGCCGAAGCCTCTTCCTCTTTCACAGCACGACGCACTTCCTGGAACACACGCTGGGTTACGGCAGGATCGAGCAGCGCCTCACCCCGCGAGACCGCTTCGAGCGCCTTTACCAAGTCATCACTGCCGATCTGCTTCAGAATATATCCGGAGGCACCTGCACGAATTGCAGAGAATAGCATTTCATCCTCCGCATACGAGGTGAGCATAATGACCTTGATATTTGGATGCTTACTGACAATTTGCTCACACGCCTCGATCCCGGATGTGCCCGGCAAGCGGATATCCATAACCACCACATCGGGCTTGAGCGCATCCGTTTTTTCGATAGCTTCGCGCGCCGAACTGGCTTCCGCGACCACGTCAAACTGGGGGTGACGTTCCAATAAAGATTTTAATCCCAGCCGCACGACCTCATGATCGTCTACCAGGATGATTCGTTGCTTGGCAGGTTGCTTTGGCATAGCGCCAATTTTACCCTAATATTTGTCAAAATAAGATGAAAACAGATAGGCTCACAAGAATTACCGTGATACTGGCTGGATTACGGGATTTAGCAATCCCCTTTAGGGTTAAAGTTTACTTTTTATATGGAATTGCAGTTGGAAATTCAAATACAAAGTAACAGCCTGTTGAAAAAGTCTGGAATAGTGGGGAAAATCAAACATGAAGAGGTGAATTTGAGAAAAGAAAAAAGCATACCAAGATCATGCTTAATCAATCTTTTCAGATTTTGCCCGGTTGCCACCATCACGCCTTCGATATTCACCTTGAGTAAACGTCTTAGGCGAAACCGCCTAAGATGATGAAACTCTTTCGCTTCGCCAAACAGAGGCTCAACCCACAGACTCCGTTTGCGCATGGCTTTCAGATACGCTTCGGTTTGTCGGTAACCCTCTGCTTTGTCGAGATACTCTTGAAGAAATGAACGGAAAATATATCGCCCGCTTTTGCTGCCAGTACATTTGCTCTTTAGTGGACACGCATTGCATACTTCAGCCTTGGATTTGTACAGCAGAACTTGCTCGGACTTTCGTCGAGAAACTAGGGGAAGAATTTGTCCTTGAGGACAGACATAATGATCTTTCTCAGAGTCATACTGAAAGAGCTTAGCCGAGTAATACTTAGTGCGTTGGCTGAAATCAGATGTAGGGAGATACGCCTTAATCCCGCGTTCTTCCAGACCCACGATATTAGGTACAGTGCCATACTTGGTATCACCAGCAGCAATTTTTGGCTCGATCCTCCACCTGGAACACACCCAATTCACCAAATCCAAGAGAGGCGTGTTGTCTGTGATCGAAGCGGGTGTCACGAGCGCACTCAAAATAATGCGTGCTTTGCCACCATCCAGGACATAGTGATCGCGGTATCCCAACACCGCACTGCCTCCACCGGAAGGCTGCATGGGAGCTGCATCCGGGTCGATCGGGCTGATCCGGTCATCGGTGATGCGTTGGTAATGCGGTTTGCGGATCCCGTTGAGTCGTTTGCCATTGTATTTGGCAACCAACTTGCCAAAGTCAGACGGATTTTCTTCGACGTGTTCAAATAATTGGTCAAGATGTTGTTGTACTTCAAACTCTGCTCTTTCGATCATGCCGTTGATGTTGGCGTTAGCCTGCACCTTAGTGCTATCAAAGTACAACTCTTCTCCCCACACCAATCTAGCTTCGATGCACAAATCCACAATGTGCTCAAAGAACTGCTGAAAGACTTCCAGTCCAAAACGCTCCCTGATCTTGCTCAAGCTACTATGATCAAGAACAGGTTCATCCAAATCGTAACCGATGAACCAGCGGTGCGCCAAGTTGAGATTGACGGTCTCCATTAACTGTCGTTCGGGGCGAATCCCTTCAAAAAACGCGATCAGTTGCAGCTTGAAGAACACCACTGGATCAACAGATGGACGTCCAATACTCGAATAGAACTCATCTGCTAGATCACGCACAAAATTGAGATCAAGGCTTCGTTCCACTTGACGATAGAAGTTGTCATCAGGCACCAAATCCTCCAAGCAGATTGTGGTGAACGGCCTGAACTCCCGGACTTTATGACCAAGCATATTCCACCTCATCGTTTTTATATGCTCTGTACCACTCTAAGCCATTTCTTTTTCCCGTTTGCTTTGAATGTAAACAGCCGATTACCGAAATAAACCCTCTGAAGCTAAATTTTATTCGCAAAACTATTCAGCCTGTTGAAAAAGTCAAAATTAGTGGGGAAATCAAATATTGAGAAGGGATTTTAAGAAAAGAAAAAAGCCTGGCAAGGTGATGCTGGATCAATCGTTTCAGATTTTGCCCTGCTGCCACCATCACGCCTTCGATGTTCACCTTGCGTAAACGCCGCAGGCGAAACCGCCTCAAACGATGAAACTCTTTCGCTTCGCCAAACAGAGGCTCAACCCACACACTCCGTTTGCGCATGGCTTTCAGATAAGCTTCGGTTTGGCGGTAGCCCTCCGCTTTGTCAAGAACCTCCTGAAAAAATGAACGGAAAATATGACGCCCACTTTTGCTGCCCGTACATTGGCTCTTTAATGGACAGGCATTGCATACTCTAGCCTTTGCGCGATAGAGAATTACTTGTTCTGTATTTCGTCGAGAGGTCAATGGGAGAATCTGTCCTTGGGGACAGACATAATAATCCTTCTCAGAGTCATACTGAAAGAGTTTAGCTGAGTAATATTTGGTGCGTTGGCTGAAATCTGAGATTGGGAGATAGGCTCGGATCCCGCGTTCTTCCAGACCTACAATATTGGGCACCGTACCATACCTGGTATCGCCAACCCCCAGCTTCGGTTCTAATCGCCATCTGAAACGCACCCAATCCACCAAATCCAGAAGAGGCGTATTGTCCGTGATTGAAGCAGGCGTCACCAAGGCACTCAGGATAATGCGCGCTTTGCCACCATCCACAACATAATGATCTCGGTATCCCAACACAGCGCTACCTCCACCAGCAGATTGCATCGGGGCAGCATCTGGATCAGTCGGGGAGACCTGGTCATCGGTGATCCGCCGGTAGTGTGGCTTGCGGACTCCAGTGATTCTTTTCCCTTTGTACTTTGCTACCAACCTACCAAAGGAAGCTGGATCTTCTTCGAGATGTTCAAATAATTGCTCAAGATGTTGCTGAGCTTCGTATTCTGTTCTGTCAATCATCCCATTGACATTAGCGTTGGCCTGCAGCTTCGTGCTGTCAAAGTAAAGCTCCTCGCCCCACACCAGTCCAGCTTCAATACACAGTTCCACAATGCGCTCGAAGAACAGTTGAAACACCTCCAGCCCAAAACGTTCACGAATTTTGCTCAGACTGCTGTGATCGGGGACGGGCTCATCCAGGTCATAACCAATGAACCATCGATGAGCCAAATTGAGATTGACGGTTTCCATCAACTGGCGCTCCGAGCGGATCCCTTCAAAGAAAGCGATCAATTGTAATTTGAAGAAAACGACTGGATCAATGGATGCACGACCGATGTTTGAGTAGAGCTCGCTTACCAGTTCACGAACGAAAGTAAGATCAAGCCTTTGTTCTACCTGGCGATAGAAATTGTCATCAGGGACCAGGTCTTCCAGCGATATGGATTGATGTTGCTTGAATTCTCTAGCCTTGTGACTAAGCAAGCTGCACCTCATACTTTGTTATCTGCTATGCATCACTATAAGCCATTTCTTTCCTCGCGTTAGCTTCGGAAGCCACATTCGCCGCAAAAGCTACATTGTACGACGCTGGCTCTCTTCTTCTTGCCTTTCTCCCCTCTCTGATTTCCTTCTTGGCACGGTCTTCACAGCACTTTGTAAAAAAGCACTTATGTAAGGCCGCTTATCCCATTGTGAGAACAAATAATATTTGAATCGTGATAGCAAAAGACGTAAAATATTTATGACATAATGTACTAATTTAAACGTCGCCAAGACCGCCTAACCTCTGAATCACAATTGACGTTGAAGGGAGAACTTTATGATAACCATTCAGGCTTTCATCAAGCGGCATTCGGTTCTGCTCTATTTCGTCCTGACCCTGCTCATCTCATGGGGCGGACTCCTGATAATCATGGGACCCGGCGGCATGCTGGGCGTAGCGGCTGTATCCGCAGAACGGATGCCGTTCCTGTACCTGGCAATGCTTCTGGGTCCCACTATAGCGGGTCTGTTTATGACAGGCCTTGTGTACCGGCGGGCGGGTTTCAGCGAGCTGCTCTCCCGGCTGCGCCGTTGGCGGATAGGCGCTGGCTGGTATTTGATAGCCGTACTGACGGCCCCCGGCTTGATGGCAGGCACCCTCTTGCTGCTGTCGCAGTTCTCCCCGGCATTTGTTCCGGGCATCGTCACATCCAGCGACAAGGTCACCCTCCTGGTTTCCGGGCTCGTGGCGGGTATCCTGGTGGGGATCTTTGAGGAACTGGGTTGGACGGGCTTCGCCATCCCCCGGCTGAGACTGCACTATGGCGTTCTGGCAACCAGCCTCATTGTCGGGTTCGTGTGGGGCCTGTGGCATATGCCTCTTTTCACAGAGAGCGCCAGAGCCTCCCAGAGTGTTTCACCCCTCATCAGCCTTGCCGTCTTGCTATTTTCGCACCTGCCCGCCTTCAGGGTGCTACTGGTCTGGGTCTATGACCGCACCGGGAGCTTGCTCGTGGCCATGCTCATGCATGTAAGCCAGACGGCCACCACACTGATCTTCGCGATTCCGGCAACGGACATACAAGCTGTGCTCTGCAATCTTGTTTATACTGCTGCTCTGTGGACCTTCGTTGCGGTGGTCGGCATAGTCAACCGCGGGCACCTTGAAGGTAAGTCAGTCGAGTTCGGTAGAATTGCCGCCTGACAATTCGCTGGAGCGGACAGGGCGATAGGCAGCAACAAATATGGAACTTTACCGTACCTACTGGGCACAGTTCAAGGAGACGAAACTATGACCAACACATACCAACAGGGGCTGACCACTTTAGAGGGCGAGTTCCAGATCGACCATCTATCTGTCAGCGGTCAGCTGCCACCCTGGCTGTCCGGCTCGCTGGTGCGCAATGGGCCAGGCAGATTTGAAGTAGGGTCCCAGCAGTATCGCCACTGGTTCGATGGACTGAGTATGTTGCACCGTTTTGCTTTTAAGAACGGCGCCGTCTCCTATGCCAACAAATATTTGCAGAGCCGCGATTACTGCGAGGCGATGGACAAAGGACGAATCGCTGTGCCAGGGTTTGCCACTGACCCCGGCCGTTCTATCTTTCAGCGATTCTTTTCTATATTTGAGCCCGGCAAGATCCAAAACGGCAATGTAAATCTTGCTCAGGTGGCCGATAGCTACCTTGCCATGACCGAAGTGCCGCTGCCGATGGAGTTCGACCTACAGACTCTCAAAACCCTCGGCGTGTTTGACTACGGCGGCGATAAACTCCGCGGCGTGCTGACAACCGCTCACCCGCACTTCGATTCTAAAAGCCAATCTCTGGTTAACTTCATGACGGAGATGGGACTTAAGAACAAATACATCATTTACCGCATTCCGCCCGGGCAAAAGCGGCGTGAACTGATTGGGAGCGTGCCCGTCCAAGAACCCGCCTATATGCACAGCTTCGGGATGACCGAGAACTTTGTCGTCCTGGCCGAATTTCCGCTGATGATGAATCCGCTTAGGTTATTGATCCGCAATAAACCTTTCAGCGAGAACCTTGAGTGGAAGCCCGAACGCGGGACGCGATGGATTGCCCTAAACAAACGCGATGGCACGATCAAGACATGGATGGGTCAAGCCTTTTTTGCCTTCCATCATGTCAATGCCTTTGAGCAAAATGGCGATCTTATTTTGGACATCGCTGCGTACAACGATCCGAGCTTGATCGATGCGTTTTACCTGGAACGCCTGCGCGCGGGTGAGCCTATCCCAACATCACAATTCCGGCGCTATCGCCTGCCAGCGAATGGCTCAAACGCCGAATATCAAGTCCTAGTGAGCGAGGGCATCGAATTACCACGTTTGAATTACGAGTACAGCAATGCGAAAGACTATCGCTTTGCCTATGGCGTAAGCAATCGCCCCGACCGACCCGGTGATCTCTACAACCAATTGGTGAAAGCTGATGTCCGCGAGCGCACGGCCAAAGTGTGGCTGGCCGAGGACTGCTATGTGGGAGAGCCGGTGTTCGCGGCTGCACCGAAGGCAGCTGCCGAAGATGATGGCGTCATTTTGTCTGTGGTCTTCAAAGCTGCCACAGCCACTTCGTTTCTGCTTGTTTTAGATGCCCATTCCTTCATCGAGATCGCCCGCGCTGAAGTACCGCATCACATTCCCTTCGGCTTTCATGGCCAGTATTTTGCGAATTGAGAAACCGGAAAATTCCCGAGACAACTCAAGTCAATCTCTTAACCTGCCTAGAGCCAGCGTTCCAAGATTCACGAGGATTGGCTACCATCGGGTTGCAGCCAATTTGCTTCGCTAGCTCGCCGCCAGGCGCCTAAACCCAACCTTTACTTTTTCAACAGCCTGTATTATTGTGCGAACAATGACGATCATCTTCCTCTTCTCTATTCCGAGTCATTCACATCTCATAACATAACCAATTCAACTCGATTGCAGCAAATTTCGGTTTTTTGCTGTTTATGTGGAGAATGTCACTTTGTTGGAGGAAAAATTACAAATGCCGTCTATAGGCTATTATGTGGTAACCTTCAATTAAGTCTATAGTTAGGCTGCGCGTCCCACCACATAGTCTTCCCCTTGATCCGTTTGGCGGGATTGAAGGCGGCCACCGCATCGTCGAGGCACATTTCCACCAAACAGACAGATGAGAAAGGAGACAATTCACATGAAGGCGATAGTGGTGACGGACCAGGCTGCGGGAACGGCCGGGATGAAGCTGGTGGAGCGGCCCGAGCCGCAGCCATCGATAAACGATGTAGTCGTTCAGGTTTATGCATCGGGATTCGTTAACACTGAGCTAGGTTGGCCTTCGACCTGGACCGATCGCCTCAACCGCGACCGAACACCGTCGATCCCCGGGCACGAGCTGGCCGGAGTGGTCACCGCCCTGGGCTATGGCACCACGGGGCTGTCGGTCGGACAGCGGGTGTTCGGCCTCACGGACTGGTCTCGCGACGGCACCCTGGCGGAGTACGCAGCCGTCGAGGCGCGCAACCTCGCGCCACTGCCGGGCGACGTCGACTTCACAGTGGGTGCGAGCCTTCCGATCTCGGGTCTGACCGCGTGGCAGGGGCTGATCGTGCACGGCCGCCTTCGGGCGGAGCAGCGCGTGATCGCACACGGCGCGGCCGGCGCGGTCGGGTCGATGGTGATGCAACTCGCACGTGAGTTCGGCGCCTACGTTATCGGCACCGGACGCGCCGCCGACCGTCAGAAGGCGCTCGACTTCGGCGCGAACGAGTTTGTCGACCTCGACAAGGAGGCCCTGGAAGACGTTGGCGAAGTCGATCTGGTGTTCGATCTCATCGGCGGCGATATCGGGAAGCGGTCCGCGCGCCTGGTTCGAGCAGGAGGAATCCTAGTGTCCATCGTGGGACCGTCGGAGGCGCGGCCCGTCGACGCCCTGGCGATCGATTTCGTTGTCGAGTCCGATCGCGCCCAGCTGGGTGAGATCGTCCAGCGGGTGCGGGACGGACGGCTGCGGACGAACATCGGCACCGTCTCGACTCTCGACGACGCCGTCGCCGCCCTCAACCCGACCGAGCGACGCCCGGGGAAGACGATCATCCGCGTTCGTCCGTGAGAACCCGTGGAGGATGCGTGATCCATCGCCGGCCCTGAGGGTAGGGCCGCCTAACACGCGGCTGCAGCGGACGCGCATACGCGCGCCGCTGAGCCGCCAACCGTTACTTTTTCAACAACCTGGTAAATTGTGCGGCACTCTGTCGTTCTGTTATCAATGTTTTGCCCTATATTAAAGTGACAGTCACCTCGCAAAGCGGGTGACTGTCACTGATCAGCATTATTTTGCTTTGACGGTAATCGTCTTGGGCTTGACCTCTTCTGCCTTCGGTAAGGTGATGGTCAGGATTCCGTTGGCAAAATCGGCATTTGCCTTGTCTGCTACTACATCAGTTGGAAGAGTGACTGAGCGCTCGAATGAGCCCCAGCGCTGTTCGCGGATATGCCAGGCCTTGTCCTTCTTTTCCTCTTCATGCTTCAACTCACCTCTGATCGTCAGCACCTCGCCGGTGACATTGATCTGAACATCATCAGCTTTGAAGCCCGGAAGAGCGGCCTTTACGACGACTTCGTCGTCAGTCTGGTACATATCAATCGCAGGCGCAGACAAGCCGCCATCCCTGAGGTTGATCGGACGAGTGAACGCGTCGTCGAAAAGTCGATCCATCGCCTCACGCAGGGTCATCATCTCACGCACGGGTTCCCAACGAGTTAGATTAGACATAGCAACCTCCTTAGAATGATTGATATTGTTTGATGCCCTTAATATAAAAAGCCTGCGTTAAAAAAACGCAAGCTCTATATAAAAATTTCGTCAGAGTTTTTGACTACTTAGAGTCTGCTTTCTGCCTCTTGTAATCCACAAAGCGATAACCAACGCCGCGCTCGGTAAGGATATACTTCGGGTTGGCAGGATCCTTCTCAAGCTTCTGGCGCAGGTAATTAATATAGAGACGCACATAATGCGGCTCATCGCGATATTCGTATCCCCAGACTTTCACAAGCAACTGGTCATGGGTTACAACCCAGCCAGCATTTTGCACGAGATGATAAAGCAGGCGATATTCCGTGGGGCGCAGTTTAACGAGTTTGCCTTCCAGCCAAACCTCTCGACGATCAAAATCAATCTTGAGGCGATCATCCACTTCGATGATGTCATGCATTGAGCCGGTCGCACTTTCGGTACGGCGAATGACGGCTTTCACGCGGCTGACGAGTTCACGCGGACTGAACGGCTTGGTAATGTAATCATCCGCGCCCAGTTCCAAGCCGCGTACCCGGTCATCTTCCTCGCCTTTGGCCGTAAGCATAATGACCGGTACATTGCTTCCCTCACGGATGGTCTCAAGCACTTCAAAACCGTCAATATCGGGCATCATTACATCAAGCAGGATCAAGTCAGGAGTAACGTCACGCAATTTCTGGATGGCTTGTTTGCCATTGAAAGCTTCTGCAACCTGGAAGCCATCATGCTCCAGGTTCATACGAATGAAACGCACCATGCGCTCCTCATCATCCACTACAAGGATGCGGCGGCGGTCAAAATCTTCGGGCATGGATTACTCCCTCACAAAGCCAATCAGGCGCTCTTCCTCTTCGCTCTCCAAGACTTCAATCAATGTTATCTTGTCTACGGGCCAAATCACTTTGACGACATTATGCTCAAGGTAATGAATATCCTTCCCATCTCGTAAACGAGGGTTGGAAACTGTAATCAATGTATCCGACGGTTTTGGCAATTCTTCAACTTCCCCCAGAATTGATGGTTCACCGGAGATATGCAAAATGACGGAATAAGCCATTTCTATGCCTTTCCAAAAACTATTGTTAAATATTGCGGAGAAGGACCTGGATCTTGAGTTTGCCCAGTGCGACGATGTCACCATGGCTCAGAGGCTCTTCCACATGAGGGTTGATCCGGCGCCCATTGACATAGGTGCCATTGGATGAGCCAAGGTCCATAACCAGGACACGGTTAGCATCCCGCTTGACCACGGCATGCAGACGAGAAACACCTGAGGCATAGGCTTGATAAGGAGTCAGATCGATATCCGGCATGATCGGCTGGCCTTCGCTCAGGCGCCCCAAGGTGAACTCATTCCTGGAAGCAAGGGGGAGGATCTTTCCACTGTCCATGAGGTGCAAGGAAATCCAACTATTTGCAGGAGTCGAGGCAGGTTCAGGACGAGTAGGCTTTTTGTTCAGTTCCTCGGCGATCTGTTCATCTGTGATAGCTTGTGTAATCAGGGTATCTATGCCGTCCAGTTGAGCGCCACATTCAGCACAGAACATGGCTCCAGTCACATTTTTATGCTGGCAATTCGGACAAATGATCATTGCATCAACTCCTTCTTCGATGGCGCGTTAAATAGGGATCGCGTTCCATATTTGATCTTCTTGCTTCCCTCAATTGTAAGCTCATTTTGCTTCTGCAAATATTCCACTTCCAAAAGAATTGTCTGCGCCAGGCTGCGTTCACCCTGTGTCAGTAGGTTAGCTGCAAGCGTCTGAAGTTGACGTGTTGCGCCATCAACATTGCCTTTTTGGGCCTCTTTGCGAGCACGTTCCTGCATACGGTACAGCATCAGCCGCGATAAAGCCTGGACAATTTTTGGAGGAGGCGGATCAGTTTCAGGGGAGTCTGATATGGGTCGCCTGAGCTGCATCCGGAGCGGAGGGACTGGCATCACCTGGGAGGCGATCGCAACTTTGAGGATGCCATCTAAGATTGTAAGCGACTCTGATTTTACCGCTTTTGGATGAATAATGTACTCGAAAATGATCTGAGTGGCAGTATCCTGCAATATTGATCCAAGGTGAAGTGTATCTTCCCCGAGCGCGATCGGAGACGGATCGGGCTGAAGGCGGAAAGCATAGGTCAATTCAACATTTTCAATAAATTTCGTGTCCAGGGTGATATCTTCAGCATAGGTCTGCGCTAAAGCACTGAATTTTTCCAGCAACAGTCGTTTGATATCCTGCGGCTTGGCAATGTACGCACTGCTGCCGCCTGTGCGAGTGGACAGGACATCCAAAAATATATCATTCCATTCCTGTCCAATACCCATGCCGCTGATACCTATTCCATGTTCAGCAAGCTTGGATGCCAGAGCGATACATTGCTGCTCATCTCCATACGTCTGACCATCGGTCAGGAGAATAATGTGATTAACGCGTTTGGCGTCCAGGCTGCGCATGACTTCTTTGACCCCTGCTTCCAGTCCCTGGTAGATCTCAGTTGCTCCGGATGGCTGGATCATCTGGATCTTGGCTTCCAGGCGTGCCTTCTCCTGATGATAAGAGGCCGGGACAATCACTTCGGCCCGATCGCTGAATGCGACAACGCTCAAAATATCCTGCGGCCTGAGATTGCGCAAGACCTGAATTGCTGTGGCCTTGACTATATCCATCTTTTCCCCCTGCATCGAAGTAGACCGATCCAATACCAGTCCCACGTTCAACGGCGGGGAAGGCGCCTCGCGTGCCTCAGCAGGCGTATCCAATTCAAGAATAAAATAGAGCATTTGTGGTTCGTCCAGGCGAACCAGATTTGGACGACTATATAAGGTTTTATAAGTATAGGGAAGGGAAATCTTTTGCTCGGGGGGCAATGTGGCGTCATATTGCATTCGGCGCCTGGGGTTAGAAAGAACCTCATAAGCCTGCTGAACGCCTAAGAATAATTCAGTTTCACCCGCGGCTGTATTTTTATCGGGATGAAGTTTCTGAGCCGCCTCGAAATAAGCGCGCTTGATCTCTTCTTGGGTGGCATCTCGTGCCACACCGAGCAGAGCATAATAATCCTGCCTGGGCAACATAACTATCCGATCAGCTGAACGAGTATCACACTAATATTATCAGGTCCACCTGCGGTATTGGCTGCGTTGACAAGGTTTTGGCAGGCACGTTGAAGACTGGGAGCCTCATTAATGGAACGAACAAGGTCCTGCTCGGTCAGGACACCCCATAGACCGTCACTGCAAATCATTAAATAGCCAGGTTGGGGGAAACCAATTGTAAAAATGTCTGGCTCTAGGATTTCACCCTGGCCCAGGGCACGGTATAGCACATTCCGATGTGGATAGTTTACGGCCTCATCCGGAGTAATATGTCCCAGCTCCTCCAGGCGTTTGACAAGCGAGTGATCGCGCGTGATCGGCTCGATCCGCCCATCTGGATAGACAAAGTAGGCGCGGCTATCGCCAACATGGGCAACCGTGATCTGTTGACCAAGCACAAGTGCAGCGGTCAACGTTGTCCCACTGCCAGGCGCTTCGCGCTGAATGGCACGTTGAGCTTCACTGACTGCAGCCTGCATGATCTCCTGGAAGGATTCATCCATGGTGTCTGCTTTGATATGAAAGAGATAGGGATGAAACTTACGCAGGATATACCCCGCAACAGTGCGGATGGCGGCATTGCTTGCAACCTCTCCAAACTGATGGCCACCCATACCATCGGCAACAATATAGAGGCCGAATGGCAAATTCCCTGCATTGCCTGCCATGGTCGTTGTCATAGCAAGCAAACTATCTTCATTCAGTTCGCGCTGTTTGCCTACGGACTGCCCACAACTGCAAAGGAGTTGTTGAAGATCAAAGCGCGGATTCTGATTATTGACAATCGCTTGTATCTGCTGTTCAGAAAGAGGCGCAGTGTTGGCGACATCCTGGGCAGGGGCTGTCGAATTCTTATTGCCAAATAACCAGCGGAAAAATTTATCCACAAGAACTCCTTTTCAGGCAAGCAAAGCATAAATATGATGATCAGTAGAACCGATATACACAATGTCATCATATACCAGTGGCGTGCCCGTGATAGCTCCCCCCGTGCCAAATTTCCAACGTAAACGGCCTGTACGATACTCAAGGCAATAGAGATTACCATCTACTGATCCACAGTAAACGGAATCTTTATATACAACCGGAGAGCTATTGACCTGGTGCTCAGTACGGAAGCGCCAGATTTCTTTAGCACTCTTACTCTCTACCGCATAGATAAATCCATCTGCTGCGCCAACAAAGACAAAATCTTCCACAATGCAAGGTGTGCTGATGGATGGCTTGCCTAGGCGGAAACGCCAGAGCACCCAACCATTGCGTGGGTCCAGGGCATAAAGCGTGGCATCCATGGATGAAAAATATAGAGCCTGCTCTGTCCCAACAGTAGAGGCCGTAATAGAACGCTTGGCACGAAAGCGCCACTTCAGATCCCCGCGGAAATCGATGGCGTAATAGTCGCCACTTTCACAACCCGCGTACACAAGATCTCGAATTACGAAGGGCGTCGAACGGACCACGTCGGCTGTCTCGAACCTCCAGGCCATACGCCCGGTGTTCAGGTTAACGGCATGAATATAGTTATCGTCCGATCCAAAAAAGATATGTCCTTCGGCGATACGTGGGGATGAGCGAATGGGTCCGTTTGTGTAGTATGTCCAAACCACTTTCCCAGCCCGGGCACTGATCACATGCAGGCGTTTGTCTTCCGAGCCAAAATAAACATTTCCATCAAAGAAGGCGGGGCGGGTTACTACTCCCCCCTCGGTTGGATATTTCCACTGAAACTTTCCGTCCGCGGCATTCAACGCATACAGGTTATTATCATAAGAGCCAACATATAAGAGTCCCTGCGCGATCGTCGGCGTGCCGCGTATTTCATCTTCACATTTAAAGGACCATAATGGTTTGATCCCGGCGCTATTGATCTGCCCGGTCTGCACCTTGGCATTGACCAGCGCCCCAGTCTTACGCGCCACGACCATGAGCGCCTGCTTCATATCCGCTGTCGTATGGAAACGGCTTTCAGGATTGTATTCCAGGGCCATGTTGACCACAGCTTCCATTTCGGTTGAAACATTCTGGTTAATCCGGCGCAAGGGACGTTCTGAGAAGGAGAATGGTGGCTCAAGGCGCGGGTCACGACGCGTCAATGCATGGTGAAGAGTAGCGCCCAAGGCATAAATATCCGCGGAAGGTGTCGCTTCGCCGCGATATTGTTCAGGAGGGGAATAGCCCTCCGTACCGATCATCGTCCCCTTGATCCCGGTCTGGAATGTTTTGGCGATCCCAAAATCCACCAGCATTACGTCACCATTATGGTTGACCATCACATTCGAGGGCTTCATATCCCGGAAGATAATTGGATCGGGTTTGTGCTTATGCAGGTAATCAAGCACATCACACAGTTCCACCGCCCAACTCAGCACCTGGCTTTCAGGCAGGAAGCCGTTGGTCTCATTGATGATCGCCTCCAAATCTTTGCCGTGGATAAACTCAAGCACAAGATAAGAACGGCTTTCAACGGTGAAATAATCGTAGATACGAGGAATGGACGGGTGATGGAGCGTGGCAAGCAAATTTGCTTCCCGCTCGAAATTCTGGACGATCGTCTCACGCACAAGAGGATCAGGCGCGGTATTAATCATTTCCTTGACCGCTACCAGCTTGGTCACATTCGGGAAATGCATATCACGAGCGCGGTACACCGAGCCCATGCCGCCAATCCCTATCACTTCTTGAATCGAATAGCGATTAGCAAGTGTTACACCTGCCTGAAGTTGACGCGGAGGGGGAGAGCCTTGATCACCCCGATCATCTGACAACTCAGGAAATATCCTTGTCTCCAGTGGGTTTCTCCTAATTTTGTTGATTATAGTTGGCTGTGCGGTGTTTTGCAACAGCCCAAAGGTAAATAACATTTCAAAATCGTGCACAAACCCCCTATTTCAGGATACAGTTTTTGCAAAGTCGCCTGGCACACTCTTTTTTGCACACTGAGCCCCCCGGACAGCACAGATCTGACCCAGAAAAGACGGACTCCGTCGCCAGGTGACACCCGTGCCCAAAAAGTTGCAAAACTGGACTTTGGCAAAGCCCTGATTTCAGGATTATATTCCCTTGCAGGGAACCTCGTTCTGGGGCACAATTCAGGATTGTGAAAATCCTTGCGGTCAGTGATGAGGTCGTTGAGCGTCTCTACAGCCTTTGTCAAAGTGGTCACTTTAAGGAAATCGAATTTATTCTTGGATGCGGGGACCTGCCCTACTCCTATCTTGAAAACTTACTGACCTTTTTGAACGTCCCTCTATTCTATGTACCAGGAAATCACGATCCAACTCATAATCCGGATAATTCGCTCGCTTATGTGGAAGGCGGTTCAAACCTGGATTTGAGAGTAGTGCGGTTTAAAACGTTTCTGATCGGCGGGTTTGGCGGATCGATCCGTTACCGCCCAAACGCGGCAAACCAATATTCGCAGAGTGAAGCCTATATAAGAGCCTTTCGCCTTCTGCCTCATCTGTTATTGAACAAAATCAATTATGGACGATCTCTGGATATTCTCATCACCCACTCCCCGCCCCTTGGCATCCATGATGAAGAAACCCAGGCCCACCAGGGCTTAAAAGCCATCAACTGGCTCCTCCGTGTGGCAAAGCCTCGCTATCATTTTCACGGTCACACTCACTTTCAGCGCCGCAACCTGTCGCCTTCGGAAACAATGCAAGATTTGACCAGGATCATCAACGTCTTCCCTTACAAGACCATGGAGATCTTCCACTAAAACTCCATATCCTGCGGTTGCCGAGCGCACACTTCCAGTTATTAGAAACTATGCCAAATCAATTTTCCGAACAAGCACGCGCCGACTTCCAAAGAGCGCGTTTCAAAGCCTTCGTAAACCGTGTGTGGGGAACACTTTCGGGTCAACCCACTACTCTCCTCTCCTATGATGAGATCAAGGAGAAACTGCACATTGGCGGTCCGATCTATCGAGGGGTACAGACCGTTCTGGTGGAACAGATCGCCGGGAGCCTGAACCGCTATCATGAGTTTGACCGGGTCTTCCTTCCCGCCAGCGACAAACTTGCCGAGCGCTGGCAAAGTGTCAATCGTGCCTTCTATCAGGAGATTAGCTTACCTCCAGTGGTCTTATACAAAGTAGGACAGGTCTATTTCGTGGTAGATGGACATCATCGCGTCTCGGTTGCGCGCGAGCAGGGACAGCTCTACATCGAAGCCGAGGTGCGCGAATGTGCCACGCGCGTAAACCTGACGCCCGATATCAGGCTTGAAGATTTGGAAATTCTCGGGAACAAGGTAAATTTTCTTGAACGCACCGCCCTTGATCGATTGAGGCCGGATGCCAACATCAAAGTAACGATTCCTGATGGCTTTGACCGCATATTGGAGCACATCGCAGTGCATCGTTATTTCATGGGTATTGATTGGAAACGCAATATTTCAGAAGAAGAAGCAGTTACACACTGGTATGATAATGTTTATATGCCAATTGTCAAAGTCATTCGTGACACGGATATCTTAAACGAATTTCCTGATAAAACGGAAGGCGATCTATATTTATGGGTATTAGATCATCAGCATTATCTTGAAGAAGAGGAAGGCGTTCCGCTTCAACCGCCTGAAACTGCCGCACATACATTCGTTGAGGAGGAAATCAAGAAGCCAGCCCGCAAGACTCGTTCCAACAAACGCAGCAGTCCTGTGGATAAAGGCAGGAAGAGAAAGAAATAATTGAGTTTTTTGTGAAAGTGCGCTTCGTCTGCGCTCTCCGTTCGTCCGGCAGTTCGATTTGCTCACCTGCACTCGATTTGCTGAAAACCTTTTGCATAATAAATTGAGTTAGGTAAGCAGGCGCAATCGAAGCAGGCGATTTTGCAGGGCTAAGCCCAATTGAGCAAGTTCAAGGCCCTGAAATTGATCAGGCCTGCCACGGCGACAAAGAAATCGCCATGAGAGGCTCGCCGATTGCGATACAGTTCGGACACGATGCGAAACTTTTTCAAATAACCAATGACATGCTCCACCAGAATACGGGTTTTGTTGATGACATGATTGAGCAGCTTATCAAACAAAGTGATCGGATGATTTCGCGAAGCGCGTTTGGCCTTGCAGATTTTGTTGTGCGGAAAGCGATGTTCCGCTCCTTCATAACAACGATCCAGGTTGACTTGTACGTCTTGGGAAATCGCATACATAATTCCAGAGCCAGACAACAAGGTCAAATCATTCACACTGCCCGGAACATTGCCGGAGACATGCAAGACCAACGTTTTGGTAGTCAGGATCTGCGATTTGACGGTATGTTGACTTTGTTTACCCGAGTAATATTGCTTGCCAGCCAGTTTCTCGCTCGGACGTTGGATCGGTTGTTCGGTTGCATCCACCCAGACCTGCTGGATTTCCGGGTGCGCTTCCATAAGTTTCTTCAAAGTCTTGATGCGCTTGCCGCCTCCGATCTGGGCTGGTTCGTCACGACCGCTCAGGAATTCATCTTGCCTGGGCACCGGCAGGATACTCAACAACGCTGGCAACATACGTTGGTTGATCTCTCGGCCAATGTTGGTACCATCCAGATTGAACAGATACCCCAGGAGGGCATACGAAACATAGAGGCGAAAGTACATCAATGTAACCATCAAACGGTCTTCCAGGGTCAATGTAAAGTTCCGCCCCCCACCCAGTTTGCGCTTTCGGTTTGGCCGCGCCCGACGTTCCTTCTCAAACTCCGCATAGACCGGGCGAAGGGCCTTCAGAATTTCTACAAATTGCGCCAATGTGAGGCCCGTAAAGGCTTGGAACTGCTTCGGCTTGCTTTTTAGTTTTTCGTAGGTCAACATGTCTCAATTATGCACGAGATTTTTAGCAAATCGAGTGCAGGTGAGGTTGTCGCTGAAATGGCCAGTGATCCTGGCAAATCCTTGTGAATATGCTTACTTTGCGTTGGATGCTCGGAATCTTCGGGACGGTTGTTACCTACAAGGACCATCAACCACGGTGCCACGGAGTTTTTCTTTATTATCCCGATAAGCGCGAGAAGCGTTTGGTCGATTTTGGAAAGTCCATGCTCATTAGAAATGAGGTCACCAGGCCTCCGGCCAAAGCCGTGAGCCAGAAGGAGAGGCCCAGGGACTGTTCCGGGCTGGCCAGCAAAGAGGCAGGCAGGAAGCTGACCAGGATCCCGATCAGCATGGCGATGAATGCCACCCATTGATTCTCTCTGATGCCTCGGGCCATGCGCGTTTGTTTCTCGCCCCGGTAGGCATCCTCCACAAAGCGTTCCAGTCCCGTTAAGATCAGGTAGGCGGCGATGATGATCGTGTTGCTCAAGCGATGAGAGGACCACATGCTCCAGAGCAGCAAACCCAGGATCAGGTTGAACAAGATCGAATACAGCTGGGTGTTCAGAATGTATTGGCCCTTCAAACCGGAAAGGACCACCACTCGCGATTGAGGCTGCCAGACACGGATGCCCAGGTCTTTATTACAGGTGACCAGCCCATGGCAACAGCCCTGCACCAAACAGCGCAGGCGCCCGAAGGCCTGCGCAAACGGGGCACACAGCACTGCACCCAGTACAAATCGAGAAATAGAGATCCGAAAGAAAAAACAGACCAACAATGTGCCAGTAAGTCCGCCCAGAATCCCGCCCCAGTAACCGAAAGGCCTGAGCAAGGCGCCACTGCCCCAGGCAACTTGAGCAAACACGGCTGCGCCGATCAATACACACAGAAAGGCTATCAGGACGGCCAGGTGATTGCTGATAATGTAACTACCGATCCCAACGCCTACGGCGCCGGCTAAACCTGAATAAAGACCATGATTGATAATTCGAAAATTGCCCTGGGCGAATAGCCAGTCATGGCGTGAATTGGCGACCCATTCAGAAGACCTTTGCAGCGCGGACCAGATGGCACGATAACTTAAAGCCATGAGCACTGAGGCGATGCCGATCACGATCAGACTCCACTTCGGATTGATGAGGTTAAAGCCGAACACCGGCAGGATCAGGTTCAGGTAAATGCCGAAAACCGTCGCGAGCGTGGCTGCAATCGCCATATGCCGCAGGTCACGTTCCGTCCGAGCAGCCAGGAGCCGGAGGACGAGATAGAGGTAGGGAATGAGCGCTAAGAGATCCAACCCAAGCTGCGCCGGTCCGAGCTCCCAAAGCCTGGCTGCTGAAGCGCTGCAGCCTGCGGCACAACGGGCATAATCGATGAGATAACCTACTACCATCCAGGGCAGGAAGATCCGGATCGCCAGGGCAATCTTCTTGATCCAGGACGCCCGGTTTTCTGAAGAAACAGGCAAAGCGAAGAGCGGATGGTATTCGCCGAGCGAATTCGCGAATAACTTACCCATCGCCGGCAGCTCATATCCATATAGTAGGGAGAGCGCCATCAAGGCGAGTGTAGGCGTAACGATATAGAGTCCGCTGCTCGAGCGAGCCCAGAGAGACACCCCCAGCGAGAGCACGACGGCGCCCAGGTAAATGGGGTGGGCGAACCAGGCATAGATGCCCTGGCTCACGAATTTACGGGGCGGATAAGCGTTCATGGGCAGACCCTGTCCATAAACGAATAGATCGATCATCCCCTTGAGCATGACCCCACCGCCCAATAGGATGGCGCCGAGCGAGACGAAGGGCAAATTGGGTACCGGCCACTGGATCGAACGATCGAGAACAGACGACCAGAAGAACAGCAGGAGCGGCAGCAGCACCACGAATAACAGGCCGTATAGAAACTTACCCAGCAATGATTGATTGTTCACCAGAACACCTCCTCATAGATCAGCGTGGCCGGCTCTGAGGACGTTTGTGTTTCGAAGCGTCCGTGACTGTACCATTTGTGCTCGTCCAGCAGGAAAGTTGATTTGGGAAAAAGTTTGACCAGTTTGCTAAACGAACCCAGGACAGTCGAGAGCAGTTTGCCCTGTCGCAGCGGGGCCGGATCGTCGATGGTCAATTGAAAATCCGGGCCCCGGATCAGCCGATCGCTCAGCGTCCAGTCAGTGATCCGTTGGCCATTGTGCCAGATCAGGCTGTTCGACATGCCCCCATCCCATTTGACCCAGACCAGGTAATGGTTCGCGCTGTGACAGCGCCCCCAATAAAGCGTCTTAAACGGCAATTTCCAGAGCGGGATGGTGATATCAATGCATTCGGTATAACCCCAGCCACTTAGAGAAAACTGCGGTAGCTGGATAGCTGCGTGCGCTTTCGGTTGAGCGCACTGCCAGTGAATAGCGCCCCGGTCCGTGCGAAGCAGCGTTTCGCTCAGCCCCTCAGCCGCCGAGTCCCAGGTCCCTTTGGCGGTCTGCGGCTGCCAGGTGAGCCGCTGATCATTCTGCCAGGCAGGTGCAGGCAACTGCGCTAACCCCTCCTGAGTCTTTAGTCCGCCTTGAACGGTATGCCATAGATGTTGGTAGCCCTGGAAGCGCAGCTCTCGCCAGCCGAGGGAGACCCAGTAGCCGATATAGACGTTGCCCTGCGTATCGGCTGCGTCCAGGTACCATTTTTTGAGGGAGAAATCCGATTGACTTGCCGTGTTGAGGTTTTCCGGGCCGAATTTGTCCGCCATCGCGACCATGTCCTCCATGTGATCACACAGGCCTGCCTAGTGTTAGTCGAGTCTCAACTTAGGAATCAGAATTATTGACTCTCCCGGAGTTGCCGTGAGACATCCCGAGATGTGGCACCTGCCAGCAGTAGAATTAAACAGCATCCCTGTGGGGCTGCTGGCAAAACTTTGGTTGTTTCAGTCCCCTGGGCCGCTCAATCTTCAGTCGATATCCATAGACGTCAGATTCGCTTCCAGTACGGGCAACATGAGCGCTGACTTGGGCCTTGCGGCAGCAAACCGTCTGCGTATTAAGGATATTCGTCCCGGGCCTGGTTGATCAGCCTGATCATGTCGGAGCCACCGCTGGCGATGTTTTCATCGCTGTTCTGTGCGCTCTGGACCGCAACCACGCTGGGGTAGTCCTCACCACTCCACCAGGCGAAAAACGAGCCGCCAGACTGACCGGGCCAGACATCGCCCTGATGGAAAACGCGCGTGTGCGCTTCTCGATCCCAGAACGAACCATCCATCGAGATGTCGCGCTGATACGAGGGACGCTGCCCGCTCGCCAGATCACCCGGGTATCCGATATGCCGCCAGTACGACTCATTGTCCCAGTCGTCACTCCAGCTCCGGCCTCCCATCCATCCGGTGAGATCCCCCATCCGAGTATTGACTACAACCACTACATAGTCGTACTGCTCTTCGTCGCGTGACATACCGTCGCTGCCATCCGCCTTGTTGTAATAATAGACTTGCTCTCCCCAGGCCTCACCGAACGGGGCGCTTCCGTCAAAAAAGGAGGGCGTGAATTTCACCCAGCCCGCGGTGCCATCGCTATTCCACTGCATCGCATGGCTGCAGGTGAGCACGTGACGAGGTCCCACCATCGTACCCGATGCCTGACCGCCGGGCGTGTCGATTCGGCCGGTGGTGCACCAGGGATAATTTGTATCCTGGAACAGGTAACGATCATCGGGAGCAAAAATGGTCGTCGGCTCGTCTGTCCCGCGCTTTTTTTTCAACATGCCGTGAATACGCGGTTTGGTAGCCAGGGCTCGCGCAACCCGACTGGGAACAGGTTCCAGGCCAAGATGATCGGGCAGGAAGCCTGGATACTTCAGGAATGGCGCACGTTCTCCTTTCTTTCGTCTGGGGGGCTTAACCCGGATCAATGACGGACCGGGAGGAAAAGCGTAGACGCCCAGCTGTGAAATATCCAATGGGATGTGCAGCCAGGCGCCTTTTTCATGCTCCACGACCCGCCCCTCACCTGGAGTAAAGCGCTGCGCTAATGGAAATTGTCGCTCGAACTGTCCTTCGAACTTCTTCAGAGCTGCTCTGGGACGGACCGTTTTGAGAAGTCGACGCTCTGTCAGGGGGGCAATATCATCGGCAGAAGTACCGTGGGGCTTTTGCTTCCTGGTAGGCATATTTACCTCCTTAATGATCACGACTCGCTTGTCTATACTATATAACTTTCTGACCCCTAAGTCAACATGCAATGCTCCCAAACTCAGGACTTTCTCGAAGTCCAGCCTAGGGAATTCCTGTGCACGGATTGAGCGGATCGCGAAGCCTCCGTCTTTTCACGGAACGCAGTGCAGGTGGGTGTGCCTGATTTGCCACCGTGGTGGGTGGTTTGCCAGCAAACCCAGCGCTGGATCAAAGCAGGGGTGTTTGAAGCCATGGTTCATGACTTACGTATCCTCCTACGCCTGGCGCTCATCGTTCATAACAGCCTCTATTGTTATAATTGCCTGCTACCCAATCTCGAATTCCAGGATTCTTCCCATGCTCTCTATCCTTTTCGTCGAAGACGATACCACCATTGCCATGGGGGTGGAATACTCGCTCAAGCAGGACGGTTTCCAGGTCAGCCTGGCTTACCGCCTGGAGGAGGCGCGCGACCTGCTCAAGCGCCAGCCTTTCGACCTGGTGCTGCTGGACCTGGGTCTGCCGGATGGCAGCGGCTACGAGCTGTGCAAAGAGATCCGCGCCGCTGGGGATACGCCCATCATCATCCTCTCTGCCCGCGACGAAGAGGCCAGCATTGTCCTCGGCCTCGACCTGGGCGCGGACGACTACCTCACCAAGCCCTTCCGCCTGCGCGAGCTGATCTCGCGCATGAAGGCCGTGCTGCGCCGGCGTGGGCCGGTGGAGGTATCTGACCGAACCCTTACCTGCGGGGACGTGACGGTGGTCGCCCAGCAAGCCAAGGTGTACAAGAACGGGAGCGAGGTGATCCTGACCGCGCTGGAATACCGCCTGCTGCTCGCGCTGGTCGCCAACCAGGGGCGGGTGCTCACCCGCAGCCAGATCTTGGCCCAGATCTGGGATGTGGACGAGGATTTCGTCAACGACAACACCCTTACCGTCTATATCAAGCGCCTGCGCGAGAAGCTCGAGGACGACCCGCAGAACCCGGCGCTGATCAAGACCGTGCGTGGCCTGGGCTATAAGGCAGGTGGCTGACATGAAACAGTTCTTTCACTTGGAAGACCGAAAATTGTTCATCTCCATGATAGCGCTATCGCTGATCGCACTCCTTGCGGTGGTGCTCCTCACCTTGGCGATGACGGCGTATATCAACCAGGCGTTCAAAGACACCTATGCGGGCATCGTGGGCACAGTGGCGCAGAAATATCCCCAGGCCGAGGCGCAGGTGGTGCGAGATCTCAGTGCACCGGACGCTCTCTCCGTCAGCCTGGGCCACCAGGTGCTGGGGAAATATGGCCTGGGCGATCAGAGTGCAGCGGATACCGGCGTTGCCACCGGCCTGCTGGCACGCCTACTGCCAGCCGGGTTGGCGCTGGTCGGGCTGGCCTGCGCCGGGTTCGCCCTGCTGCTGGCAGAGTACCGGCGCTCCATCTCCGCGCAGGTGGCCGGGCTATCGGCCTACCTGCGCCAGATCGAAGCCGGCGATTATGCCCTGGACGTGCGCGACAACGGCGAGGGCGGCTTCAGCCTGTTGAAGAATGATTTGTACAAGGTCACCGTGCGGCTGCGCGAGCAAGCCGAGCTGCTGCAAAAGGATAAGACCGCCCTCTCCAACCTGATCGCCGATATCTCCCACCAGATCAAGACCCCGCTCACCTCGCTGGGAGTGCTGACCGACCTGCTGGCTGAAGAACCGCCCGAGGCAGACCGGCGCGCCTTCGTCGAGCGTCTGCGCATGCAGCTTGGGCGCATCCAATGGCTGGTAGCGGCGCTGCTCAAGCTGGCCCGCCTGGATGCCGGCACGGCTGCTTTTAAAATCGAGCCGGTGGACGTGCGCCGGCTGATCGAAAGGGCGCTGGAGCCGCTGCAGATCCCGCTCGAGATCAAAAAACAGCGCCTCGAAGTCCACGGGGATGAGGGCGCAAGCTTTACCGGCGACCTCAACTGGAGCGCAGAAGCCTTGACCAACGTGGTCAAAAACTGTGTGGAGCACACCCCGGAGGGTGGGAAGATCGAGATCAGCTACGGTGCGAATGCCCTGTACGCTGAGATCATTGTCAGCGACGATGGCGCGGGCATCGCGAGCCAGGACCTGCCCAACATCTTCAACCGCTTCTACCGCGGAGCGAACGCCGGCGAGAACAGCGTCGGCATCGGGTTGGCGCTGGCCAAAGCGATCTTTAACGCCCAGGCCGGGGATATCGCCATCCGCAGCCAGCGCGGCATAGGGACGAGCTTCGAGATCCGCCTTTTCCGTGGGGTGGTTTAGGGTGCGGTGGTTCCTGTCCTTTGCTCTGCCGGATTGCCAAATCCGGCAGTTCCAACCTGAGTTCAGGTCTGGATTTGGCAATCCAGACCAGCAATTGAGCGAGCGTTCGTCCCTGGCACCGCCCGTGATTTGCTAGGCAAATCAGGCAGGTGTGCGAAGCAATCCCAGGTTCGATAAGCAGCTTTACAGGTTATCGAGTTTGGGATTGCTTCGTCGGGAAGAGCACCCTCCTCGCAATGACGGAAATTATTATTTTACGAGCCCTAAGTGGAAGACTTTATCTGAACGCGTTTTGCTCTACCAACGGTCTCGAAGAACGACCAGATTGTGAATAAATTGTCACAATTGCAGTCACCGCAGGGTCACTTTACATCCGTATGCTGTGAATATTGGTACGATAAAAATCCTGGAGGCACATTGTGGAAATTCTCAAAGTAAACAACCTTTCGAAGGTATACGGAAAAGACGATACGCAGATCAAAGCCCTGGATGAAGTCAGCTTCAGCGTGGAAAAAGGCGAATTCGTCGCCATCGTCGGGCCTTCCGGCTCGGGCAAATCGACCCTGCTGCACATCCTGGGCGGCGTGGATACGCCCAGCTCCGGACAGGTGCTGGTGGATGGCACGGACATCTGCGCCCTCGACCAGACGAAACTGGCTATTTTCCGCCGCCGGCAGATCGGTCTCATCTACCAGTTCTACAACCTGATCCCCATCCTCAACGTCGAGGAAAACATCAGCCTGCCGCTACTGCTGGATGAGCGCAGCCTGGACGAGGCGCGCCTGAAGGAGATCGTCACCACGCTGGGACTGGGTGACCGGGTCGGGCACCTGCCCAACCAGCTCTCCGGCGGGCAGCAGCAGCGCGTCTCCATCGGGCGGGCGCTGATCAATAACCCCGCGCTGATCCTGGCCGACGAGCCGACCGGCAACCTGGATAGCAGCAATGCCAGGGAGATCATCGCGCTGCTCAAGCTCTCCAACCAACGCTTCCACCAGACGCTGATCGTGGTGACCCACGACCACGACATCGCCCTGCAGGCCAACCGCATCATCTCCTTCGGCGACGGGCGCATCCTGCGTGACGAGGCGGTGCGGGCATGAACATCCTGACGACGTATACCCTGAAGTACCTGCGGCTGAACAGGAAGCGGACTGCGGTGACCGTCCTGGGGGTGCTCCTGTCCTCCGCCCTGATCTGCGGGGTGTTCCTGCTGGGGGTCAGCTTCCAGAGGGTGATGATCGACCACGAGATCTTCATGGCGGGGAATTGGCACGCCCGGTTCCACGGTGTGCCCTATGCAAAGGCAAAATATATCACCGAAAACAGCGCCGTCCAGACGGCGATGCTCAGCGCCTGGCTCGGGAACGCCACCTACGGCAGCCAAAACGAAGCCAGGCCCTACCTGTACATCACCGCCTACGACGCAGCTTCATTCCAAAACGGATCCGTTACGCTGATCTCCGGACGCCTCCCCAAAAACGGGGATGAACTGCTGATTTCACGGGCGATGTCCGTGGACTCTGGCCTGGGTCTGGAACCCGGCAGTACTCTGAACGTGACCTTTGGCCAGCGGAATATCCCCAACCACGATGAGCTCGTCAAGGCATGGGGAGGAGAAGAATATGTCGCTCTGCAAGATGGGGAAACCTTTATCCCGTCCGTTTCCAAAACCTACACGGTGGTCGGCGTGATGGCGCCGCAGGCCGATGAAACCGGCATGCCCGCAGATTTCCCGGTCTTGACGTACCTCGACCCGGCGCAATTGGCAGCCACGGACAAAGTGGACATCGCGATCCTGGCCCGCAATCCACGCCGCATTTCTACCAACGCGCCGGAGATGGCGAAGAGCGCTGGGTTGGAGGTGAACACGGGCCCGGATGGCCAGCCGGCGAAGGAGAGCATTTCTTATAACGAGGACCTGCTGCCTTGGCTGGGCGCCAGCGGCCGTTCCAACTACGTGCGCGCCTTCCTGGTGATCATGACCACCCTCATCGCTCTGATCGTGTGCGGCTCGGCCTTGTTGATCTACAACGCTTTCGCCATCTCGATCCGCGAGCGCAAGAAGCAGTTCGGCATGTTTGCCAGCGCGGGCGCCACTTCGGCGCAGATCCGCCGCATCGTGCTGACCGAAGCCGGGGTCATCGCGGCGATCGGCATTCCGCTTGGCATCCTGGGCGCCATCGCCGGGGTAGCGATCTTGCTGAAGCTTACCCAGGGGATCGTCGCCCAGTTGATCCTTGACGCGGAGCAGGGGCTGCCGCTGGTGGTCTCGCCGCTGGTCATCGGACTGACCGTGCTGTTTTCCGCGGCAACCATTCTGCTCTCGGCCTGGATCCCCGCCCGGCGCGCCGCCCGGGTTTCGCCCATCGATGCCATCCGCCAGAGCGGCGAGCTCCAGGAGGGCAAGCCGCTCAACCTGCGCACCAGCCCGCTGATCCGGCGTGTGTTCGGGTTCGAGGGCGAGCTGGCGCTCAAATCCCTCCAGCGCGACCGCACGAGATATCTCACCACGTTACTCTCGCTCATGATGAGCATCATCCTGTTCGTGGCCTTCAACGCCCTAATGCTGTATACCAATACCACCCAAAGCATGGCTGTCAAGGCAATGAACTACGACCTGCAGATCGACCTGGACTACCGCCAAAGCCACGCCAATAATTTTGCCGATCTGGTCAGCCAACTGCCGGAAGTGCAGCGGGTTACCTTCAGACGCTCCACATACGAGCAGTACATCCCCCCGCGGGCAGTCATCACCGACCCGGCGTACCGGGCCCTGCAGGAGCTGAACAGCCTTGAATTTGAAAATCTACCCCGCGCTGTAGAAGGCGGTACATACGCGTTTGTGCTCGAGGTGAGTGCCGTGGGGCCGGCCGAGTTTGCCCACTACGCCGCGCAGCTCGGTCTGGACGTGCAGCAGTATTCCGATCCATCCGCGCCGCTGGGGATCCTGGTCAACCACACCACCCTGCGCCAGGGCGGCAAGTTGTACGATTTCGACATGTTCAACCTGAAGCCGGGCGATACGATGACTGGCACCAGGATAGCTGAATACACCCCCCCAGAGACTGGGGACGGAGGACCGGCCAGCCTGACGTGGACGATAGGCGCAGTCACCCGGGAGACCCCCCTGGGCTTCATGGGGATACACCTGGTTCCGGAGTTGATCGTCTCGGACGCCGTCTTCGACGGTTTGAGCGACCGGCTGCTGCAGGTGGGCCCGATCGCTCCCGGGGGCATGACCCTTAAGAGCGATAACCCGGACGCGGCGTTGGCAGCCATCCAACGGCTCTACAAGGCGACGGTGGGGGGCAATTTCTCATACTATTCGATGGCGGATTTCAATAAGAGCAAGAACCTGCAGACGCTGATGATGAACCTGTTCTTCTACGGGTTCCTGACGCTGATCACACTGATCGGGGTGACCAACATCGTCAACACGCTGGATACCAACATCAAGCTGCGCCGGCGCGAGATCGCCATGCTCAAATCTGTCGGGCTGACCCCGGGCGGCTTCCAGCGCATGCTGCGTTACGAGAGCCTGTTCTACGGGCTGACGGCCCTGCTGTATGGTCTGCCGCTGGGGATCGCCCTGAGCGTGTTCATCTACTACCAGTTCGGCAACGGGGTGAGTACCTTTGCCTTCAGCCTGCCCTGGGGGGCGATCCTGGTCTGTGTGCTGGGCATCCTGGCGATCGTCTTCGCCACCATGATGGTCTCGGGTGCGATGATCCGCAACGACAACATCGTAGATACGCTCAAAGAAGAAAATTTGTAGGTTCATCATCGTAACTGCTCAGCCACTATGTCATTCTCCCGAAGAACACCGGGATGGTGTGAGTGCACCCACAGCGGAAAAGCAGCGCTGTTCTATGGTCAAGAAACAAACCCGCTGCCACGAATTACGCGAATTTCCACGAATTGGCTTTAAATGTTTCGCGTTCGTTCGCGAAATTCGCGGCAAAGAAGGCTCTCATCTTTTGTTCCTTAGTAGGAACTGGCGTTCTTCCAGCGACGACACTGCATGATTTGCCATGGATTGCCAAGCAATTCAAAAATCACACGCAGTGCAGGTGAGAATCTCCTCTCCATGAGCCGAGACACTGGGACCATACGCCAGTGCAGTGTGCTTCGCTGCGCAACGAGCGCTCCGCTCAGCATGACATGCCTGAGTAGTAGCTCATAATCAGTGTTTTACCAGAATTTTGAAAGAGGAAATCAAAATGTCAAATAAGCTTTGTCTAGTTCTGTCCGTACTATTAACGGCCACTATACTGCTCGCGGCCTGCGCGCCGGCCGCCACGCCAACAACTGGGCCCGCAGCACCGGTTCAGCCAACGACCGCTCCGGCTGCAACCGCAGCACCGGTTCAACCAACGACCGCTCCGGGTGAAATTCCCCAAAGCGGAGATCTCTGCGGCGGCACCGGCGGCAACGGGCAGATTGTCAGCGTGGGAAACAACGAATTTACTATGAAGCGAAATGACGACGGCAGTAATCAGGTCGTCCACCTTACGGGCCAGGCAACAATCAAAACTTCAGCAGGCTCCGCATCGCTATCCGATTTGAAAATAGGATACAGGGTAACGCTCGTCGGGGGCCCAAATCCTGATGGCAGCTTTACCGCAGATACTGTCGTGGTCTGCAATGGAACAGTTCCAGAAACTCAGTGAGGGCAGTAAAATATCTACTAAGAACAGGGTGCTGTGCTCAACCGGGTACAGCACCTTGTTTGTTATCAAAATGGCGGAGGGAGTGTCCGGCTTGCGCCACGCCGCCAGCAGTAGGTCGGATTGGCTGTAGAAACTCATAAGGTTTTACCTCTATTTGCTCATTAATAATGTACCCCTTACACAAAAGGCAACGGCAATTGCTGTGGCAGAAGGCCTTGCGGAAAGGTGGCATAGCCCGTAATGTCTTCCAG
>DATGYJ010000026.1:0-7578 GCA_035298105.1 Anaerolineales bacterium | reverse complement strand
CTTCATTGATGTCGCCACCCTTATCGCGAAAGACTTTCTTGATCTTGCCCGCGACTTCGCCAGCCTCATTCACCAGGCCGAGTGCCGGATAAATAATAGGATGTCCAATGGCGGGATACGCAGCAGTCTTGCGCGATTTGATTTGGTAGTCGTTGAAGTCCAACAGGCAAATTCCTTTCGTCTTTGTAGGTTCTGGTTGAAATACGACTAATATAGGGAGATAACTTGCATTTTTGTAGAACTTGGAATGAAGCTTGAATACTATAATGTCTGGGTCGACTGGCTTGAGCAAACATCAAGGAGTGCATCGCAATGAAACGACTCAGCTGTACTTTCATCTATCTACTATACATCGTCATCTATTTCGTCTATTTTATTCTAGTTGCCATACTTTTGTCTGATTTACCTCTTAGAGTTAACTCCGATGCCCTGCTGGTGATCTCACTTTCCCTCTCCTTTGTGTTGGCTGCGGCAACTTCAATCCTTGCCATGTATTGGAAGAGGATCCTGGCTTATATAAGGTCCAAATAAATATTAATTACGAATGTTACGCATGCATAGCACCTTCGCCACGGAGAGCACGGAGTTCACACATCATCCCGATGTTCTCGCTGCGCGGGGAGAGATTCTAAAAGGGTTTTCTCCGTGTTCTCGGTGCGCTCTGTGGTGAGACTGCGTAAGGTAAGTTAACTAAAGACCTGACAAGTCTGCTTACACCCTTTCCCTCTTGAACTGCGTTTCATACAACTGTGCATATAGTCCATTGAGCGCGAGCAACTCGTTGTGCGTGCCTCGTTCTATAATGCTGCCTCTATCGATCACTAAGATCAGATCCGCAGCCAAAATTGTAGATAAGCGGTGGGCGATCACAATGCTGGTCCTGCCTGCCATGACGCGCTTCAACGCATCCTGGATCAGGGCTTCGGATTCACTGTCGAGGTGGCTGGTGGCTTCGTCGAGCACCAGGATCTGTGGGTCTTTGAGAATCACACGCGCCAAAGCGATACGCTGCTTCTCGCCACCGCTCAGGCGGTAGCCACGCTCACCGACGATGGTATCGTAGCGGTCAGGCAGATCCATGATGAAGTTATGGATATTAGCAGCCCGGGCCGCGGACTCGATCTCTTCGTCCGTCGCGTCGATTTTGGCATAGGTCAAATTCGTGCGGATGGTGTCGTGGAAGAGATAGGTCTCCTGCGTTACCATGCCAATCGCGGCTGAAAGTGAGTCGAGCGTCACGTCGCGCAGGTCATGCCCGTCAATGCGGATAACGCCCTCGGTCGGGTCGTACAATCTCGGGATGAGATAGGTCATCGTTGTCTTGCCGGCGCCGGAAGGACCGACCAACGCAACCAACTGTCCTGGATGTGCAATAAAGGAGACTCCCTCTAAAGCGACCTCGCGCGCCTGGGATGTGAATTCCGGTTCGGCTGAGTCGGAAACGATGGTTTCATCCAGACGATTGATATTAGGCGACACCTGCGCCTGGGGCGCGTTCAGGTGTTGACCATTTTTCCCATCAGCGGGCTGCTTTCCATCGTCTTTTGTCTGTCGTCCATTGTCCTTACTCGCCAACGACAATACCGCTGTGACGTTCTCCATACGCCCGTAGCGTTTGACCTCGCTCAGCAGTTTTTCCTCATCCACCGTGTAGCGGAACGTGACGTTCTCAAAAGCCAGCTCGCCTTTGACGTTATGCAGCTCGATCGCATCCTGCTGTTCGACGATGTCATGCGGCAGGTCGAGCAGCTCGAAGACGCGTTCGAAACTTACCATCGAAGTGGAGAAATCAACGGGAGCGGAGGCCAATCCCTGCAAGGTGCCATAAAGCTGAGCCAGATACGAGCCGAAGGCGACGATCGTGCCAACGGTGAATGTGCCTTGAATGACAAAGTATCCGCCCAGCCCATAGACCAGCGCTGTGCCCACTGCGCTGACGAGGCCCAGGATCACAAAGAAAGTGGAGCCGATGACCGCCCGGTTCACGCCGATATCGCGCACGTTGGAAGCGCGCTCACGGAAGCGCTCCGTCTCTTCATTTGCGCGCCCAAAGAGTTTGACAAGCAGCGCCCCACCGATATTGAGGGTCTCATTCATATGGGCATTCATCTGGGCGTTCATTTCCATCGCTTTGCGGGCAATATCGCGCAGAGTATTACCGAGCCGCCGCGCCACGATGATGAACAACGGCAGAATGAGGACACTGACAATCGTCAACCGCCATTCGAGCGAGAGCATCACAGCCAGCAGAGCAACCGCCTCGATGATGTTGGTGATGATATTGACGATCGTATTGCTAATGGCGTTCTGCGCCCCGACCACATCGTTATTCAGGCGACTCATCAATTCGCCGACTTTGGTATTCGTAAAGAAGCGCAGGGACATGCGCTGCAGCCGTGCGAACAGGGCTACGCGCAGGTCATAGATCACCCCTTCTCCCACCGTAGAGTTCCATCTGCGTTGAATGACCCCGATCACGCCATTGACAATCGGTACCAGCAGGAGCGCGAGCGCCAGCATCACCAATTGATTCAGGTTTTTGGAAGGCAGGACCTTATCGATCATCTGCCTGAAGATCAGAGGCGTAATGAGAGATAAGCCCGTGCTGATAAGAATAGTAACCAGCATCCCGCCGAGATGCCACCAATAAGGGCGTGCATACGCTAAAACGCGGCTCAGGAGTTGGCGAGTTACCTTCGGCTTCTCGCTATCATCCGAGCGCATGTACATGAACCAGCCACCACCATGCCACATTTGTTTCATCTCCTAGTCTGATCGTCGTTAAGTAGGTAAAAAGTAGATAGGTAGACAAGTATACAGGTAAACACGTATATTCCTGTGTACTTGTATACATGCTTACCTGTATACCTGATACTTTCCCATTTTGCAACTGGACGAAGGGGGAGGTAAGGGCTAAATCGTGAGTGCTATAATGATTTTATAAACCCACCGATTCATGGTCAATTTTACACTCAAAGAGATCTGTAGAGTGTCCCTGGTTTGCAATTCTGCAATCCACCGGGATATAGTGTAATTTGCTGTCACGCTTTCTGACCTCACCTATTTCTAGAGATAAACGCCATGTCAGATGACTTAATCCTCTACGAGAAGAACCAGCGTATTCGCACCCTCGCAGCTATTATCTGGATAATACTGATCGCCGCAGTCGTCCTGGGATTACTCAATATACAATTTAGGACCTGGGACTCGGTGATTGCGCTGTTCAGCCTGACTTTGATCTGTGTGCCTCTCCTTTGGCTAAACGCAAGGGGACACTATACCCTCTCCGCCTCGATCCTTAGCGTTATTGTCCTGATGGTCGTCAACCTGAACCTGTTTGACGGGGATGGGATCCGCGACTCCGGCATCCTGGCTTACCCAATATTCATTATGGTCGGCGTACTATTCTTCGGCAAACGCTCGGCACCCTACTTCAGCCTCGCGGCAATTCTCTCTCTGATCGGGATCGTTTCCCTGGAGATTCATGGGTATATCCACCCGACGATCGGTGCAACCAGGTACGATATCCTTCTGCCGATTACTGTCCTTTTACTGGTCGCCCCGGCATTTATCTGGGTTGTGGTGGGAATTATGGAGAAGAATCTTGAACGCATCCGGGAATCTGAGGCTGAGCTGATGGAAAACTATGATTTGACTCTGGAGGCCTGGGCCAAAGTCCTGGAATATCGGGATAAAGAGACCGAGGGTCACAGCCGCCGGTTGGTTGAACTCAGTAGTCGACTAGCCCAGGCAGTGGGGCTGAGTGCCGAAGAAATCACCTATCTGAAGCGCGGCGCCCTGGTGCATGACATTGGGAAGTTGGCCATCCCTGATGAAATCCTGCTGAAACCCGGAGCGCTGAACGACGCGGAAAGAAAGATGTTGCAAAAACATCCCGTATATGCAAAGCAAATGCTGGTCCAGATTTCCTTTCTTCAGCCGTCCCTTGCGGTTGCCTACAGCCACCACGAGCGCTGGGACGGTCTTGGCTATCCTGAAGGATTGAAAGGTGAAGAGATTCCTCTCTCGGCACGCATTTTCGCCGTCGTTGATCAATGGGACGCGCTCACATCGGACCGTCCCTACCGCAGAGCCTGGGCAAAGGAAGATGTGATCGTTTATCTCCAGGAAAATGCGGGGAAAATATATGATCCAGAGATCGTGAATGCCTTTTTGACCATCATTTGAGATGATGAAATGAAATCCAAGAATTAATGAGTGCCTTTGATGTGAGATCTGACAAGGGGAGAATTGAGAAATGTCTGTGATTGGGATGCGATGACCTCTGGTAGCAGTGCCAGGGAGTGAAATTATCCATACGGTGGGATGATGCAAACCAAAGACTACGCATTTATACTGGGGTGTGAATCTCTACGGAACCCGATACGCAGACCTCCATTTTGAGCGTTTGTGGTGAGCAAAGAAACAGGAGTCCAGGAAATGATCAGAAACAAGCTCTTGCGATTTGTTGTACTACTTCTATTTACATTTGTTACTGGGTGTGGCGGGCAAAAAGCCTTAACCGTTGCAGAAGTCATCCAGAATGCCGGGCACCTGGACGGAAACATCATACGCGTACGCGGTCTGGCATATCTCTGGGTGGACCCATCACAAGCAGAGATGTGGATGTTTGGTGGCTGTGTGCCCAAGACAGATCCCAGTTACAGGCAGGGAGTTGTATCCGGCTGGCTGATCCTTTATGATTCTATAGACCCGGCCGACCTGAAAAACTATGGCACACCTCATAACAAACCAGGCTTGAAAATCTCCGAGTCTAGTTTTCGCTGCAATGGGGACTATTGTAAAATCAAATGCTCATCTTTCGAGGCGGTATCGCAGCGGATGTATGAATTTGTCGGCACGTTACAGGTCAAGGAAAATTCTGAGCTAATTCTGGAAAAGATCGACCTGGACGAATCAAGCCAATTCGTTGATGGCAACTGGATACCGGTCTCAACTGGAGAGTTCGATGTTATGTTTCCATAACAAACTTTGATGCGGGAACATCCGGACTCGAAACTACGTCATACGATAGAAGCAGGTGGGAATTGGAGGAGCAAGCGTGGACCATTTATCAGATATTCGCATGCCCTGCTAATTCCAAAATCGAATGAATGAAATCAGATGAGTACAGGATTAGTACAGGATCAGTACAGGATCACTAGAGGATCACCGAAACCATGACGAGGGACCTGCGGACAAAACCCGATGGGCAAGTTATGTACGCCCTGATTAACCTGTTTGGGCGGTAGAATTGAAGAGCAATCAGTAAAGCGCTTATGCGCTACCAGATCGCTTCATAATCCCTTTTGGTAAATTGTTTCCTTTTATCGGTAAATGGAAAGTTAAGCATGAAAAGAATAAGTTTTATAGTATTTATCAATGTAATCCTGTTGATTTCGTGTACATCAGGGCCGGTAATGACGCCTACGCTGACAAATACTCCTCAACCTGCTCTTACAGCCACACTCGTGCCGCCCACACTGGCGCCCCAATTCATTGACCTGAAAAGTGGCGGCTTTTCTTTAACCGTCCAACGGGAGCTTGTTTTCGATATCGATGACTACTCCATCAATATCTCCGACCGGCAGGCGGAACTTGTGATCTCCCTGAATGGCAGGCCCTACATTGGCTCGAGTTATACACTCGACTCCTTTCTCAATCAATACCTCACCGAAATGACCTCACGCGGCGGATCGTTTCGGCAAAGTGACCCTTATGAGATCATCGTGGATGGAGTGAGCGGTATCGCCATTGACCTGAGCGGGACGTTCCTGGGAGATCCGATTGCAGGCAAAGTCGTCACGGTCTCACCGGGGAAGGACTTCATCGTCTTTGGCATTGCCATGTCCAACCTCTCCACACACAAAAATGGCTGGGACGAATCGGGCCGCGCAATTTTTGAGGCGATCATGGCATCCATCAAATTCAAGGCTGAGGTCAAAAATTAAGGTCTTTTGATCTGATCGGAGTTGCTGCAAATGTTTGAAATCACATCTACCTGGAAATCCACCTATCCCGAAGCACATGCAGGCGTGCTGGTCATCCGCTCGGTCTCCAATCCTGCGCATGATCCTGCACTCGAAAGCCAAAAAGCGGCTCTGGAAGAAGAATTGCGCGCTCAATTTTCCGGGCAGGATCGTGCCATGATTGCCAGCCAGCCGGTCTTGCAGGCTTATGCGGAATACTACCGGCGTTTCAAGAAGACCTATCACATCCAGTTGCAGCTCGAGTCGATTGTCCTCAAGGGGAAATCCATTCCAAGTGTGGCCGCCCTGGTGGAAGCGATGTTTATGGCGGAAATGCAGGATATGCTGCTGACTGCCGGGCACGACCTGGATGTCTTGCGCCTGCCCCTCACGCTGGATGTGGCGACCGGGACCGAGCAGTATACGCTGCTGCGTGGAGAAGCACAGACTCTAAAGCCTGGCGACATGCTGATCCGCGATCAGACCGGGGTCATTTCGAGCATTGTCTACGGTCCCGACCAGCGCACGCAGATCAGCCCCGATACGCACAATGCGGTCTTCACCGTCTATGCACCACCTGGAGTCGGTGAGCAGGCCGTTCAGGCGCATTTACAGCGCATCCAGGAGAACGTGCTGATATTTGCTCCACAAGCCGAAGTTGAATTGTTGGAAGTGTACTCAGGGAAATAATGCGCGCTGCTGGGCCGACCCTGAAATCACGAAAAAGATCTCCGCAGCTGAGTGCCTTCATCACCAGGCTGCGGAGATTGGTGTTGTCAGGTTAGGGGTTATACGTTACATTCACTGCAATCCAGTCCAGGGAGAAATCACGAGAAATATCACTTGCCACATCGACCACGCGCACCTGGAAGTTAGCATTCGTCAACTCTGAAGAGGTCCAGACTCGCCCCCAGGTATCTGAGGGGCTGCCGAGGACATAACTGGCTTCACTGGCCGTCAGCGTCGATGTGGATTTCCAGTCTGTCCAGGTAACACCATTATCCCAGGAGAGGGAAACACACATTTTGGGTGTACCAACGAGCGCGTCAGCTTTGGCGTCCAAACGAATCTCAATACCTCGGATGGTCCCGCCTGCATTGACAGGCAGGTTGTAACTGTAGGCTTTGTGACGATCCTTGCCTGCATCGGTACAAGTTGTGGCAGTTGTTGTCCCGCTGTTCACATCGGTTGCGAACAACCCATTGTCGGTTAAGAGGTTGGCTGCATTCAGCTCAAAGCCATTGCTATCACCGCTCTTTTTAATAGCTGCTTGCCTGGTCGGATTTTGCCATCCGGTTGTTCTCAGTGGAACAGGCGTGAACGTTGCCGTGGCGGTAGCACTTGGCGCCGGTGTATAGGTTGAGGTGGGCGGCAAGGAAGTACTGGTCGCCGTCCCTGTTGCAGTGGGCAAGGGAATATCCGTCGCTGTAAAAGTCGCAGTCGGCGCATCCGTTGAGATGAGGGTCGCTGTCGCCAGTGAGGGGTCATCCGTAGGCGTCTGTGTTGACGTAGGTGGGAGAGGCGTATTCGTATCGGTTGCAGTTGGCAAAGATGTGTTCGTTGCCGTTAGAGTATCAGTCGGGGCAAGGGTTGCCGTCGGCACTGGTGT
>DATGYJ010000025.1:0-5270 GCA_035298105.1 Anaerolineales bacterium | reverse complement strand
CGCTCCACTGGACTGCCAAGTCCAGTATAGACGGGATTCCCTCCCGCTCCGCTCACCTGCACTGCGTTCCGGCGCAAGTGTGTCCTGGCGTCCGGTGCCAGGGGGTGTGGCAATCCCTCTCAGCCTCTTGCTACCCTGCACTAAGTCCAGCGTTTAGGCAAGACATTTGCGCACATCATCAATCGGAATGATGCACGGTTCTTCTGTAAAATAAAATCTCGCGCTGGACCAGAGATAATCTTCGGGCGTCTCGCTCAATTTCCAATGAGGTTGGCAGGGATTGCTGTGGATATAGTCCATCTTCTGTTGAAGAAAATTGGCTGAAAAAATATCTTTGGCGTTGTAATCGTCTTCCCATACTTTGTAATTTTGCTTTTCAGGACGTTCCACTTTACCTGCAAGCCTCTTCAAGGTATCGTTCTCTCTTTCGACCTTCAGTTGGCGCAAAATACGGTCAGACGTCTGGTGCTTGAAATCTCGCATCACATCGCTGAGTGGATCATCTTTCGAGAACTGCCCGATGAAATGATTGTGGTTTGGCATGATCACAAAGCAATACAGTTTGAGCCGTTTACGAAGCCGAAAGCAGTCAAATGTATCCAGAATGATGCGCTTGATGACATCACCCCGGAAGATACATAGATGATCAACGGCTGTAACAGTCACAAAGTAGAAATGATCGGCGTCAAAGTTAGGCTTCCAGGCCATGGTTTTCTTTTTCCAGGGTACACGGGATTTGGCAATCCCTCGCAGCATATGGCTCTGCCGGACTGTCAAGTCCGGCATTATCTTGCTCCACTGGACTGCCAAGTCCAGTATTATTCCGCTGCGCTGGACTGTCAAGTCCAACATGATGCAGGATTTGGCCATCCCTTTCAGCAGCTCGCACTGGGCTATCTGGTTCCGCTCTGCCGGACTGCCAAGTCCGGCATATGCGGGATTTATAGTCTCCTCAAAGATACCTCCAACTTTGCCAGGGTATTAGAGCGGAGCCGGGCACAAAACATGGACCTCCAGCGTCATAGGAAGGAAGGGGGAGCTTGAAACAAGACCCTTGCACCGGGGTCGCATGCTTCTCAATACATCACAGTCCAATTGCTTCCAGGAAAGCATACCGAGAGACCAGTACAGGATCAGTACAGGATGAGTACAGGATTACGCCAGGATCATCCTGAGATCCGAATGAAAGGAGCGAGGCAGAAGGATCAGAGAAAAGTACATTCTTCCGGCGAGCTTTCATTTTGTCCGCGAACTTTGGCAACTACCCTTTGGACACGATGTCTTCTGGGTATTCGCAATAATTCGCGGACTCATTTTCTTTCTTGAGAAAGCCGTGATGCAGGATTCCCTCCCACTGCGCTACGCTCACCTGCACTGCGTTCCGGCACAAGTGTCGGGGACCATGGTGGCACCGCCCGTGATTGGCCTCGCAAATCATGAGCAGTGCCAGGGAATTGCGCTTCCCGCAGAGTGAAAAGGCGCAATTTGTGACTGTGAAGGGTATAATTCAATCAGCGGGAAATGAACTCATCAGGCATCAGTGCTCTCATTACACTAAATCGTTGATTTTTTTGAATGGTATGGAGGCCGCCTTGATTAATCATATCCTCGTTCCTTTAGATGGCTCTACATTGGCCGAATGTGTATTGCCGCACGTCATCGCAATTGCTCCTGTGGCCAATGCGCGTGTCACCCTCTTGCATGTGATGCAGCAGGTTCAAAATGGACGTGGAAGTACTGCCGTAGACCCGGTAGAATGGCACCTGCAAAAACAGAATTCAGAAAAATATCTCGAGCAGATCGTTAGCCAACTCAATAAATCTGGCATTCTGGGCGTCGAATTCGTGATCCTGGAGGGTAATCCTGCCAACAGTGTGGTTGATTTTGCCCGCAACAATAATGTCGATCTGATCATGCTCAGCACGCACGGGCAGAGCGGATTAAGTGGATGGAACGTAAGCAGTGTAGTGCAAAAGATTTTGCTGCGTTCCTATAAATCCATCCTGCTGGTACGCGCTTATCTACCTTCATCTACAGGAACGACAAAGATCCGCTACAAGCGCTTATTTGTCGGCATGGATTGTTCGCCCCGCTCAGAATTCGTCCTGCCCTTTGCCATCGGCCTGGCGCAATTCCACAAATCTCAGTTAATCCTCGAAAGCGTCGTCGAGAAGCCGCACATCATCAGCCGGATGCCTCTGGCTGCTGAGGACGCAGAATTGGTCAATAAATTAGTCGAAAAGAATTACCAGGCGGCCTCTCATTACCTGGAGCAACTACTTACCCAGTTCTCCATGAAGGAATTGAAGCTGAAGGTTCACGTCTCTGTCGGCGAGAATGCCATTGCTGTACTGCACGATCTGGCAGAAGAATCCAATGCCGATTTGGTGCTGCTGGCTGCCCATGGCCATTCAGGCCAGAGACGTTGGCCCTACGGAAGCGTGACGACCAGTTTTATTGCCTATGGCAGTACCTCCCTTTTGATTATGCAAGACTTACCCGATACAGAAATTCATCAGACCCCCGCCGAAATGGCAGTCAAAGAAAGCAAGGGACACTGATCGATGCAAAACATCGCGCCCGTAGATCAAGCCGAAACTGCAAAACAGAATATATCGTTATCCCATAACGAACCTGAAGAATCCATTGTTGAACTGGCCAGAGAGTTAGCCAATTGTGTACCACGGCGCACAAGTTTCACCCTGCCTGCACGGCTCAAACAATTTATGGATTTCTTTCAGGAATGCTATGACTATTTCGATGAAACTACCAAAGCCCAGGTCTCCACATCACAGACGGCGGAATGGCTATTAGATAATTTTTATGTGGTCGAACAGGCAGTCCGTCAAATAGAAGAAGATTTGCCGGCAGACTACTATCAACGCCTCCCCAAAACTAAGGATGGTCAGGCACGTATCTACATCATTGCCCTTGCGAACATACAGAGGGAGAACACACGTCTCGATATCGAACAAGTCAAAAACTTCCTGCAGATATTCCAGGAAATCCTTCCCCTCAACACCGGAGAAATCTGGGCATTGCCATTGATGCTGCGGCTGGCCGTTTTGGAATCCCTTGCGGATGCATTGGCAACGGTCACCAAACTGAAGCGGGATTCCATACTGCAACCCGTTCGGGACACGTCCGCTTCTAACTCCCCTCCAGCGCCTCCTGACATCGTCGTCGCCAACTCTATCCTGAACCTGCGGCTACTGGCGACAGAGGATTGGAAAGCGTTCTTTGAAGCAACAAGTATTCTCGAAAAAATCCTGCGCAATGACCCGGCTGGCCTCTATGCTCAAATGGATTTCGAGACGCGCAATCGCTATCGTAGCGTGGTAGAAGCACTGGCAGATGGCTCAAAGCTGGATGAGGCGGGCGTTGCAAAGCAGGCCATTCAACTGGCGCAAGTGGACGTCTCAGCGCGCCAGCAACACGTTGGCTACTATTTGATCGCACAGGGTCGAGAAATCCTTGAAAACCGAATTCATTTTCGTCCTCCGTTTTCGGGTGCGGTGATTCGCTTCATCCAAAAGAATGCCACAGCCTTCTATTTGGGGAGTATCGCCACCTTGACTCTGTTGGCCTGTTTCCTTATGGTGTTATATACCTCTGGCGCCGGAGGTAATATCTTCCAACTGATTGCCGCAGGAGTTCTCAGCATTCTGCCGGTTTCTTCTGTAGCCATTGACATCGTCAACGGGCTGATTGTATCCCTTATCCCACCACGCACGCTTCCCAAGTTGAATTTCGAGCGCGGCGTCCCAGCAGAATATCGCACGATGGTCGTTATTCCAGGGCTGCTTGCCACGGAGCGGGATGCACCGTTCCTGCTTACTCAGATTGAACGTCATTTTATTGGCAATAGCGATCCGAATGTTTTCTTCGCGCTGATCACGGATTTCGCAGACGCACCCGAAAAAGAAATGCCCAATGATGACAAGCCAGTTGCACACACCCGGGCAGCCATTGAACAATTGAACAAAAAATATGGTTACAACGGCTATCAGCCTTTTTATTTCTTTCACCGCGAACGGACCTGGAACGAAAGCGAAGAGTGCTGGATGGGCTGGGAGCGCAAGCGCGGCAAACTGGAAGAGTTCAATAAACTATTGAGCGGTAGTGACTCAACCACCTTCACCGTTAAAGTCGGAGACTTAGGCATTCTGCCGACCATCCGTTATGTCATTACACTGGATGCGGATACGCAATTGCCGCGCGAAGCGGCCCGCCTGTTGATCGGTACACTGGCACACCCTTTGAACCGGGCAGAGTTTGATCCTGCCTCAGGAGAGATCAGGGATGGTCACACGATCCTGCAGCCGCGCGTCCAGGTGCGACCCGTTGCGGCGAATCAATCCCTTTTCACACGCGTGTATTCAGGTGATTCGGTCATCGATCTGTACACGCGCGCGGTATCAGATGTCTACCAGGATTTATTCGACGAGGGTAATTACGTAGGCAAAGGCATCTACGATGTCGAAGCCTTTCAAAAAAGCCTGCATGACAAAATTCCCGAGAACCGCTTGTTGAGCCATGATCTCTTCGAAGGTATGCAGGGACGTTGTGGACTGGTAACCGATGTGGTGTTGTTTGAAGATTACCCGCCTCACTATCTGATCTATACCGATCGCTTGCATCGTTGGGTGCGCGGCGACTGGCAGCTTTTGCCCTGGCTTGGAAATAAGGTGCCACATCGCACCAAAGGTACGGCACCGAATACACTCTCACTAATTGACCGCTGGAAGCTCTTTGATAATTTACGCCGCAGTCTACTGCCACCAGTCGTATTGTTGCTGCTCATCAGCGCATGGCTCCTCCTGCCTGGCTCCCGTCTGGCATGGATGCTCTTCGCGCTTTCACCCTATTTGATGCCGATCGTTAGTAACTTTATCGCTGAACTCCATGACAGCTTCTCCAGGGAGCAATCCACTGTAGCCACGCGTCCCCTGCGTTTAGCGGCGCTGCGTTCCCTGTTTGAGATCATTTTCCTGCCGCACGAAGCGCTCATTATTTTCGACGCGATCTCGACCACGCTGGTACGCTTATTCATCACACACAGGAGGATGCTTCAATGGGTAAGCGCCGCACATACCGTCCAACTCTTTGGTAAAAGACTACATCTGAAATCTGCGTGGCAGGCCATGATCATCGCCCCATTGCTAGCCTTTCTATTTTCCATCTTGTTGCTGTTTCTGCATCCAGCAACTCTGATCATGGCATCCCCTCTTCTGCTTGGCTGGATCATTTCACCTTCGATTGCCACGCGC
>DATGYJ010000024.1:0-26519 GCA_035298105.1 Anaerolineales bacterium | reverse complement strand
GCATGACGGCCTTCATGACTTTTCCCATATCGGTAGGAGAGGCTGCACCGGTTTCAGCGATGGCAGCCTGGACGAGAGTGCGTAGTTCTTCGGCGGGCATTGCTTTCGGCAGGAAGGCCTGCAAAACATTGATCTCAGCTTCGTTGGCCTCGATCAGGTCTGGGCGATTTGCCTTCTTGGCCTCCTCTAGGGACTCACGGCGGTTCTTGATCTCTTTCTGGATCAGATTCATCACCGCAGTATCGTCAAGTTCAATCCGCTTGTCCACTTCCGCCTGCTTGACCGCAGCCAGCGCCATGCGTACCGTGCGCTTGCGCACTTCATCCCCACTCCTCATGGCATCTTTCATGGATTCGTTCAATTGCGTTTTGATTGTCATGCGGCGGATTATACTAGAGATGGGGACAGGAAAGAAAATGTCCCACCGAGAGGATGAGACATGAAATTTTACTTGAAGCTCAAGTTTACATTGGTCCTAGCCCATCCAGGGTCCTATACCGTCCCACATAATCTCAAGATTCCGGGGAGCCCCGTAAATCCCACACCGGCTGGAAAACTCCCTGTGGGCTGCCAGCATCAAATCCATACCGCCTTTCTCATGAAGCATTTCGCCAAGCTGACGTAGCTGCCCTTCTGAGGCTCCCCCAGTACCTTTCACGAATCCCTGCGGATGCGCGCGGTAGATCGAGACCAGCTTATCGACAGTCTCATCGAACCAGGCCTCGTTGGGGCGGGCGGCTTCGGCTCTCCGAACTTCCTCTTTGGCAGCCTCCACTCCGCCAACTGTAAACCCCATTTTCTGCCACAATTCAACTTGGTGATCGATAGCCTTTTCGGCAGCGCTGGAACTACCTTTCATTTCTGAAACAACTTTCTCAGCACTGCCATATGGCTGACTGCTGCCTGGCGTACTTTGGGTTTCCACATAAGGTTCGATTTTGATTGGCGCTGACAGCGGTTGGTGATCGCTTACTGATTTCGAATCAGCCAAATTTTTCGTCAAAATGAAAACGAGTGCAATGCTTGAAGCGATTGAGCCAATCACGCCGGTTATCAAGCCAAAAACAACATTGCCGGATATAGACGACAAAATCAGTTGAGCCGCTATCCAACCTGCTATTCCATCCACAACATTGGCAGGGATCCACCAAATCGCTGTTTTGCTAAACCTTTGCAGGATAAGCCATTGGAGAAAGCCGAACACTAACCCGCTGACCGCGGAAATGATAAAGAATACTACGATCGTGGTTAGGGGCGTAAAGACAGCGAGAGCGATTGCAATCGCCGAGCCCAGCGTGGTGGCAAGTACCCAGCCGGCAAGGATCCAGCGGTTCGCATTTGGAATTACCACCAGAAGGATCAACCACTGTAACAAGCCGGCGATCATTCCATCTGCAAGCCCTGCTGCAATATTAGCAACGACAAAAAGACTTTGCTCGTACGAAGGGTTAACCCATGAAAAGGTGAAATACCCACTTGTTCTGGCTAACACGTTCGACATTAACCATAACAGGATTATTGCAGGAACAGGAAGTTTCCCGATGGAGCCTGTCAGTAAGGGGGAGCCTGCCTGCGCCCGCGCCTTGGCGATAGCGTAGGCAATGAACCCGCCTATCGCCGCACCCGTCAGAGCGATGAGGTAAATCAGGCACTGTGCTGATTCATCCCTGCGAGCGATGACTGCGCCAATGATGGCCCCCAGGATTTCTCCGCCAAACCACAACAGAACGGCGAGTAATTTATACCCGCCGCTCTTATACCCCTTTGGTTCCACAATAGTTCCGATGCGCCTGGTTAGGACAATGAGTACCAAAATTTCCAACATGATTTCCTCCGTAATGAATTGAAACCCTTGTAGAAATCATATATCATTTCCCCTCTTTTTTTCACGTGTCAATTGTCATGTCTTGAAAATATGCTTCTGTATTACTTCTTTGAACACGTTAAGCTTTTCATGATCCCCAACTTAACCACTGCAAGAAAGACAAATAATGATCTTAGGTTTCAAATGCCTTGTTATATAAACAACTTCTGAAACCATCCATTTTTGACTTTTTGCTGTTTTGGATCATCAGCCCCAAGCCAGGGAATTAAAAAAATACTGCCATCCCGACACCCAATTGCGCATTTGGAATCGATGAGTGACACAGCAAGCGATCGAACGCCTTCCTGGCAATTTGCATGGTAAATTACGCTCTTTGCGCTGTAATCCCAAATCTCTAAAGTTCCATCGTCGTTCCCTGTAATAACGCTTGAAGAATTAGGTGAAAAACCAACTCCCCGCATTCTACCTTTTTGAAGTGGTTCTTTTGCCGCATATGCTGAAGACCCACGGATATTCTCTTTTTGAGAACTGTCAATCTGCGTATCCCAGATTTGCACTCCTCCCGTGTAACTGGTAGACGCAAGCCTCAGACCATCAGGGGAGAGAGCCAGAGCCGCGATCCCTGTCGAGGCCTCTACTTTCGTCGGCAGCATGGAGGCAGTCATGCCATTAACCAGCTCACGATGCTCGGCAAACAGGGTCATTTTCATATCAGGCAGGAGAAAACGATAGATGTATCCAAGATCATCACCGAAAAATATCCTGTTTCCATCTGGCGATACGGCGACTTGCTCAATGATGTTTCCTGGAATATGACTTTTGTTGGTTACCTCGAAGTTATTTCTCGATAAGGAAAAGAAGTCGCGAAATTCAAGAGCAACATACACATTGGGCGAGCCGGCTGGGCAAACTACCATGACGACATAGTCTAAAATTGGCCTGGAGGTCCCTGATAGGATTGTGGAAGGATCGGATCGATCCGGTTTAAGTTGCACTTTTGCTGTTAATTCAATTTTCGGGAACTCATAGATAAGAAGAAGACCATCCTGGTGCCCGATAAACAACAACTTCTCGTCCTCGCTAAACCAAACATCTGTCAGCGTAGAACGAGAAGAGCAAAAGCGCTTGGAGCCGCGTGAATTACCTCCGGGCCAGATCATGAATTCGCCGCTGCGGTCGGCAGAAACCAAAAACTGGCCCGTTGGACTGTAACGCATTCGAACGATGGCGTCTTTATGCGCGTTTTTCTGACGGAATTTTTCAATCCCGGTTTCAGTCATATTTCAAGATCAGACAAGGACAACGTTGAAATTCCTGCTATCGACTTTGTTAAGCGTTTTGCATTGCGGGCATCGTACCACTGTCATATTCTGATAGCGCAATCCATCCTGCCATTGGTGCTGGCAGTTACCGCATTCAACTTTCGCGATGAAATTATCGTTGATGCCTCTGGCAGCCATCTGGAGACCGAACATATCTGGCAAACCGCATGTACTGCCCTCGCATTTGGCAGAGCTCACCTCTTTCTGGAAGGGAAGAAGCCGCTCAAGATAGAGGCCTTTTACATCCAACCCCCAGTTCCCTTCCGGTGTCTCAACAACGATGTAATATTGTTGCTCGTCTACTCTTTTCTTCATAAGAAATGCTTTTGCTGTTTCCGCATCTCGCCCACTATATGTCTCGTAAGTCCCACTCTGGTTGCGATCTTTTCGAACAAATTTTGGTTCGCTGCCTTTGGCGCCTGAAGAAGCGGTCTCCTCCTTTTGCCCAAACAGCTTTTTAAATATTGACATTTTATACCTCCAACTCCGTTGTTGTTAAAAATAATATATCAACCCCTCCCTTATTTCATGTGTCATTTGTCATATATTGAAAAATATGCTTTGTATTACTTCTTCGAACCTGTCAGCGCGATCATGATCTGCAAACCCACATAGCTAGAACCATCCCACCAGTCCGCCTCAAAATACCATAGCTTAGTTCTTACAGCTATGAGTCAAATCGCTTCTCGTAAAACCTGCTGAGAGGATCTTCCTTATATTCACCAAATGGCGGGATACGCTGAAAACCCATGCGCTCGTATAAGCCGATGGCCGCGCGTTGATGGATGCCGGTTTCTAACCGTAATACTCTGACACCGTGACGTTGAGCATAGTCAGCCAGATGGTCCAGCATGAGTCTTGCAAGGCCTAACCCACGAAACTGCGGTCGCACATACATCCGCTTGACTTCAGCATACTCCGTACCGACTACTTTGACGCCTCCACAGCCAGCCGGGGTGCCGTTCTCACGAACGAGAAAGAAGGCTACAGCCTCAGCGAGCAGCCGTTCTATACTATATCCATGACGGCTTTCCGATGGATAAAGAGGGGCGAGTTCGCTTTCGAGTTCGGCAATGAGGACTTGCGCATCGGTACTGTCCGAACGTTCGAGGGTGATACCAGGCATAGTATGCATCCAAAGACCGTTTTGCAGGAAAGCCAACTATTTCTTTGAACCTGTCAATGCAGTCGTGATCCCCAAACCGACGTAGACCAATCCTGCGAAATAGCGCTGTCCCTTTCGGAAATGACGGCTGCCTCTCAACTTCTCCGCCAGGGAACTGGCTAATAGCGCGTATAAACTATCGGTAACGATCGCCATGCCCACAAAGAGGGCACCCAGCAGGAAAGTCTGCATGGTGACATTGCCTCTCGCCGGATCAACGAATTGGGGCAAAAAGGCAAAGTAGAACAGCGCAGTCTTCGGGTTAAGCAGGTTGATGGCGAGTCCCTGCCAGTAAATGCGTGAAAGACTCTCCCGCCGGATTGTTTCATCCTCTATGTCCTCATCACGCGCCAGGAGCTTTCGAACACCTAAATAGATCAGATACGCGGCGCCGAGATATTTCACCAGATCGAATGCGAGCGCCGACGATAACAGGATGGCCGAGAGTCCCAGCGTCGCAGCCAACGCTTGCAGAAAGTTTGCCGTCTCGATCGCCAGCACTGAGACCAACCCGGCCAGCCGTCCCTGGTTGGCGCTGCGGGCAGTGATGTATAACACCGCAGGACCAGGGACCAGTAACAAAGCCAACGCCGCACCCATAAAGAAATACAGTTGTGAGGATTCGATCATAGTGTTCACCTTTAATTATTTGAAATTCCCGCTAGTGTACTCTGACACTCTCCCGTCCGAAAGGGTAGAGCGGCATCTAGATCCTATCTACCCTCACCCTCTTCAACCCTGCAAACAATGGCATCTCCATCCTGTGATGCAGCCAACCCGGCGGGACCAAATAACTGGCTTCGCTAAACATCCAATTTCTCAGCACATCCTTCGTCACTCCCAACGGCTGTAATACTTCATACACTGCCCGGAAAAGCAGCTCTTTATATTTCTCAGTATCGATCATAGTGGGGCTGAAAGGCTCAGGTAAGCCCCAGGCACGGACACCCTGGTTTGTCCTCATATAAACAAATTGTATCCTTTGCCCCATTTGAATATTCTTTCCAATTGCTTGCAATTGAACTGCTGCCCGCGCTGCAGGTGATGGTACTTTATACTCACTAACTTCCCGGCTCAGGGTCTGTGTGACCAATAATTCTTTGATAGGAACTTTTCGATGATTCAAAGCCGATATTTTCTTTTGCAATATGTTCAAGATTTCGGGCAACAAGTTCGTGAGCTGCCCGGCGTCTTTTTCTCTGGCCAGGATTTTTAAGACTTGTAATTGAGTATTCGCAACAAATAAAGGGGCATCTTCACGCCGGCAGGCGATCCCACGCAGCTTATATTCTCCGTCTGCCTGTAAGCCAAAGAAGCGGTTGGCAACCGAAAGATTGGGATTCTGCCTGGAAGAGACAAACGCCATCCATGAATAAACCTCTTCCACTTCGATAGGTAGGTTTGTGACCTCTTCGATCTCATCCAGAAGGGATTGAAAGTCTTCTTCCCTGGTTGCGTTTGGCTTGCAAATAAACAAGCTGTCGACATAGGTGTGAATAACTGTAAAGCCGTGACTTTCTGCAATTTCTTTCGCCTTGAGCAATGTTTTTCTTCCAATAAACGACACCACTTCATGAGAGTTAATCCTCCCGAAAGTAGAGTTGGCGAATCCCAGACGCCCATACGCCACCACACACAACCATTTGAGCGCATTTTTCACTGCCTTGTAGTGGAAATAGCGCTCATCATGTTTATCCATCCTTTTCAAACGGCGCTTGATCTCTACCCGTTTCTTCACCATGGGGCGCAGCGTGGCGGCGACAAGCCCTTCATGTGAACTGATCCCGATACCCATTTCAGGGATTTCAAAGCCAACGTCCTCCTTCACGCCAACCGTTTCAGGGGAGATGTTGTATTGCACGATAATGGAGGGATACATGGACATAAAATCGAGGATGGCAACATTGGGGAAAACACCGCGCAATGGTTCAAAGACCAGGCCTCCACGGTCAGATTCGATGAGTTCATTGTACGTTTTAGGTATTTCTCCCTTTTGCTGTTGGTAAGGGACCAGGATCTCACGTTTTAGAGCTATGAGAGTTTGCATGGCGGCGATCCCTGCCCCGGGAGAGCGTCTTGCGATTTCCTGTACGGGCAAGCCCGTTACGCGTGCCTGTTCGATCGCGCCCAGCAAACCATAATCGCCAAAGGTCATGCAGTTCTGGTCATCCACATGCCAGCGCCCAAAGAGATGGACCTGCTCGCCGCGATAGTGTGATTTACCATAATTATTGAAGCTGATCTCCTTCTTTTTGCGAATGGACTGCGAAAGATCGCGATTAGGGTTGAAAGGAATACCAGTTTTCTTTGAGATTTCTTCGAGATAGGAAAATAACCACGTGTCCCCGTAACTGGTCAGGATCACATCAGGGTCAAACTGATGCAGGATGCCATTCAGGGAGAAAAGAAGCTGGCGAGAGTCATCAAGAGATAGCTGATATTTGAAGTGATCGAAATGAACAGATAAATATTGGGGTCTGGCATGAGAGGGATTGACATCAGGTCTGATCTCCAAGACCCGTAAGTCAGGCAGTTTCGGGTCAAGTTCCCAGGGGGTATCCAGTGAGGTGATCCTTGAGATCTCCCAACCTCCTTTGACTTCCACCTTGCAATGCCCCAATGGAAAGACACCATACTCAGCGGCATAACGCAGGATGAGGGGGATATCGGTGTCATAATAGAGCAGGTCGGGAAAAAGCTGATAGACCTCCTTGAATAATCCATCGAACAAAGAGGGGTTGAGTACCTTGACCTCCAGTACATCCTTCATTCCTTCATGAAGTTCTCTCCGCCCCGTGCGATAGAGCCTGACGGGCTTCGCCCGAAGAAACTTCCACAATTGGCGCAGACGGTGAAAGGGACCACGGGCATAAAATGTAATCGGAAATGGCTGAGTAAAAGAACGCGGCTTTCCATCTTCCCCCACTAACCACAAGACAATGCCTTTCTTTTGAATATAGAGATCGAACAGCCAGCCGGTATACTCTTTCATATACCAATGTCATTGCGGGCCGAAGATGATTGCGAAGCATCCGGAAAGGAAGCAATCTCCCGCTGAGGGGAATTAAGCTTGTTTTCTAATTCTTCAATGAGCTGAAAGAGTTCATTGTGTATATGGGTATTGCGCTTATGCTCCTCCAGTAGAATCGCAAAGGGCATCACTTCCATGGGAAGTAAATTCGCTGCGTTGCTGATGGCGGTGCGGTGCTGCAGGGCGTCTTCAAAGAATTTATCCAGAATAAGCTGGTCGGTGAGGCGCAGCGCCCCATAGAACGGCTTCAATTCTGCGATCAGGCCGAAGGCGATCTGTGTAGTGGAGGGAAGAGTACGACCCATAGGAGCTAGAAAAGTACGGGTTGTGAGATCTGTTCAAGCTCAGGTTCAAGGATAAATGTTTTATCTGCAATTGGGAAAAGGGCAGGACTAAACTTCTCGTAATCTTCACCCTCCAGTTCTTGCGTCATCACGATGACCGGACGATAGAAAGCCAGGCGCTTGAGCTCACGGCAGCACTCTCTCAGCCGAAAGAGCCGAGTCCGCAAAGGAATATCTGCGTCGTAAAAGGTGTGCAGAAAATCCATCACAAGGATCGGCTCACCTTTAGAGGGAATACTTGCCAGTGAATCCCATAACCTGTAACAAGTGGAAGCTCGGACCGTATGCAGGCACTCCAGAATTGTTTTGATCTCGGTAGTTCTTTCTCGAATCAGGCGCGGCAGCAGGTAGGAGGGAAGCCACTCATCCCCCGAGACAATGAAAAGCGGACCGTTCAAGATCAAATTGGCAATCAGGTCCGTCTTGTTGTTGCGCGCCTTATCCTGAGTCAGGATCAAAACCAGACGGCGCTTTTCTGTAAGCTCAATCGGGAGTTTGAGGATGTCATTCATGCCTACAGAATAGCGGGGATAGATAAAAATAAAAAGTCCCCGCCGGGTAAGAAACGGGGATACTTTGGGGATACCCAAAGGGGGACATGGATTTAGGAGGCGGATACGCTCAGCTACCTAGATTTGGGCTTTTCCCAGGCGCTAAAGTCCCATTCCTCTAAGAGCATGCGTAATTGAGAACGCGTAGTCAGCCCAAATTTCATCAACGCTCTTTGTAAACGTACCTTGACTGTTTCAGGCGAGATATTTAAACGCTTGCCGATCTCTCGATTTGTATATCCTAAACATGCCAATGCCGCCACATCCTGTTCACGCGCGGTCAGAGCCTGCCACTTGTTCCAGAGCTTGTCCTTCGAAATATATTGGGTGAGGCCAGCGGCCAGGATATCGGGGAGTAATTCATCTTCAGGACGGCCCTCGTGCTGTGCAATCGTTGTCAGAGTGACTTGTAAAGTTTCACTGATTTCGTACTTACGAGAGCCGGGTTTCGGACGCAAGCCTATCAGGTTCAACAAACGTTGCCAGATAGACATTCTGAATGAGAATTATATTAGAACATACATTCTAGGTCAATGGGAAGATCAATTATTCCTTCATTTCAATATGCCTCGTCCCATTGTTTACTGTGCTGGCTCCCCCACCGCCCCAATGACGATTTCACTCTGTGAACACCTGCGCCAGGGACGGCGCAGGGTGCACGGCTCACCAATAATGGTGTACCTGCGGGCGAACCAGCCGGTCATAGATCGCGCGCACCTCAGTCGTCGTTTCCGCTGAAAGCGGGGGCAGATCCGCGGCAGCTACGTTTTCTTCCACCTGTGCCGGGCGTTTCGCTCCGGGGATGGCACAGGTCACTGCAGGCGACATCAGGATCCAGCGCAGCGCCATTTGCGCCATCGTCATCCCTGCCGGGACCAGCGCCCGCAGCTCTTCTACTGCCTGCAGGCCAATTTCATAATCCAAACCGGAAAACGTCTCACCGCGGTCAAAGGATTCTCCCTGGCGATTGAATTGCCGGTGATCATCCTCCTGGAAGGTACTCACCCGGCTCATCTTGCCGGTCAACATGCCCGAAGAGAGCGGCACACGCGCCAGAATACCCACCTTGCGGCGCTGCGCTTCCCCGAAAAACAGTTCCATAGGGCGCTGGCGGAACATATTGAAGATGATCTGCACCGTTTGCACGTTGGGATATTCAATCGCCTTGAGCGCCTCTTCCACCTTTTCGACGCTCACGCCGTAGTAACGCAGCTTGCCAGCTTTCACCAGATCATCCAGGATAGCGAATACCTCAGGCTTGTAAAAGACTTCCGTTGGCGGGCAGTGCAATTGCAGAAGGTCAAGCGCTTCCATTGCGAGGTTCTTGAGGCTGCGTTCCACGAATGCGGTTAGATTCTGCTTGTTGTATCCCGCTGCCAAATGTGGATCCAGCCTGCGTCCGGCTTTAGTGGCCACATAAAAGGCTTCACCGCGTTCTCGGCGAAGCCTGGCAAGCAACTGTTCGCTGTGTCCATCGCCATAGACATCTGCGGTGTCAAAGAAATTCACACCCAGGTCAAGGGCGCGCTGCAAGGCAGAAAACGATTCGTCATCTTTTACTTCTCCCCAGGTGCCGCCGATTGCCCACGCGCCAAAACTGATCGTCGAAACTTTCCAACCCGTACGCCCAAGTTCACGATATTGCATGATGGCTCCTTAGATAGGATCTCGAATTTGTTTATTTTACCGCCCATAAATACGCCCTGGCAGAGCGACGCGTGCCTCGCCCCGCTTCTACCAGCGGGCGCAGATAATTTGTGAACTTCTCTGCTTCGGCAGGCGTAAGGGCTTCCAGCATTGCCTCTGCCAGCGTGGGAACCTTCGGGTTGCCTGCCGTGTGCAGAAACGCAGACCAATCCGCCTCTGAATGATGGACCGCTTCAAGAGGTTTGACCTCAATGCGCAACTCGAGATGGACTTCTGAGAAACCGGCCCTCTCAGCATAGGCCACCAGATCGCGCTCATCGAAATCCACCATGGGGTCTGTATCGGGCTGGATCCGTTGATAGATCGCCACTATCTTCTGGGCAAGATCAGCAACTGGTGTTACATCAAATCCACTAAACCGGTTCGGAGGTTCAGGAAATGCAAAACGATTGATCGGTTCAAAGATCGATAACACCCCTCCGGCTTTCAGAACCCGATGAAACTCGTTGAATGACTTCTGCTTGGCGGAGACATAGATCAGCACAGAGCGCGTCGTCACGGCGTCTATCGCATTATCGTTAATCATGAAAAGATCATCGGCAGACGCGCACACAAACTGGCAGCGGTCCTGAACGTTCATTTCCCGGGCAAGAGCCTCGGCATGGTTGAGCAGATCCTCTGAAATATCACTGAAGATCACCCGGCACGATCCAAATTTCTCCAGGGCACCAAAAGCGATCAGACCATCTCCACAGCCCACATCCAGCAAAGTTCCATGACCCTCCAAGTCGATATGGCTCAACACCTCATCTCGAATGGGATACAGGAAACCGAACATTCTTTTCATCCGTTCAGAGTCACCGCCAAAACGACGACTGAGCAACCACTGACTCCACATATCTTTCTGGGCATCGGTCATTGTTGATCCTCTCCTCAAAGAAGTTGGTATCCACCCATTTTATTTCTGCACGAAACGCTGTCTGGAGCTATTCAGGATGGATTCTCACCCTCCGATGTGGGACATCTCCACCTTGGGCAAAGCCACCGTGTTTTCAGATCGAATCTCCGAATAGCGGTCAGTACGTTCCCCCCATACCTGCGCGATCACCTGGGAAATTTCATCATCGCTGGCTCCACTGCGCAGCAGGGCACGGAAGTCATGTCCCTTGACCCCAAACAGGCAGGTATAAAGTTTCCCTTCAGCGGAAAGCCGGGCGCGTGTACAGGTCCGGCAAAAGGCCTGTGTCACCGAGGCGATCACGCCAATCTCGCCGCTCCCATCCTTGTAACGCCAGCGCTCAGCGACTTCGCCGGTATAATTCGGATCGAGCGGCTCCACCGGCATTTCGGCGTTGATCGTCCTGATAATTTCCGCCGCCGGAACCACATCATCCATCCGCCAGCCGTTGGTATGACCGACATCCATATACTCGATAAAGCGCAGGATATAACCCTTCTCACGGAAGAAGCGGGCCATCGGCAGGATGCTCGCCTCGTTCATACCACGCTTGACCACCATGTTCACCTTGACCGGTCCCAGACCGACCCTGGCAGCCTCATCCATCCCTTCCAACACCCTGGCCACCGGAAAATCCACATCGTTCATGGCCTTGAATGTCTCGTCATCCAATGAATCCAGGCTTACGGTGACACGCTTCAGACCGGCAGCTTTCAGGGCAGGCGCTTGCCTGGCAAGCAGTGAGCCGTTTGTCGTCAGGGTCAGATCGAGATCCGCGATTTCAGCAAGCATCCCCACCAGGAGAGGCAGATCACGGCGGACCAGGGGCTCACCACCGGTGAGCCGGATCTTATGAACACCGTGCCGGGCGAAGATCCGAGCCAGCTGGGTGATCTCCTCGAAGGTCAAAATTTGATCGCGCTGAAGGAATTGATAATTTGATCCAAAAACCTCCTTGGGCATGCAATAAACACACCGAAAGTTACAGCGGTCGGTGACAGAAATTCGCAGGTCGCGCAAGGGACGGTTAAGGGTATCTGTGAGAGTCATTGTGTGTTTTAAGTCCAAAGTAGTCTATCATTATAGGTGTTTTTGATTATAACAATTCTATATGAAGATTATATAAGTTGGTTGACTATGCACTTCAGCCATGCTATTATCATACTGGCTTTATTCTCTAGGACTTATTAAGGAGTTTTTATGAAGTTTAGCGTAGAATTTATTTTCCGTATGGTGGGCATGGTGATTGTCGCATTCTTAGGATGGTCATTTGGGGGGTGGGCCTCCAGAATCGAGCCATTTGACCCCAGACAGGAACTACTTTACAGGACCGTTTTTGGGCTGATCGGCGTACTTGCCGGGCTGGTCTTAACTCCTTATGTGACGACACGTCCCTCCCGAGCCATCCGCCGGGCGCTTGGACGCATGTCAGCAGAGACGCTCTTTGCCGGGCTGGTGGGGTTGATGGTCGGTCTACTCACTGCTGCTCTGCTTGCCTTTCCCTTCTCTCTCCTGCCCGCTCCCTTTGGGCAAATCCTGCCGTTTATTGGCGTGATCGCTTTTTCCTACTTCGGCGTCTCTCTATTTGTGATGAGACAGGGGGACCTGATGGGGTTGGTAGGCACCATGAGTGGGCGCAACGAAGGCGGCGGTTCATCATCCTGGACAAATCTCAACCGGACAATCTTACTCGACACCAGCGTCATCATCGACGGACGCGTGGCCGACATCGCCAAAACGGGATTTCTGCCCGGCACGCTTCTCATTCCGCGCTTTGTGCTGAACGAGCTCCAATATATCGCTGACTCACCGGATGGCTTACGCCGCCAACGCGGACGCCGCGGTATGGAAGTGCTGGCAGAGTTGCAGAAACAGCCCAAACTCCTGGTCCGCATCAGTGACATCGATGCCGAGGGTGTCCGCGAAGTGGATGACAAGCTCGTGGTGTTGGCCCGCCAGTTGAAATGTCCCATCTTAACCAACGATTACAACCTGAACCGCGTGGCGGAATTGCAGGGTGTTACTATTTTGAACATCAACGAATTAGCCAATGCCGTGAAATCTGTGGTCTTGCCAAGCGAACATTTGACGCTAAACATCTTCCAGGAAGGTAAGGAATTTGGTCAGGGGGTGGGCTATATGGATGACGGTACCATGGTCGTTGTTGAGAACGGGCACGACTATATTGGCGAATATAAGGAAGTGGTGGTAACCAAAGTTCTGCAAACTGCTGCAGGCCGTATGATCTTTGCCCGCGTCGAAGAAGACAACGGGAAGAAGAAGAAGTAACAACTGTCATTGCGAGGAGGGTTGAGATGCAAAGCATCGAAACCCGACGAAGCAATCTCAGGTAACTATCAAATATGAGATTGCTTCGTCGCTTTACTCCTCGCCATGACGGAGCATTAATATGATCCGTCTTTACAACACCCTCACCCGCAAAAAAGAAGATTTCCAAACGATCGAACCGAACGCTGTCAGACTTTACGTCTGCGGTGTGACGGTTTACAACGAGGCCCACGTGGGTCACGCCATGTCGGCACTCGTGTTCGATATTATCCGCCGCTATCTCGAATATCGCGGCTATAAAGTCAAGCACGTGATGAACTATACCGACGTGGATGACAAGATCATCAACCGCGCTAACCAGCTCGGTGAGGATCCGCTCAAACTCTCTCAGCGCTACATTCAGGAGTACACGAGCGATCTTAACGACCTGAATGTCCTGCCGGCCACCTCAAACCCGCAGGTCAGCAAGACAATGCCGCTGATCCTCAAATTTATCGAGGAACTCATCCAAAAAGGCTATGCCTACGCGGCTGAAAATGGCGATGTATATTTCCGCGTCACCAGAGATGAGGATTACGGCAAACTCTCCGGTCGCAAACTCGACGATATGCAGGCGGGGGCGCGTATCGAAGTCGGCGAAGCGAAGGAACATCCCATGGACTTCGCCTTATGGAAAGCCGCCAAGCCCGGAGAAATCTTCTGGGAGAGCCCGTGGGGCAAGGGCCGGCCCGGCTGGCACATCGAATGCTCTGCCATGAACCTGGCCGAACTCGGCGAACAGATCGACATCCATGGCGGCGGTAATGATTTGATCTTCCCGCACCATGAGAATGAGATCGCCCAGACCGAATCCTACACAGGCAAACCCTTTGCGCGTTATTGGGTTCACAACGGGATGTTACAACTTGGCGGCGAGAAGATGTCCAAGTCACTGGGCAACATGGTCAGCATCAAGCAATTTTTGAAGAAGCGCGATGCCGATGTTATGCGGATGCTCGTCCTAAGCGGGTATTATCGTGCGCCCCTGATCTTCAATGAAGAGACACAGGATGCCGCCCAAAAATCGCTTGAGCGCCTCAAATCCGCCTTTCGGCCTGCTTCCGCTTCTGCAAAGGGACTCTCTCCTGAAGCTGCTTCCGCGCTGGCAACCCAGGCTGAGTCGACCCAGCAATCCTTCACGGACGCCATGGACGATGACTTCAACACGCCCGTGGCTCTGGCCGCACTGCATGAACTTGTTAAAGCGATCAACACCGCCCGCGACAATGGCGCCACCGCTGACCAACTCCAGCCTGCCCAGGCTACGCTGCGCGAACTTACCGGCGTGCTGGGCTTGCGTCTGCAGGAAAAACAGGGCTCCGGCGATGCAGATAAATTCATTGATTTGCTTGTGCAGGTCAGAGGCGAAGTGCGCAAGCAGAAACTCTGGGGACTCTCTGATTTGATCCGGGACCAATTGAAAGAACTGGGGGTGGCGATCGAAGACACCAAAGAAGGGACGAAGTGGCGGTGGAGTTAGCTCGGTATTTACTTGGTCCTGTAGTTTGATAGTCAAAACTTCCAGGCGCCTTGCAAGGCCTGGAAGTTTTTATTTTCCACATCCTTTAGCGACTGTTTCTTAGAGACCTTTTAGGAGACGGGCAAAGTCGCAGCGGCGATGCAAGGATTGTGCTGGCTTTCATGGAAAGACCCTCTAAAAGGCCGCGCTTTTCCGTGTCTCCCGTGAAGTCCGTGTACAAAAAAGAGGGTGACAAAGACTTAAGCAATACTCTCCTAGTACTAATGTACTGGTCACTCGTGATCTCGATTAACATGATTTAATAATGTTAAATATCGTTTAGGCTCGTTATTATTCTTAGTAATTAAAGTCCCTACCTGCCTGGCACTTTTGATTTTCAGCAATCCTCGGTGGTCGAGTAGGTCGAATGTTACTGGAGAGCACTGCACGCTGCACAGTCTCACAGGGACTGCTGTCCGCAGGGACAGCGTTCGCGATCCCAGAGGGATGCTGCGCGATCGACCAACTGATTACTTTTGAAACAAACTGTCAGGCATTTAGTAAAGTTCTTATTTTGTGAAGATTTTAGCCCAGGGGGAAACATTCTGCCATCAGGCTTGTTGATTGACAGTGCCTGAGGTTTGCAGCGCACCCGATCGCTATCCACATGGCTGCGCGTTCCAGCTCTAGTCTATTTTGTTGTCAATTCACCGCCCCCACATAACATAGCTTAATTTATCGCCAAGCTGGGCTAACTGTACAAGACCGTTCTTTACACGATCTTGCTCAGATTCTTTCCATCCATTTCTCTAATGGAAAAGCTACCTGGAGGATAAAATGACGTTTAGATATACTGCTAAGCCATCGTCGCTGCGAGGAAAAGCCAGGCTCAGGTCCGTCACGACCAGGATTTTCAAAATTCTCGTGCTGATATTTATCCTGACGGCAAATGGACTGCCGGGTGTATCGGCACCCATCGTTGCGAAATCCCTGAATGGACAGTCAAAAAGCATTCAAACTGCCAGCACGCTGAACTTTACCGCGAATGCTGATGCGTATGTCGAACAGCTCCACCCGACTACAAATCAGGGGACATCCAATTTTCTTCAGGTGGACGGCACAAGCAATCGCAATGCCGAAAGCTATATTCGCTTTACAGTCACCGGGGTAACGGGCACAATCCAAAGTGCGTTGTTACGGGTCTACTCGACAAACAGCTCGACGAACGGTCCGGCAATGTACACAACCAACAGCACATGGACAGAAACAGGACTCACCTGGAATAATCGTCCGGCCCGCACGAGCGGTGTGATTGATAACAAGAGTGCCATCAATAAAAATATCTGGGTGGAATATAATGTCGCAGCCGTGGCAACGGGCAACGGAACATTTAATTTTGTGCTCGTTGGAGATGGCAACGATGTAGCCAGGTTCTCTTCACGTGAAGGCAACAATCCGCCGCAGCTGGTGATCACATTCAACACCAGTACAAATACGCCAACTGCCACTCAGGCCGCCGCCGCAACCTCCACTCGCACTCCCACACGTACTGCCACTTTACCGTCCGGCTCAACACCGACCAGCACGCGCACATCCACTCCTACTCCGCTATCGGCTGCGACATCGACACGTACCCCCACAGCTGCGGGCGGCACCTTGACTTTCACAGCCAGCGCCGATTCGTATGTAGAATCTTCCAATCCAGGTACGAATTATGGCTCAGCAACCCAGATACGGGTGGATGGCTCTCCGGATGTGCGCAGTTATCTGCGTTTCAATATACAGGGGTTGTCCGGCACTGTGACAAGTGCAACCTTGCGGGTCTATGCCAATAGTGCGGCAAGCTCTGGCTATGATGCTCACAGTGTAAGTGATAATACCTGGACCGAGTCCGGCCTTACTTATAATAATGCTCCGCCTGTTGGCAGTGTACTCGGGTCATCCGGCAGTGTCAGCAGTGGTACATGGACAAGTGTTAACATCACCACATATATTACAGGCAACGGAACATATAATTTGGGGCTGACCACTTCTGGCAGCACGGCACTCAGCCTCGCCAGCCGCGAGTCAGGGGCCAATGCTCCGCAGCTCATTGTGCAAACCCAGGGTGGAACAGGAGCAACACCCACAGTGACTCGAACTTCAACTCCTGCTGGCAATCCCAGTCAGACGCCGACAGCCACCCGAACTCCTACTTCTTCCGCATTTACTCCAACGCGGACTCCGACCTCGGCCTTTACCCCAACCCAGACTGCCACACCGACAAGAACTCCAACTGCAAGCCCAACTCCTTCCTCAGGTAGTGTTGTCCTTGTGGGAGCGGGCGATATCTCGACCTGTAGCAGCAACAATGATGAGGCTACCGCCAAACTACTGGATAGCATCTCGGGCACGGTCTTTACTGCCGGAGATAACGCCTATGACAGTGGGACCATTACTGAATATACAAACTGCTACGACCCGACCTGGGGACGGGGCAAATCACGAACCAATCCAGTGCCCGGCAACCACGAGTATGCCACCTCGGGCGCAGCCGGTTATTTCCAATACTTCAATAATATCCCTGCCTATTATGCCTATAACCTGGGCGCCTGGCGGATCTATGCGCTGAATTCTGAGATCGATGTTTCAGCTTCCGGAGCGGAGGCGACCTGGTTGCAATCTGACCTTGCCGCACACCCCAGCCAATGTGTCCTAGCCTACTGGCATAAACCGCGCTGGTCATCAGGTTCCACTCACGGCAGCACCTCGTCAATGCAGGCGATCTGGCAGATCCTTTATAACGCAGGCGCCGAGCTGGTGATCAACGGTCATGAGCATAACTATGAACGCTTCGCAGAGATGAATGCAACGGGTGCGGCAGCTTCGCCCGGAATGCGCGAAATCGTTGCAGGTACCGGAGGCATGAGCCACTACTCGTTTGGGACTCCACTATCAACCAGCCAGGTTCGAGACAATACCAGCTTTGGCGTGCTGAAATTGACTCTGCGCGCCGGTGGTTATGACTGGCAATTTGTGCCTGTTGCCGGTGCGACCTTTACCGATAGCGGCAGCGGCACCTGTCATTAATTCATTGAATCACTCAGTTTACGCACGCTGTACAGCGTCATCACAGTCCCCTGAAGGGGATAATAAACTGCACCGAGAACACGGAGAAAACCCTTAAATTATCTTTGTGAATTTCGCGAAGCATACTCGAAGAGTGCCGTGCGCAGAGAGTCTGTGGTGAAGGTACTTTGCGTACATAACACAAGTGAATCACTGAATGCCACGGGAAGTAGCTGGTGCTTCCACTTGAGGCTATGCAAAGACTTCCGAGTGTTTAATAAAAATCTCGGAAGTCTTTGTTTTAATAGTGCTATTTTGAACAATGCCGGCGGGGCAATTGCCATGATTTGGCAATGTTAAATGGCCTGCCGCCCGATATATACTTTTAAGAGCCTTGACGTCCCGTTTTACGGGAAGGACGCTTTAACCTAAAGAGGGGATGGACTGATATCTCTGGCCCGCTGCTTTGCGGCTGTAGCCTGAGATATACAACGAACTCAATCGCACTTCGCAATACTGCTCATTTTAATTTCAACTTATTTATATTTGGGTCTGTCATTCAGATCATGAGGCGTACGTTTCCTGAGCGATATACTTTCCTTGAGCATCTTTCCATTCGGGATATGGATGGAGCAGAGAGTTGGAGTAGATCTATGAAAATCACAGGTAGAGCAGGACAATTTTTGTCGAAGACAAAATTTGCAACCGCTTACAGACGATCGCTCAGGATCATTGGCACGGGCGCTTTGACACTGTTGCTGACGCTCAATGGATTGCCTGCTGAAAGGGGCTTTGTCGTTGTCAACAGGGTCGATGCTCAGACCGCCACCACCCTCACTTTCACCCCGGATGCCGATGCCTATGTGAAACAGTCCAGCCCCAGTACCAACTATGGGATTGCCTCGTCCTTGCAGGTGAATGGAGCGAGCAATCCCGATATTGAGAGTTTCCTCCGCTTCACCGTCACGGGCGTCTCTGGCACGGTCCAAAATGCACGGCTGCGCCTCTATACCACGACGAACGGTACCAGGAATGGCCCCGCCGTCTACGCAACAGAGGCAGCCTGGGCGGAAACCGGCCTCAATTGGAATAATCGACCGGCCCGCACGAGCCAGGCGGCCGATAATAAGGGCACTCTCAGGACCAACGCCTGGGTGGAATACGATGTGACCCCGTTGGTGACGGGAAATGGAACCATTAGTTTTGTACTCGCGGCTGACAGCAGCGATGGGGTCCGTTTCTCTTCGCGTCAGGGGAAGCAGCCTCCTCAGTTGGTCATCACACTGAGCAGCGCTGAAAATACACCAACCAACACTGAAACATCTACTCCGACGTCTACTGACACGTTAACTCCGACATCCACCGACACCTTAACTCCAACGTCTACTGACACATCCACTTCAACGCTTACGCCGTCTCCCACAGAGACGTCCACCTTTACGCCGACTTCTACCAGTAGCCCAACAGTTACTCTCACGCCTACTTCATCAAGTAGCGCTGTTTTTGTGGGTGCCGGCGATATCTCCACATGCAGCAGCAACAACGATGAGGCAACGGCGAAACTGCTGGATAACATTTCCGGGACCGTTTTCACGGCCGGCGACAATGCTTATACAGATGGCAGCTATACCGAGTACCTCAACTGTTATGATCCCACCTGGGGACGGCACAAAGCCAGGACCAGGCCGGTACCGGGCAACCATGAATATCTCACTTTGAACGCAGCCGGTTATTTCCAATATTTCAATAACGTTCCGGCTTATTATGCTTTTAATCTCGGCGCGTGGCGCATCTATGCTTTGAACTCCGAGCTGGCTGTATCGGCCACGAGCGCACAGGTGGCCTGGTTACAGGCCGATCTTGCGGCAAACCCCAGCCAGTGTGTGCTGGCTTACTGGCACAAACCACGCTGGTCATCAGGTTCCAATCATGGCAGTAGTTCAGCGATGCAAACGCTCTGGCAGGTGCTTTATGATGCCGGGGCCGAACTGATCATCAGCGGTCATGAACACAATTATGAGCGCTTCGCCGAGATGAATGCGTCCGGAGCGGCAGCTTCGCCTGGTCTGCGTGAAATTGTGGTTGGCACCGGAGGAGCAAGCCTCTATCCGTTTGGGACGGCTCTATCCACCAGCCAGGTTCGGAACAATTCCACCTATGGTGTCCTGGAATTGACTTTGCGCCCCGGCGGTTATGACTGGCAATTTGTACCTGTTGCCGGTTCCACATTTACCGATCGCGGCAGCGGTACTTGTCATTAACCCGCTGACCTGGGAGTCCGGCGCTCTGCTGCTGAAAACCTGGCACGCCGGTCAAGTACCTTAGCAGAGCAAAGCCTGCCAACACCTTCGGACTGGGAATTCTTCACAGCTTTACCGATTGAACAAATTTAAGGAGTGGTTTTCCGATTCACACTGCTCAGGACCGTGATTCGGAGCTTGCATTCTAATATCGGTAGACGATTAAACGTTCCATCCGCCGCAGCGCGGGGCTGACCTCCATCGCGCGGAACAGGCCCCGCAGCCAAAGCGGGAACCGGTCAAACGCCACCAGCTCGCTGGCCTTATATTCCTTGATCAGCTCCAGCCTGGGCTCAAGCTGCCGGATGTCCTGGGGATCATCCAGGCCCCATTTGTAGGTAGCACCTGTGCCCCCGACGTTCGAGCCCGCTCTTTTCACAATCATTGAATTGCAGAGGTCGAAGATCATCTGACCGCTCGGGAAGTGAGCCACCACCGCATTAAGGAGCGCTTTCACCTCTGTTTCGCTCATGTAATGCAGCACCCCCTCGGCGACAAGCAGCCCGGGCCGGTCCCGTGGAACCTCGTCCAACCAGCGCAAATCCGAGAGCGGTGCACCGATCAGGTGATAAGCGTCTCGTTCGGGAAACAGTTGGCGGCGCAGGTCGATCACATCGGGGTAATCCACATCGAACCACTGGACACTGGCAGGCGAATCGACTCGGAAAACACGACTGTCCATGCCACAGCCCACGTGCAACACCATCGCCTTCGGGTGATCGGCCAGATAGCGGTTCGTGAGCAGATCAAAGGTCGCGGCGCGCGTGGCGATGATGGTAGGTCCGATATCTTTCCACATGCTCCATGAGCCCACTCCCTGGTAGGTCTTGCTGATGTCGTAGTCGATATGCCGCATCGCCTCTTCCGCCCAGGGATCGCGCAAGATGGGATTCTTCCACTGGCTCTGGATCGCTCGACCGCTCAAGGTCATGAGCATCGTTTCTTTTTCTTTTGTGAATTTAATCTTTTCGGCTGTCATTCATCGCTCCATGGTTTATTGTCTGCTTCGTGTCGATTGCCTGTTTGACCCGCTCCATCTGTGCGCGCGCCGCTGCGGTAATCTGCCGGAAAATGACTTTCCCTGCTTCGCTGTTGCCGCCATCTTCCGGCAGCAGCGCGCGATCCATGATGTCAGCCAGTGCTTCCGTAACCGCATCCTCGGAGGGAAACTGGTCAAGCGGTTTGAAGTCCCCGATGGTCAACCGGCCATACGACAAGATTTCGAGGAGGTGGACGATCACAGCCGCATCGATATCCTGGCGGATCGCCCCCGCTGCTTGCAGCGCCTGAATGAAATCGGGCGTGTTCACTCCGGCCACCATTTGGGCGAAGAGGTTGTCTCGCTTGTGCAGATAGTTGCCCATCACGCGCCGGTCGCGCCTCAGCATGGCGGCGAACAAGGGATGACGGTTCACGGCGTGAAAGAGCGCCCGGTAGGATCCACCCAGAGACCCACCGCGCGGATCTGCCTCGAGATATTCCAGCCAGGTTAGGGCATATTGCAAATATTCACGGTAGAGCAGCGCTTCGAAAAGTTCTTCTTTCCCCTTGAAATACAGGTAGACTGTCCTGCGACTCGCGCCCGCTTCTTCTGCAATATCGCTCATGGTGGTCTTGTCATATCCCAGCCTGATGATGACGGCTTCGGCCGCATCGAGAATCTGCTGCTGGCGTTCGTCATTGTCAGACATTCACGGCCTCTCGTTCAGACATTTTGCACACATTGCACAACTCTTGATATTTCGTGCAATATAGCATGAGATGTGGGCTTAAGTCAAGGAAGAAATAGGAAGCACACCTATACGAAGGAGAAGCGAAGGGAGGATATAGCCAGGATATAGGCAGCATATAGGCACCTTATGAGCACTATTTAGACAGGTTAGAGGCCAAGCGGCGGATGAGCGAATTAGCAGCGAATGGGCCAGCCGGGTAAGGTTTGACAAAAGAATGGATGGACACTCGCAGTTTCATTTGGTACTTCTCCTCCCTGGCATCAGGCAGCGGGATGAGTGGATTCGCTTCCTATCGTTCCTTCTCGAACATAAAAGACCTCTGGCGCGATCTGCTCTTGCCAGAGGTCTCTTTTTTCACTTCTTGTTGCTTCTATTCAGAACAGATCATTTCTTATTGGGCAACACGAGCGGGATATCCAAAAAGGGATGCTTGATGACCTGCACCGGCAGGCAATAGGCCTCTTCTATTAATTTCGGCTGCAATACCTCTTGCGTACTTCCCATGGCTTTGATTTTGCCTGCAACCATCAGAACAACGCGGTCCGAATAATGCGCGGCCAGGTTCAGGTCATGCAGCGCGATCAGCACAGCGAGATGATCTTGATGTGCCAGCTCATGAACCAATTCCAATAAACTGACTTGATACTGCAAATCGAGATGGGCGGTAGGCTCATCGAGCAAAAGAATGGGCGTGGACTGGCATAATGCCCGCGCTAATAAGACGCGTTGTTGTTCTCCCCCTGAGAGCTCGCCGACACGCCGGTCAAGCAGGGGCAGCGCGCTGACCCGTGCGAGTGCCTGGCGCGTGATCTCTTCGTCTTTTTGGGAGGGTTGACCAAGAAACCCGAGATAGGGTGTGCGCCCAAACAGGACCGTCTCCCAAACGGTAAACGCCGGAGGCATGGATACTGCCTGTGGAACGGTAGCAACATATCGGGCGCGCTGCAGCGTTGAAAGCGCCGCGAAGTCATCTCCATTCGTGCGGACCTGTCCGCTTGCGATGGGAATAACACCGCTCACTGCCCGGACCAACGTAGATTTGCCCGCACCGTTCGGTCCGATCAGTGCCAGGACTTCGCCGCTTTGCACCTCGAACGAAACATCGTGCAGGATGCGGCGAGCGCCGTAATCGACAGAGAGGGAGAGTATTTTCAACATGGTTTTTCTTCGTAGAGCAACCTGTTCATCGGGCAGTTCGATTTGCTAAGCAAATCGTGCCCGACGAACAGGCTCAGCGCGATAAAGTTAGAACATCAAATACCAATACAGGGCAATTTCATCCGTAGCCGGGTTTAGCCCTTTATACAAATGTGTGTCAAAGCCGCGTAACTCGAAACCACAACTCGCATAGAGACGGCAAGCGGCGACGTTGTTGTTTTGGGTTTCCAGCATGATACCGGGAAACCCTTGTGACTTGGCCCACTCGATGGCGCGTCCCATGAGCGCACCTCCAACACCCTGACGGCGATGTCTGGTGTCAACACCGAAGTCGTCAATATAGGCATATCCATTCCAATATTTCCTGATCCGGATTTGTCCGGCAAGTTCGTTGTCCACATACGCAAGGAAGATCGCGTTTTGGGGATCCGAGATGTAATCACCGAAATCAATTTCATCAGAAGCATACTGCTTGGTATATGGAGGCACCTCGATCAGGGAATAACTGATCTTTCCATTTTCTGCGAACAATATGAATTTTGAGTTCACTTCGAAAGAGGTGTCAATCCTGTTGATATCTTGAACGGTACTTTTGTCCATTTGAGCGATCGTAATATTCATAGTGACCTACTTGATGACAGTCGGTATGCCTGCCACCATCAGGATGACTTTATCCGCTTCACGCGCCAGGCATTGGTTCGCCCAGCCCAACCAGTCGCGATAGACACGTCCCATCTGGTAGGGCGGGACAAGTCCCAAGCCCACTTCGTTCGAGATGATAATCCAATGTAGGTCCTGTTCATGAATGCTTCCGACCAATTCATCTATTTCCTTCTGAACGGCCTCTTTGAAGGGTACTTCATCTACAAGGTCGTCTTTCACAAACTGCATAAGCAAGTTATTGATTAGCAAGGTGATGCAGTCCAAAATCACCACATCTGAATGTGTTTGTTGTACATGCGCTGCAACATTAAGTGGGATTTCAAGTGTTTCCCAATTGGCAGGCCGTTCGGTACGGTGCTTTTGGATGCGCCTGGACATCTCTTCGTCCAGTGCCTGCGCGGTAGCAATGAAGGTGACAGGCCTGCCAATTTGTTCGGCTAAACTCTGAGCGTAGGATGATTTGCCGCTGCGAGCGCCGCCAAGGATCAAGGTTAATCTACTCATATCATTCGCTCAATCTCATTCATATCCACTGCCGCCTCTACTTCGTCCGCCAGATAAGCCAGAGACTTCTCAAGCTGGTCAATCGCCCGCGGACCGATTAACTGATCATCAGGGATCCAGCCCAGGCTGGCTAACCAGGCATGGCGCAACGCAGTATTCCTGAACAATCCATGCAAATAACAACCCCAGACCCGTCCATCTGCAGAGATGGAACCATCAGAAATTTCGCAAGGCATCCCATTACGCCTGTCGATCTTGAGCCAGGGTGAAACACTGTTTGTGCGCCCCATATGGATCTCGTAGCCTTGCAGATCATACTTAGATAAACCTGCCAGCCACGCGTTTTGTCCTGCCACCTGTGCATGGATCTGATAAGTGGCTTTGTCTGGAATGAAGAATGTCTCGGTTGGCAGAAGACCCAATCCTTCGATATGATCATTCGAAGATTCGACATGTTCAGAATCGTGAATCTTTTGGCCGAGCATTTGATAACCGCCACAGATGCCGACCAACGAACCACCTCTTTGAACGTGCTCTCGAATCACCCGGTCAAAACCGCGTTCGTGCAGCCAGGACAGGTCAGCCATCGTGCTCTTGGTCCCTGGCAGAATGATGGCTTGTGGCTGCCCAATTTCGGAGGCATTTGCAACATAGCGTACCTGCACTCCGGGGTCATTGCGAAATGGGTCAAAATCATCAAAGTTTGCAATCAATGGCAGGTGAATAATTACGATGCTAATCGAGGTTGAGCGGTCAAACGGATCAACTTGCGGTTGATCTAAAACCACCGCGTCCTCCTCGGGCAAGTTTAGATCCTTGAGATACGGAACTACGCCCAACACCGGAAGGCCTGACTTTTCCTTCAATATGCGAACACCCTCCTCAAAGAGGCGAATATCGCCACGAAATTTATTGACTAAAAACCCGCGCACGAGTTGACGTTCTTCAGGTTCGAGCAGCCATAGTGTTCCAAGGAGCTGAGCAAAGATACCACCGCGGTCGATGTCGCCCACAAGCAATACCGGAGCATTTGCATAGCGCGCAACGGCCATGTTGACAATATCACCTCTTTTTAGATTCAGTTCGGCGGGACTGCCTGCCCCCTCGATGAGGACCAGATCATTTTGCGCACATAAACGGTCCAACGCGGCCGTTGCATGCTCCCACAGGATTTGCTTATAAGTGTAATAATCGTATGCGCTTAGAGACTTGAACGGTCGTCCATCCAGGACAATTTGACTGCGCGTGTCGGCTTCAGGCTTGATCAAAATCGGATTCAGGTCAGAAGAGAGCGGCAGCCCTGCTGCGTGAGCTTGCAGAGCCTGAGCCCGACCAATCTCAGAACCGTCCGGGCAGACCGCGGCGTTATTGGACATGTTCTGTGCCTTGAATGGAGCCACCTTCAATCCGCGGCGGGCAAAGATACGGCACAAGGCTGTGACCAGCAGGCTTTTCCCCACAGAGGAACTGGCTCCCTGTATCATCAGTGTCTTTGCAGTCATGGGGATAATCTCTCGATCATTTCCAATGAGGAAATGAAATCCTCTTCCGAAAACATCTCAAGCGTCAACACACCCGTATAGTTCGCGCGGATCAGCTCATTCCACACGGGGCGTACTTTTTCCTGTGACATAAAAGTCAGCGAACGATGGTCACGTTCGGCAAGTCCATGAAGATGAATGACGCGGGTGCGAGGCAGCGCAGCCTGCAAATAAGGAATGGGATCATGACCGTCCAGCCACAAGTGACCGATATCGACGCAACGACTGACCGGGATACGATCCAGCACCGGTTGAATAAAATCGAGTGGGTACGTCTCCAGGTTCTCCACTGCCAGTCTCTCTGCACCACCAGCCCATTCGGAAACAATCTCCAAAGCGCGCACCGACCGATCCTGCCAGCGCTTGATCAGGTTTGCGTCCGTTGAAGTACGGACGGATTTCCCATCCAGGTGCAGCACAAAGGCCCAGGGATCGAGTCCAAGCGTGCAATCGATCACGCGCGCTGCCTTGACCAGGGATTGGTCACGTTCGGAACCATCCTCACCCAATTTGAGATCAAGCGGCAAATGGACAGTATAGGTCAGATCCTGCTGCCTCGCGATTCGGGAAAGTTCATTGATCGCTTCTGGTGAGGGCAGGTTGTTGGGGCCATCGTCCACTTCAAACAGGATCAATTCAATATCTCTGACTTTGCCTGCCAGGTAACGCGCGTTGGGCAGGATGTCATCAGGAATGATGTAAGAGGTTGTGCCAATGCGAAAAGGATAAGGCTGCATGATGCTCCAAATACTGATTATCTCGCTGCAAATATCATTAATATCACTACCTCAACGATTTCAACGATCATGCCAAAGACATCGCCCGTTACACCGCCGATCCGCCCGAAAGAAGACGATCCTGATTCTCGACGAGGTCATCACGGGCTTCCGCGTCGCGCCCGGGGGATCGCAGGGGCATTACGAGATCACCCCCGACATGACG
>DATGYJ010000023.1:0-3874 GCA_035298105.1 Anaerolineales bacterium | reverse complement strand
TCGGTCCGCGCGGGGTGAATTTCTGCAGCCAGTATTGGTCGTCGAAGCCTTTCTTCTGCCCGTCGATCCAGCCGTAACACAAAGCAACGTCCAGGGCTTCCTCGTAGGTCACGGATCGAATATCCGCATCCTTTTTGGCGAGCTTGAGCCACACGCCGACAGCTTTGTCATGCTGCCTGGCGAGCCAGTCCGCCCATTTCTTTTTGCTTGCAAAAGGCAGAATCGGAAGATCATCAGGTTTCATAGGCTTACGGAATTGTACAACAGTTTTTGCCATGCATCGCCGTGGCGGCGTAAGCGAGTTTTGCACCAGAAACTAAATTAGGAATGATCCTGTCCGCATTTCTCTCTATACTGAATATGTAACTCAATTCACTTTATCAATAAGGAGTAGAAAATGCAGACTGAAAACGATGGACGCAATGACTTTGATTTCCTGGTTGGGAACTGGATCATGCGTCACCGGCGGCTGAAGGAGCGTCTGAAAGGCTGCACGGAATGGGATGAGTTCGAAGGGACAGCCGTCGGCAAGAAGCTGCTGAACGGACTAGGCCATTGTGACGAAGTGATCATGAACAGGGAAACAGGTCCCACCCACGGCTTCACGCTGCGCCTCTTCGATGTGAAGTCACAGGAATGGAGCATCTACTGGGCAGCGGGCGCCAGCGGGACCCTGGATGTCCCTGTGGTTGGCCGTTTCAAAGATGGCGTTGGAGAATTTTATTCGCAGGAGGTCTACGAAGGCAGACACATCTTCTGTCGGTTCACCTGGTCGAAGATCACGGCGAATTCCTGCCAATGGGAGCAGGCGTTCTCGATCGATGGAGGCAAGACCTGGGAGACGAACTGGATGAATACATTCGAGCGAGTATAAAGGAGCAGGATATGGAAAGAGACGATGACAGACAGAACAATGGACGGAATGATTTTGATTTCCTGATCGGAACCTGGAAGGTCCATCACCGCAGCCTCAGGAAGCGCCTGAAAGGGTCAACGGATTGGAATGAATTTGAGGGTGACATGCTCTGCAGGAAAATCCTGAACGGGCTGGGCAACCTGGATGAGAATCTTATTCAAAGGGAAACAGGTCCGGTCCACGCAATCACTTTGCGTTTGTTCAACCCCGAAACAAAAGAGTGGAGCATCTACTGGTCAACTGACCTGACTGGGACTTTGGATGTTCCGATGATTGGTGGTTTCAAGGATGGTATTGGCGAATTCTATTCGCAGGAAGTCTTTGAAGACCGGCACATTTACAACCGTTTTATCTGGTCAAAGATCACAGCCAGGTTCTGTCAATGGGAACAGGCATTTTCAGAGGATGGTGGCAAAACCTGGGAGACGAACTGGATCATGGAATTCGAGCGCGTATGAGCAACTCTATCTATTCGCCCATCCTCGAGCTCAGGCGGTACACTCTGCATACGGGCAGGCGGGATGAGCTGATCGAACTCTTCGAGCGCGAATTTGTCGAAACACAGGAAGCAGTGGGTATTCAACTGATAGGTCAATTTTATGATTTGGATGACCCGGATCAATTCGTCTGGTTACGCGGCTTCAACGATATGGCTGCCCGTGCGCAATCGCTCCACGCGTTTTACAGCGGACCGGTCTGGAAAGCACACCGGGTCGCGGCCAATGCCACCATGCTCGATTCGGATAATGTGCTGCTATTGCGTCCCGTTCACCCGACCTCCGGCTTCTCGCTCAAAAACAGACAGCGACCTGCGCGAGATAGCCGCGCTACCCAGGATGGGTTCCTGGCTGTCACGATCTATTGGTTTAATCAACCCCCAACTTCCGAATTCATCAACTATTTTGAACACACAATTCACCCCGAGCTGATGGAGGCGGATGCCGCGCTGCTCGCCTATTTTGTCACGGAAGACAGCCCCAATACCTTTCCCGCATTGCCCGTGCGGCAAGACGGACATACCTTCGTCTGGTTTGCAGGCTTCCAGGACGATGGCGCATATGAAAGTTATCTCTCGAGGCTGGAAGGATCAAAGCTCTGGAAGAGTGAAATTGCAAAATTTCTAAAAAAACATCTCAGAGGCAAACCCGAGATCCTGAGATTGGCTCCAACCCCCCGCTCACGGCTAACTGGGAGAGTCTAAACGCGGGTGTATACTCGCCCATTATGTATCATCCCACCACACGCGTGTTGGCGGTGCTGGCGTTGTTACAGGCGCATGGACGCATGTCCGGAGCGGAACTGGCGCAGCGCCTCGAAGTGAACATCCGCACTTTGCGGCGCTATATCATCATGCTCCAGGATCTTGGGATCCCGATTGAGGCAGAACGTGGGCGCAATGGCGCCTATGTCTTATCGGCGGGCTTTAAACTCCCGCCGATGATGTTCACCAATGAAGAGGCGCTGGCATTGACCGTCGGCTTGATCTCTGCGCGCCGTTTCAACCTCGCCGATACCGACCGGGCTGTCGAAAGTGCATTCGCCAAGCTGGAACGCGTGATGCCGCTGGAACTAAAAAGCCGTGTGCGGGCATTCACCGAAACGATCACGCTCGACCCAAACCGGGCTCCGTCCGCACCGCCCAGCGAAGTAGTGCTCAGCACCATGAGCAGCGCCGCGCAACTCCAGCAGCGCGTCCACATTCGATATCATCCCAATCAAGGCGAAGAGACTGAGCGCGATTTCGATCCGTATGGCCTCACCTATTATCTGCAAAAATGGTATGTGGTCGGATATTGTCATTTGCGCCAGGACTTGCGTTCCTTTCGTTTGGACCGCATCACTCAGATCCACGCCATCGAGGCCGGGTTCAAGCGACCGGAAGGGTTTGATCCGCTGGCACACATGATGCAAGCCATCGCGACTCTACCTCGTAAATTTGCGTTCGAGCTGCTGCTCAAGACGGATATCAACACTGCGCAAAAAGAGGTCTTTGATGTACTCGGTACTCTGGAGGCAGACAAAGACGGAGTTATCATGCGCGGCAGTGTGGAAGACCTGGATTGGCTGGCGCGACAAGTATCCATCTTTTCCTTTGACTTCGTTGTAAGAGAACCGGCTGAATTGAGAGCAGAATTAATAAAACATTCAGAGAGATTGGCCAATTTGGCAAAAGCGCAATAATAAAAACTCTCGAAGAAAACAATCTTCGTTATTGCGAGGACGTTGCGCGGCGTCCTGTAAGGAAGCAATCTCAAAAGCAACTAAAAAGCGTTTACTCGGGAGTGAGATTGCTTCGGGCTGCCCTTCGGCTTCGCTACGCTCCGCTCAGGACACCTCGCAATGACGCTTCAAAAAAGGTTTCGAAATGACTTCTATTGGGGCATGTTAGGTGGCGGTCCCAGCGTATCGGTGCCGTAGGCTTTCAGGCTGGCATTGATCGCCTGGATCGCAGCTTCAGTGGGTGGTCCAGGAGGCGGTGGTGGGATTGTCAGGGATTTCGCAGGTTCGCCTGTTTCGAAGAACCACTGGTCCAGGTTTCCACTGAGTCCAAACCCAAACCAGCGGGCGGTCGCCGATCTCACGTAGAACGAATGCGGTGTATTCCGCGGAATGTAGACAAAAGTGCCTGGTCCGCCAATTCTGGTCTCGTCTCCCAGAATGAAGGCGATCTCGCCTTCCAGCACGAACCAGATCTCGTCCTCACGGGCGTGGGCGTGCACCGGCACTGCCATGTTTTTGTCGGCTAAGCCTTCTACTGCCCAATACTGACCGCCGGTCTCTTCGGAAAGGGCCTTAAAATTCATCAGGGCGCCGAAATGCCAGAGCGCACGTCCCTGTTGATTTCCTAAAATAATGGGGTCGAGTTGCTTTTCCATGTCAATCTCCTTTCGAGTGATTGCCATCATCATACGGCAGCTCGCCCCCAGGCACATCGGGAATGCTCCCTATTGGCTCCCC
>DATGYJ010000022.1:0-8297 GCA_035298105.1 Anaerolineales bacterium | reverse complement strand
ACGGGTACCAGATTGCGAAGATGCTCGAAGAAAGCGGGCCCGATATCCCAATGATGAAGCAGGGGACATTGTATCCGGTGCTGCGTTCGTTGGAGGAGAACGGCTTGCTGGAAAGCACAGTCGAGCCATCCGTCTCGGGTCCGCCACGCAGGTACTACAAAATTACCAAAGATGGACATATAGCACTGGTGGAGTGGCTGGAAATCTGGAAGCAGACAAAGAAGTTCGTGGATGCAAATTTGAAAGGGTAATAACATGTTCAATACAATTGAAGAGTACCTCGAGGCTTTGAAAAAAGAAATGCAGGGGAAGGATGCCGCTCTCACACAGGACGCGTTGGCTGATGCACGTGAGCATTTGTCCATGGCACTGGAAGCAGCGCGGGAGAAAGCTTCTAATGTGAGCGAAGCCGAGGCGTTGAAGACGATTATTGAAGAGTATGGCACGCCCGAAGAAACGGCATCGGCTTATGGGGAGATCGAGCGGCGCACTTCGTCTTCATTGAAGCAGGTAAAAGAACCGAATTCTTTTTGGAGCGGCGTTTTTAACGTTTACATCGATCCACGCACCTGGGGTTCCCTTCTGTTCATGTTCATTACGTTCGTTACCGGGATCATCTACTTCACCTGGGTGGTAACCGGGGTTTCCCTTTCCATTGGGCTGATGATCCTGATCATCGGTGTGCCTATCGCCATTCTTTTCCTGCTTTCAGTGCAGGGGCTGGCGCTGCTCGAAGGCCGTCTCGTGGAAGCCCTGTTGGGCGAGCGTATGCCGCGGCGTCCCTTGTTTGCGCAGCCAGGGCTGAAATGGTTCGAGCGTTTGAGGGCACTGGTCACGGATAAACATACCTGGCTTTCCATGCTGTATATGCTATTGCAGATGCCGCTTGGGATCGTGTATTTTACGTTGAACACTGTGCTGATCCTTACGGCGGTTGGCTTCCTACTTTCGCCTCTTCGGTGGGTGCTCCTCAACAACCCAAACATAAGGATTCAGCTGGATTTGATCTATCTCCCTGACTGGGTTTTGTATTTGCTCCCCATCGGCGGTTTCATCCTGTTGACGTTAACTATGCATCTGGTGCGCGTCACCGGCTGGTTGCACGGGCGTTATGCAAAGTGGATGCTGGTCAGCTAAGTGAAAAATCTCCCGTAGGCTCCTCTTTGTCGGTGAGTCTTCGCCGCTGCCGAGTTTCATCCAGTTTCTGCCTGGCCGTGGGTAATGATAAGATGAGCACTCGAATATTGTCCCTAAATGAGGGTGCCTGTTAAATAAAAGGAGTCCATCATTGTTGATGAACTCCTGGGCTGCCTTGGGAGCAGTTGGAACAATAAGAAAAGATGGCCCGTCTCTAATGGCAGAAACCAATGCAGATTATTGAGGAGAAAAATGAAACGACGAGCTTTCTTTCAGTTTCTTGCAGTCATTGCTTTGGCGGCCTGCCAGCCCATCGTAATCTCTCCCACCTCTCCGAGTACACCACCTTCTACCAATCTGCCCGACCTTGTCATTTCAAGCGTCTATCTTGGGATGCAGGGCATCCCGGGCAATTCAAGCAACTGTGTATCTGCTTATGCTCCTTATGAAATCCGCGCGATCATCGAAAACCGTGGGACTGCGCCAGCAGCGGATGTGTTAGTAGTTGAACAATCCAGCAGGCATCAAGTTCAAATCGGGACATTACCGGCCTCCCAAAGCACGGAAATCCAAATCCCCTTAACACCCGGTGGTTCCTATGTGGTCGTTGCCGACCCGCAGAACCTGGTGGCCGAAAGCAATGAAAGCAACAACGTCTATTCCTATCTTGCGCCCACGCCAACCCCGCCTGCGCTTTGTCCACCGACCCAGCCAACCATGGCGCCCACTATGCCGGCCATCACCCCATCCCCACTATCATTAGGTGGGCTGATTTACTGGGATCTGAATCTTACCGAGATAATAAAGCTCACGCTGAATGGACAGCCGATCCAGGTGATGGCTGGGATGAGCGCGCAGTTTTCCCCTGATGGACTGCAAGCGCTTTTTGAATCATCCGGCGACCTGTGGCTAGCTGAACCTATGGACAACCCCGGCGTAAATCTAACTAAAACTCAGGATCGTTATGAGCAATTTCCACAATGGTGGCCATCCAACTCTGCGCAGATTATTTTCGATTCCATGGGGATCAATGAAGGGCAGGAAAAGAATTGGAACCATGACATCAGCGGTCATCTTTCCATGCTGAATAAGGATGGCACTGAATATATGGTGCTGAGTGAGGTTCCCTCCTATACCCGGCCCGCCCTGAGCGCCGATGGCAAAACAATCGCCTATGACAGGCTGGGCGCGCCCATGTTATACGAGATTGGTGCAGGCGCGCGTCCCTTTGACTATTCTCTCTATGGTTATCAGACGGAAGTTTCGAAGGCAGTCTTCACCAGTCCATCCTTCTCAATAGATGGACGCTGGCTCACGTGGTGGATTTCTGAAGGTCCAGCCGAACCTCAAAGACATTTCTCACTGGTGATGTTTGATCTAAATGGAAAAACCTGGACAACGTTACATTCGTACACAGCGCCTGAGGGAACCCTGGGTTGGCTGGACCCTCCAGTTTGGAGTCCCGGTGGACAATGGATGGCATTCCAGACGCGTAGTGAGGTTACTCCCTGGGATTTATGGGTTATCCACAGTGGCGGAGGTATCGGTCAGCGCTTTGGCCTGGCAACGAACCCGGTCTGGGCGCCCGATAGCCGGCGGCTGGCTTATGTCCAGTGGCCGCCGCATTCCGATTCTTATCTCTCGGCCAATATGGCCATCATCGATGTGCCATCCTGGAAGATCGAGCCAACCGGCCTGTCAGAAGGCTGCTTTCCCCTGGCGTGGATTGGGGCAAGTTCTCCATGATCAAACTGTTCCGGGAAACGGACAGGATTGAGTAATTCTGGCGGAATATGCCCCATACGAAATTCTCCGGGGGTTCTGAACGGCCCCGAAAAGGGTCTATGAGAATATGGTAAGCTTCTGGCCGGTCGCTCGATGAACACTTTCCGCACTAACTCTTTTTGGCTGGTATGCGTGCTGGCTTTTTCAATCTCGGTTGATCTCGTTTGGCATTCGTATGTGGGTTTTGTTCGAGATGACGCCTATATCACGTATCGTTATGCGGAGAATATTGCAAACGGTGCGGGCTTTGTCTATAACACAGGAGAGCACGTCTATGGGACGAGCTCGCCAGGGCTGGCAGTGTTCCTGGCGGCGTGGCTGAACATTTTTCCTAACCCCCTGAATGCAGCTTTAGGGTTGGATATCCTTGCATCTACGGTTTCCCTGTTGTTGATCTGGAAATTATTGGAACACTTTTCCATTCCCGTTGAAGGGCGTATTCTGAGTTTATTCATTTTGACCTGGTCCGACAAATTGCTCCTCCACTTCATGGAAGGGATGGAGAATCCGCTGGTGGTGAGCTGTATGATCGCCTCCCTGTATTTTATGGTGAAGGAGAAACCCATCGCGGCCGGGTTCCTGGCGGGCTGGATGCTCTGGCTGCGATTGGATTCTGCCTTGTGGGTCTTGGTCCTTGGGCTGGTCGGCTGGTTTTGTTGGCGGCGCAATACCATCTTCTTTTTACTGGTGACAGGCTTCGTTTATTTGCCGTGGCTTATCTTCGCTCAACTCTATTTTGGGAGTTTCATTCCGCTGACGGCCATTGCGAAGCAGGCGGCTTATGGGATCGGCGAACGGCCCTGGACGGATCGATTTATGGTCTTATATGGATGGCTGGCTCCTTTTACGATCCTGGGCCACCCGGTATGGGCTCGGATTGCTTCCTTCCTCACGATCAGTATTGCAGCCTGCGGTGTTTGGAGATATCGCAAAATCCTTTTTGTGCAAGTGATCGCCTTATTCTTGGTGCTGCAGAGCAGCGCGGTGATCCTATTGAACATGACTGTGGAGCAGCGCTATATGGTTTATCCTTTATATGCGCTGTTGATCCTGCTGGGGTTCGGCATCCTGGCAGTATGGCCCTCCATCTCTCTGCGCCGGATAGCAGACCTCGTTCTACTGCTCCTTTATGGAGCATGTGCCTTTGTCTTTGCGTTTCCACGGATAGAACATTTTCGAGACCTCCAGCGTTATGTCAATGATATGACGTTGACCCCTCTAGGTAAGTTTTTGAAGCAACACAGTCCAACCGATTCGGTCGTGTTCCTGGAACCACTTGGCTATGTTGGTTATTATTCAGAGCGCAGAATGCTGGATGCCGTTGGGTTGGCTACACCTGCGATGGTTCCGCTCATCCGGGCAGGAAACAATTGGGACCAGATCATCGCGCGCCTCGATCCGGACTACCTGGTTTTGCACTGCGATGATGCCGGGCGCATGAAGTCCAGTAAATCAGATTATGGATTACTCATTCGGTTTGACCCCCTGGATTTCGAGTCGGGAGTCAAGTGGAAAAGAGATTCGGCGGTGCAGCGAAATGCCTGCTATGAGATCCATGCAAAAAGTGCCACTCAATGACAGCCGGATTTTTTGACTGTATTGGCTTCGGTCGCCACGGGCAATGAGAATTTAAGCCTGGGTCGATAGAGAAAGCCCTCAACGCGACTCGAATGCCATACTTTCCACCGGGGTGCCTCTTTGAATAAGAAAAGAGTCCACCATTACTGATGAACTCTTGTGCCCCCAAGCGGAATGGAAAAAGTCACCAATAGTGGTGACTCTTTTGTGCCCCCAAGCGGACTCGAATATCATCCCCTTTACGGGGACCGCTGTTTGGATAGAAAAAGTCACCAATGGTGGTGACTCTTCTGTGCCCCCAAGCGGACTCGAACCGCTGTTTGGGCCTTGAGAGGGCCCCGTCCTGGGCCGCTAGACGATGGGGGCATTCTTTCGCGCTGAGTGCTACGCAATCGAAGCGTGCGGGATTGTATCATTCCAATTCTTAATCGTCAACAAGCGTACTCGCAGTCCTGTGGACAAGCGTACTCGCAGTCCTATGGACAAGCGTACTCGCAGCGCTGTGCACGAGAAAGACCTGCACTTCCCCTGGACCATGCACACCGATCGTGAGCGACATCTCGATATCCGCCGTTCGTGAGGGTCCTGTAATGACAACGGCTGCTTTTGATTGGCGCAGGACTGGTAGTTTCATTGCATCCGCAAGCGAGGGCAGGATATCCGAGGCGCATAACACCGCGATATGAATTTGAGGCAGGAGCGAAGCTTGTAACGGATTCCCTTCTCCATCCACAACCAAAATAGAGCCGGTATCTGCCAGGCCGCAGATCGCTTTTGTCACCCCGACGGGCAGCGCGGCATCCGGCGTGTGGCTGATCGTGATCCCGGCTTTCTCCAGGAGAGGCTCATCCAACACATTTGGCTCCAAATGGATTTGCTGAATGCCACGCGCTTGCAGCAAGTCAAGGATTTTATCCGTCAAGTCTTGCGGGTCTGTACGAAGGACATTACCACCCACCTTCTTTAGTTCTTCCGTAAACGAGGCGACCAGCGATACGGGTGCGGCCGGTGACTCCATGGAAGCATTGCCAGCTGGTGTACTTGTGTACCTTTCTACTTCTACTTGCCTATCTGTATCCTTCTCTAACTCCACGAACCTCTCCCGAAACGTCTTCCCTGCAAACCTCGGCAAGTCCTTGCTGTAACCCCAGCCCGTGAAGGCTGGCAGCGGGACATACTCGCTGAACGGAGAAACGAGATGCGTGCCCAGCGCGGCGACTTTCTGCGAAATGGTAAACAGACGTGGGTGACGCGCCACCAGGCTGTACACCTTCATAAAGAGATTGCCGAGTGTCGAAAGTCCATGGCCGCTCCCTGGTGACTGTTTACTGACTACCGGGATTTGTCCTGCACGGACGCGCGTCAGCAATTTCGGCAGATCGATATCAACAGGACAGGCCTCTTTGCAGGCGCCGCACAATGACGAGGCTTGCGCCAGAGGAATAAAATCACTGCCCCCAAACCCGGCAGAAATGACAGAACCGATCGGACCGGAATAGGTACTGCCGTAAGCATGTCCACCGATCTCTCGAAAGACCGGGCAGGCATTCAGGCAGGCGCCGCAGCGGATGCAGTAGAGGGATTCTTTGAGAGGGGAATTGCGTAAGCCTGTGCGTCCGTTGTCAAGAAGGATAAGATGGCGCTGCTGACCCGGGAACGGTGCATGGATCAACTGGGTGTAAACGCTCAGTTTCTGGGCGGTCGCCGAGCGCGGCAGGAGCGACAACATGAGCGCCAGATCATCAAGATCCCGGACGAGTCGTTCCATGCCCATCAGCGCGATATGGACCGGCGGCAGCGTGGTGACCATTCGTCCGTTGCCTTCATTGGTGACGATGCATAGCGTACCTGTTTCGGCAACCCCAAAGTTCACGCCGCTGAAGCCAACATCGGCGCTGAGGAACACTTCCCGTAGAACCTTACGCGCGGTATTGGTAAGTGTGGGAATGTCCTCGGTATAGGGAATGCCCAGTTTCTCGTGGAAGAGCCGGCCAACATCATCGCGCCGCAGGTGCACTGCCGGGGTGATGATGTGAGCAGGTTTTTCATTACGGAGCTGAACAATAAATTCCCCCAGATCGGTTTCCACGACCCGGATCCCCTGTGCTTCCAGGGCGTGATTGAGATTGATCTCCTCAGAGACCATGGATTTGGATTTGGCGACCAGAATTTCTTTACCACGAAGATCGCTAAGGGGCACCAAGGGTTCCTTTGTGTTACGGAGCTTGCCCTGAGCGTTGCCGAAGGGTGCCTTTTGTGGTAAATCCTTAACAATTCCTGATATGAGCTTCACTGCCTCGGCTGCGTCCTTGGCACGGTGGACGATGATCCCATTTTGTTCGGCTTTGCCGATGAACTCCTGGAGATATTCTTCAAGATGTTCGATCACATCCGCACGGACGGCGTGGGCCTGCTGGCGTCTTGCGCGCCAATCGGGCAGGGATGTGAAGGCCGCGATGCGTCCATCTACACGGCGTTTGGCATTGCCGTCCAGGGCTATTTGGAGGGTTTCGTTGGCAAGAGAGCGGCGGATGCGCTCTCTAAACTCTGCATTGTTCATCGTTTCCTTTATTCATTCGTGCCGATATACAGCCCACGGCCATCTAATCCTTCTGGATCATGCGCGACATTCAGCCCTGCGGCCTTGAATGCATCCATATATTCCTTGTGGGTGAACAGACCCAACTCATGGATTTCCGTCTGGTGTTCAATTCCTTTGGATGTACCGATCAGATATTGAAATTCAATCAGCGACAACTTGCCTCTTTGCCCACTGTGGCTCATGCGCACGATTTTCAGATCTGGTTTAGAGACCTGGGTCATAAAGCTGCGCCCGGGATGCCACTGCCCGGGTGTGAACCAGGGTTCGACCAGTAGAACGCCGCCCGGGACAAGGTGTTTGCTCATGTTCCGGATTGCCTTTTGTAAACGCGATTTTGTCTTGACATAACCGATGGAACTGAACAGGCAAACAACTGCATCGAATTGACGCTCCAACTTGAAAGCAGTCATGTCACCTTGATGGAAACGGATTTTGGGGTGTTTCTTTTTCGCGACCAGAAGCATTTGTGGATCGAGGTCTAACCCTTCCACTTGATAATATCTGCTGAGCAGGCTCGCATGGACACCCGTTCCGCAGGCTACGTCGAGCAGGGTTTTGCCCCGAGACTTCTTATATGCTTGAATGATCTTATGGGTTTTGCTGGCTTCCGCGGCATAATCCTTATCAATGGATGCATAAATTTCATCATAGTATTGGGCTGATTTCGAGAACATGAATTTCTCCAGAGCTTTCTTCGCGCTGAGCGGAGCGACTGCCCGTGCTCTTCGGGCGTGTCGAGCGTAGACGAAGCGCGAGAGGATTACCGGTGATCCAGCACTTCCGCGATATGGATTACCTTCTGTTTTTTCTGCTGTCTGTGCAGGCCACCGGCGATGTGCATGAGGCAGCCAGCTTCGGTCACGACCAGGGTAGGAGACCGGGTGATTTCCAAATTGGAAATCTTGCGCATCAACCATTCTGCCGAAAGTTCAGGGTGTTCCATCGAAAAGACCCCACCGAAGCCGCAGCATTCTTCCACGTGCGGCAGTTCCACAATTTGTGCGCCTTTGACGTTTGCCAGCAGCGCCCGCGGCTGCCGGTCGATCTGCATCCCGCGTAAGGTATGGCAGGAGGCGTGGTAGGTAAGAATCCCGTCCCAGCGCGCACCGAGATCGGTAACGCCGAGCTTATCGACCAGATACTCGGTGAATTCATACACGCGGTCCCCCATGGCTTGTGCCCGTGGGAGCCAAAC
>DATGYJ010000021.1:0-3176 GCA_035298105.1 Anaerolineales bacterium | reverse complement strand
GTGAGCGCACATATTAAGGCTCTGGAAGACGAACTTAACATCATGTTATTTGTGCGTAAGCCACAGGGCATGGAAATTACAGAACATGGAAACATTCTGCGCGCCAGGGCCGAGAGCATCGTGCGCGGCGTGCAGGATATGGTCGATCGTTCCGCAAAATTGCAGGCATCGCTCACTGGCAAGGTTCGCATCGGTCTAAATGCCGGCTTCAAGTTTCTGCGGGTTGCCAGCTTAATCAGCAGGATGCGGCAAAGTTACCCCAAGGTGGATTTAGTCTTCGCATCAAGCTCTACGGGCAGGACTTTTTCCAGCTTAAGAGAGCGTTCTTTGGATGCTGGATTCATCTTTGGAGATGCGCCTGATAGGTTCATCATGACTCATGGCCTGTGCCAGGCGGACCTAGTGGTCGCTGCACCCATTGCATGGCAATCTCAAATCACTCGAGCAGGCTGGAAGGACATGGCGTTATTGCCTTGGATTTATCCGGCAACATACTGTCCCTTTTATAGTATTGTGGATAGGACCTTCAAAAGGGAACACATCTCATATCAGCAAGCCGTCACTTCGGATAATGACACCACTAGACTCGAACTTGTATCTACAGGAATTGGCTTGGCGCTTTTCGAACGGACCGAGGCGGAGGAAGCTGCGCAAGAAGGCAAGATTGCGATCTGGCAGCGCCGATCGTTTAAGTGTGAATTGTCCTGGGCTTATCTCAAGAATCGCGGCGAGGATCCTTTGATCAAGGCTTTGACCGAGGATGTCTTAAGAGTGTGGGAAGAAAACCGAGGTCAGGATTAACGTGCCCAGCAATACAATCACAGAACGTCCTATTTGATTCAGTCTTGTGTTTTGTGTAGCCAGAAAAATATATTTGATTGTGCACCCCTTTGCCCCAGGGATTCATCACCCCGTAAACGATTACACCTCTTGGTCGATGGACATAATCGCTTTTGGAAAACTATTCGTACCCGGTCTCATTCAGCGCTTGACGACCGGGCAGTGATACCAGGAGATGAAGCGTACTAAAATGGGATCTGTTGAAGTCCAGATTGTAGATATTCATGGGCAATCGTCAATTTTGCGCTTCAAAGTCGCAATCTGATCTGTCCGGCGGGGTACAAATCTGGTATACGGCTACAAGTTTCGCTACATGAGATATATACCGCCTGAGAACGGTACCTCCCTAATGCTTTTGAAAACAAGGATTTTCATAAGTAAACTCAGAAATCTCTAAAAGGTTTGATTCTAGGGAAAAGTGAATGCTTTGGGGCGTTATGTAGATCCCGAAGCAAGCAAAACTGGTCTTTAGAGGTTCGAGTCTGGTTTCTAACAGGAAATCTCAACAGCGGTTTTCTTCGATTCCTTGCTTATCTGCTGACTTTGCGTAATTCTCGATCCTTTTTTCCTGGAAACGGAATAACCCAGCTTTGCGGTTATATTAGGCAGAGGTGAAGTAGGTGAGCGGCTAGCGCTGGTCTAGCGGGATCCAGTGTCGGTCCCTCACACCTATATATTCAGACTCAGGTCGGATGATACGGCTCTGCTGCCGCTGCTCTAAAATATGAGCGATCCAGCCTGCCACCCGGCTGATGGCAAACGTGGGAGTGAACAAATCCGAGGAGAAGCCCAGCCCATGCAGAAGCAGGGCTGTATAAAACTCGACATTTGTTTTGAGATTACGGTCAGGATAGCGTTCCGCCAGGAGGCGTACAGCAACATTTTCTACTTCTCGAGCAAGTGTATAGAGAGCCATGTCGCCAGATTGCCGGAACATCCTCTCAGCAGCCAGAGACAACACTTCCGCGCGTGGATCGCGTGTCCGGTAGACACGATGACCAAACCCCATCAGTCGCTCTCGACGTTCAAGTTTCCCACGCATGATCGTCTCCGCCCGGCTCGCCTCGCCGATCTCAAACACCATGTCCAGCGCAGGCCCGGGCGCGCCGCCATGAAGCGGACCCTTCAGAGCGCCAATCGCCCCAACGACTGCCGAAACTAAATCAGAACCCGTGGAAATGATCACTCGGGCCGTGAAGGTGGAAGCATTCAACCCGTGGTCCACAACTGTATTCAAATAAGTTTCCAAGCCACGTACTTCTTCTGGTCGCGGCACTTCACCGAACAACATGTAGAGATAGTTGGCGGCCTGACCCAGGTCATCACGAGGTGACAGAATATTTTGGCCGTTCAACAGACGCATATACGTAGCCACAATCATCGGGAAACGTGCCAGGACCGCGACCGCCTGGTGGGATGGATCACTCTTCGCCAGATCAAGGCTGAGCGTGCTGGCTGCCAGCAATAGTGCATCCATCGGCGGTAATCGATACTGTACTGCCGCTCGCAATATTTCCACTGTGGCATTGGGCAATACGCGCTCTGCGGCCAGAGCCTGTCGAAATTTATCAAGCTCAACCGGTGTTGGTAGCGTATCGTTCCATAGCAAATACGCCACCTCTTCAAATGTCGCCTGACTGGCGATTTCCTCAAGTGGAAAGCCCGCAATAATCAACTCCCCTTCTAGCCCATTGACGCTGCTTAGACGAGTCTGTGCCGCAACGACACCAGCGAGGCCAGGCACAAAGCCTGTTGAATTAGTTGAGTTCGTCATATTATTCCTAAGGTTAATTTTATTCTATGAGCATTCTAAAGTGTTGGTAACTCGTGAATCGCTAAGAAACAAACATCAGCGGCAACCGGGCTGACCGTGCGATCAATATCGGGGTTGGCCGTCAATTCGCGCTCCCCTGATCTCTGCCAGCCGGGATCTGAAACGCGATGAAGGGAGGCACCGGTGTGTTTCATTCGATCCGCCAAAATCCAAAATGATTCATGTTACGCGCGAGCCTACTCTTTGGTGATCAATCGGATTTGGTTCTCGTAAAAGATGTAATCCCAAGCCCAGTTCACGAACACCAAAATGCGATTGCGAAAACCGATCAAGCGATAGATGTGCAGGAAAACCCAGATCACCCAAGCGATAAAGCCGCTGAACGACACGCCCCAAATGCGCGCGACCGCCGCATTGCGTCCGATGGTGGCAAGCAAGCCCGGGTCTTTGAAATGAAACGGTTCGGGTCTCTTCCCGTTGATGATTCGCCGGATGTTCCGGGCAGTCACCTTTCCCTGCTGAATGGCAACTGTGGACAGCATCGGCAATGGCTGACCATCTC
>DATGYJ010000020.1:0-8097 GCA_035298105.1 Anaerolineales bacterium | reverse complement strand
GCCTTGAAGCGTTTGCAGGTGGACACGCGATCGCCGCACAGGGCAGACAACTGGTTGCTTCCGGTAAAAGGACTCTGCTCTCAGAAATAAGCCTCGATTCCATCACCGCCCGCGATGTAGCTGAAGCTGCCCGCCGGGGAGATTTGACCGCCCAGGAGATCATCAAGCGCTCCGGGACCTTTATTGGCATCGCCCTGGCAGGCTTAATCAACCTGATCAATCCAAGCACGGTCATCATTGGAGGTGGGGTCGCTCAGGTTGGCGACCTTTTGACCACACCCATTCGGCAGGCCGTCCGCGAACGATCACTGCGCGCCGCGGAGCATAGTGTTCGCATTACCACTGCGATGTTGGGTCGCCGCTCTTCTCTGATCGGTGCTCTCGTACAGGCAATCCATGTTGCCATTCATGCCGCGATTGAGCATAAAAGCCAGCTCCCAAGGAGCGTTCCTCCCTCTCTGGAAGTTGGACAGATCCCTGAATCAAACATTACATGAATTGGAGGTGATTGCAGACAAAAAATAAAAAACATATAATTAGATATATCCAGTCCAAAATATAAAACCCCATATTATCCGAATTAGGAGAAGAGACAAATGAAAACCAAATTATTCCCGCTCTTCGGTCTGTTGGTCGTCGCCAGCATCGTGCTCGCCGCTTGTGGTGGCGCCGCCGCAACGACAGCTCCCGCTGCCACCGAAGCGCCTGCAACACAAGCACCGGCTACCCAGGCAGCTACCGAAGCGCCGACTCAGCCTGCTGCCCCGGCCGGTACCCTGCGCATCTGGGCTGACGATACGCGCGCCCCTGTGCTCCAGGATCTGGCGGACGAAGTTCTAGCCACTTACAACCTTGAGCTCGTCGTCGAGTTGAAGTCTGCTATCCGTGATGACTTCCAGACCGCAGCTCCGCTTGGCGAAGGCCCTGACATCATCGTGATCGCTCACGATCAGGCTGGGACGCTGGTCTCGAACGGCTTGCTCGCCCCGGTAGATCTCGGCGATAAAGCCAAGGATTTTGCACCACAAGCATTGGAAGCCTGCACCTTCGACGGTGTTCTGTACTGCCTGCCCTACGCCACCGAAAACCTGGGTTTCTTCTATAATACCGATCTGGTGAAAACACCTCCCACCACCTGGGATGAAGTAGTTTCCATGGGTGAAGCTCTGAAGAAAGATGGCAAGGTGGATTACATTATGGGTGTCACAGGCACCACGTATGATGTGTACCCGGTCTTCACCTCCTTTGGCGGTTATATCTTTGGGAAAGATGACAAAGGGAACTGGAACCCTCAGGACCTGGGCGTCGACAGCCCGGGTATGATCGAAGGCGTCAAATGGCTGGCGGACCATGTCAAGAATGGCGATCTGCCCGCCGATTGGGATGGAGGCAACAACCGCTCATTATTCGAGTCTGGGAAAGTACCCTTTATTATGGATGGACCCTGGACTCTCCAGCGGTATCGTGATGCCGGCGTTCATTACGCAATTACGAACTTCCCCGGCGGCGGGTATCCCTTCGCCGGTACACAGGGTTTCTTCATCAATGCCCAAAGCAAGAATGTGCTCCTGGCACAGGCTTTCCTGAACGAGTTCATTGCGAATGAAGATACCATGATCAAGCTTTATCAAGTTGGCAAACGCGCTCCCGCCTATCTCCCTGCCCTGGCAAAGATCGATGATCCCGATCTGAAAGCCATGGCTCAAGCTGGTGAAAAGGCGACGATGATGCCGGCAATCCCTGCGATGGGTTCAGTCTGGGGTAGTTGGAACGATGGCGTCGTGCTGGCGCGTGACGGAAAACAGGATGCTGAAACAGCCATGAAAGATGCGGGTACCAAGATCCGCGCCTTGATCGCCAATCCACTCACCGGCATGGTCAATGTCGCCGGTTCCTATCAGAACCAGGCAGGCTGCGGAGAGGGCGATGCAGGCAACTGGAAGCCCGACTGTGATGCTACGAAGATGACCAAGGGCGACGATGGCAAGTGGCATAGCGGTCCCTTCAACCTGAAGGCGGGTGACTATGAAGCGAAAGTCGCGCTGGATGGCGCCTGGACCACCAACTATGGTGTTGATGGCAAGCCGGACGGCGATAACTATAAGTTCACTCTGGCATCCGATGGAACTGTCGAATTCACGTTTGATCCTGACACAAAACTGCTCGATATCGTGACCAAATAAACGATTGGTTTGAATGCGAAGGCTGAGGAATATGTCCATGCTCCTCAGCCTTCCTTATAAAGTGAGACCTTTAGGGTCTTAGATTGAGGAGGTTGTCATGACTGGAATCGCAATAGCCCCTCCGCGTGCAAAGGGCGCCCGCTCGCCAGAAGAAACGCCGCTCTCAAAATTAATGCGTTTTATTTTTGTCCTGCTGTTCGATGGTGCCGCGATCTGGTTCATTCAAAATTCAATCGCCAAAGGATTTGAGCAGCTCGCCATTATTATTGGCGTGGTCGCCCTCCTGCTCAACCTGATCTTTCTGATCCCGCGCGCTTATCCTTTCCGCTGGATGGCATTGGGATTGAGCTTCCTCATCCTATTTACCATCTATCCGATCGCCTTTACGATCTATGTGGCCTTCACGAACTATGGTGATGGGCACCTCCTTACCAAGGAGCAGGCGATTCCATTGATTGAAAAAGCAACCTATCTCCCAGAATCCGGCAAGACTTATTCATGGACTGCGTTCAAATCCCCTGCCGGGGATTATGCGCTCTGGCTCGTCAGCCCTGAGGGAGAAACCTTCCTTGCAAAACCGGGACAGGAAATTATCGCCGCGAAACCTGGAGATCCGGGCATCTCTGCAGCAGATGCAAAGGGTATCCCCACCGCCATTGAAGGCTATCAACGCCTGAACGGGTTATTAGCGGCCACGGATCAGAAATTGCCCGGTATTAAGTTTGGCGCCGAAGGGAGTAAAACCGTTCAAGTCAGCTCCCCAAGTACGGCTGCCCAGTTGGAAGTCCGTTTCAAATATGACCCGGCGACCGACACGGTCGTAGATCAGTCCAACGGCGATATTTACTACGATCGAGAGGGCACCTTCACAAGCCAGGAAGGCAGGACCATTAAGCCCGGGTTCCGAACTACGGTGGGTCTCAAGAATTTCAAAGATTTTGTCACCAGCCCAGCCTTACGAGGGCCACTGGTTCGGATCATGACCTGGAACTTTGTTTTCCCGACCGTCAGCGTGCTCTCAACCTTTGCGCTCGGGCTTGCGATTGCGATCATGTTCAACGAGAAAGACTTCCCGTTCAAGAAGTTAATCCGTTCCTTGTTGTTGATCCCTTACACCATCCCCGGCCTGATCAGTATCCTGATGTGGCGCGGCCTGCTGAACGCGGAATTCGGTGTGGTGAACCGCTTTCTGCATGGGTTAATTGGTTGGGCGCCGCGCTGGACCACAGAGCCGTTCTGGGCACAGGTCGCCATCCTGCTTGTCAACCTCTGGCTTGGCTATCCTTATTTCATGCTGGTAACGAGCGGCGCGCTGCAATCCATTCCATCAGATGTTTATGAAGCCGCCATGATCGATGGAGCCACCGGCTGGCAGAGATTCCGCAACATCACCCTGCCGCTGCTTTTGGTCGCGGTTGGACCTCTATTGATCGCTTCCTATGTCTTCAATTTCAATAATTTCAACTTGATCTATCTGTTCATATTAGGGGGACCTCCGATTGCCGGTGCCGCGACACAGGCAGGTCACACAGACATCTTGATCAGCTATGTTTACAAACTCGCCTTCGAAAGCGGTGGTCGCGGCGTACAGTATGGTCTGGCCTCTGCAATCTCCATCATCGTTTTCCTGATCGTCGGGATCATTACTCTCCTGCAATATCGCTTTACAAATATGTGGGAGGAGGTAAGTGAAAATGTCTAATATCGCTCAAACGTACCAGGGCCTGCGCTCATCCCAGCGCTTCCAGAAACGTTTCAGCGTCGCGGTCAGACTGATCGTGGCGCTATTGCTGATCTTCTTTGCGATCTTCCCGGTGCTGTGGATCATTTCTGCTTCTTTCAGCAGCTCACAAACCCTTTCCACGCAAACACTAATTCCGGCCAGGCCGAGTTTGATAAATTATCAACGCTTGTTTGGGCTCGACCCAAGCTACACCTTTGGAGATCTGGTTTACCAAAGGTGGATCTTCAATTCGGTCAAGATTTCCACGATCTCCACGCTGCTGAGCATTGCGATCACCACGATGGCGGCGTATGCCTTCTCGCGTATGCGTTTTGCAGGACGCGTGACCATTCTCAAAGCCATTTTGCTGATCCAGGTCTTTCCGACACTGGTGACCATTGTCGCGGTCTATGTGCTGGTCTTTCAGATTGGAGAGATCGTCCCACAGATCGGCCTGAATACCCATGCGGGCCTGATCATGGTGTATCTGGGTGGTTCGATGGGCATCAATATCTGGCTGATGAAAGGCTTTTTGGATACCATTCCCCGCGCCATCGACGAATCGGGCATGGTGGATGGAGCCTCTCATTTCCAGATCTTCTGGCATCTGCTCCTGCCGCTCCTTCGGCCGATCCTGGTGGTGATCGGGATCTTATCCTTTATCGGCACTTACGGCGATTTCATCATCGCGCGCATTTTGCTCAACGACGTCAACAAATATACCCTCATGGTTGGACTGCAGATCTTCACCGCAGGACAATTCGATCAGAAATGGGGTGTCTTTGCCGCAGGTGCATTGCTTGGCGCCCTGCCGATCATGATCATTTATCTGGCTTTACAGGATCAAATTGTAGGCGGCTTGACGGCAGGTGCAGTCAAGGGCTAAAGATGCCTGGCGCGCTCTTCATGAGTATCCCGCCCGTTTTGGGGATAGCCCTGTTACTTCGACAGGGCTATCTTTATTTCACCATATAGAAATCTGAGATGAAATTACACATAAAAATCAGTTGTATCTTCCTGCTAATTTTTATTCTTGCCGCCTGTATTCCACAGACACAACTCACTCAAACCCCTGAACTTCCCACTCCTACCCCGCTGATCGCCCAAAGTGGGGAGGGCTCGCCCTGGTGGAACGACACGGTCTTTTATGAGATCTTCGTCCGCTCCTTCCGTGATAGCAACGGAGACGGTGTGGGCGACTTCAACGGCATCACCGAAAAATTGGATTACCTGCAGGGACTGGGTATCCGCGGCCTTTGGCTGATGCCGATCAATCCATCGCCCTCCTACCATGGCTATGATGTGACCGATTATTACGCGGTCAATCCTGAGTATGGCACGCTGGGCGACTTCAAACATCTGCTCGCAGAAGCCCACAAGCGCAATATCAAAGTTATCATCGATCTGGTGCTCAATCACACCAGTTCTCAACATCCCTGGTTCCAAAGTGCGACCCAGCCCGCCAGTCAATATCATGATTGGTATGTGTGGAAAGATAAAGACCCTGGCACGCTCGGTCCCTGGGGTCAACAGACCTGGTATCGAGCCGCTAATGGACAATACTACTACGCCATTTTCTGGGACCAGATGCCCGATTTGAATTATGACAATCCCGCAGTGCGAGAGGAGGCAAAAAAGATCGCTTCCTTCTGGCTAAAAGATATCGGTATCGATGGCTTCCGCCTCGACGCGGTCCGCTACCTGGTGGAAGACCAGAAGCTGGCCGATTCAGCCTCCAATCACGCCTATCTGGAAGAATGGGGGAAATACTATCGCTCGCTCGATCCGCAGGCGTTTACCGTTGGCGAAGCCTGGACAGATAATGCCAATGTCAAACAATACACAGATACCGATAAGGAATTGGATGCTGCTTTCAATTTCGATCTTTCCACGGCTATTCTCAAGTCGCTCAATGAAAGCAACAATACCTCTGTCCGTTTTCTTCTTCAGACGACCCTCAGAGACTTCCCTCAACAGGACAATGCCAATTTTCTTACCAATCATGATATGCCGCGTGAGATGAATCAGCTTGGAAAAAATAAAGAGGGCAAGGCGAAAGCCGCCGCAGGCATTTTATTGACTGCGCCCGGCATCCCCTTTATCTATTATGGCGAAGAGATCGGTATGAGCGGGACAAAACCTGATGAACTGATCCGCACGCCGATGCAATGGACCAGTGACAGGGGCGCGGGTTTTACTGCGGGCACAGCATGGGAACCCATAAACGCGGACTTTACCTCGGTAAACGTGGCCGCACAAGCCAAACAGAATAATTCCCTGCTGGAACATTATCGCAAGTTAATTCAGCTCCGTAATGCGCATTCTGCCTTGCGCCTGGGCAAGACCTATGTGGCAGAGTCGCAATCCAATCAGCTGCTGGCTTACCTGCGCGCCAGCCAGGACGAGATCATCCTCACAGTCATTAACCTGGATGATCAACCGGTGACTGATGCCCAACTGGCACTCGCGAGAGGTCCGCTTTCCGCGAAGTATGCTGCCACGTCCCTGCTGGATCACTCGACAATCCGAGCCCTGCAGGCAAATGCGTCCGGCGGATTCGACGCTTATGTTCCCCTGGCGGAAATCCCTCCGTATGGAGTCATCGTCATCCAACTCACGCCACAAAAATAAAGAAGACCCTAAAGGTTTCTTTTGCGTTATACCATCTGGTGAAACTTTATAGTTCTGATTGTCTGAGCTTTGATCATCTCAGAAAAACCTTTAGGGTCTAGATCAAAGGAAACACATGGAAGATTTTATTTTTGGAACACTATCCACCGATGAAGCGCGCGTCGCTCATCTGACAACGCAGCGCAGTGGGGTCACACACGCCCATCAACGCTCTCCCCGTGATCCCTTACCAGATCAACCGGTCAAGATCGATCTTACGCTTGGGCCCTCTTATCCATATCACCAGGCCTGGGTCTACTGGACAAACGATGGCAGTGATCCTGACGGAAAGAATGGAGTTGCCATCAACGGATATGCGACTCCGCTTGAACCGGTCGCTTCCGAGTGGGATACCGTTCTCTGGGGATATGTCTGTCGCTTACGCGGCGAAATTCCCGGTCAACCTGCCGGGACAGTTGTGCGCTATCGAGTCAGTGCGGGTGGGGGCGGCGAAGAAGTCCTGGCTGATAACGGTCTCTACTACGCCTTCTACGTGGATAACGATCCGCCTCCCGCCTGGGCGCAGGATGCGATCATCTATCAAGTTTTTGCAGATCGGTTTTATGGCCCGGCCAACGATTTTCCAAAGATAGAAAATAAGCCCTCTTTAAAAGCCAATGGGACTTTACGCGGCATCACGGAGAAGCTGGATTACCTGACCGAACTTGGCGTGAATTGCCTCTGGCTGACACCGATCTTTCCATCGCCGAGCTATCACGGCTATGACGCGACCAGTTTCTTCGACATCAATCCACGCCTGGGCAGCAAAGAAGATTTCAAGGAACTGGTCGAGCAGGCGCATCTGCGAGGCATGCGCATTCTGATGGACTTCGTTCCAAATCACTGGTCGAACCAGCATCCCACTTTTATCGAAGCCAGCCGGGATCGTAACAGCCCGTACTTCCAATGGTATACCTTTGAGCGTTGGCCTGATCAATATAAGTGTTTTTTCACTTCAAGGGGATTGCCACAGATCAACCTGCGCTACCCGCCTGCGCGCCAGCATGTGCTCGAGGCGGCAAAGTTCTGGCTGGATTTCGGCGTGGATGGTTATCGCGTGGACTACTGTATTGGCCCTACGCCCGACTTTTATGCAGACTTCCGGAGGGTCACCCGGGCAGCCAGGCCCGATTGCTGGACATTCGGTGAAGCCGTAGACCCACCTGACTCTCAACTGACCTTTGAAGGCGGGATGGACGGTGCCTTGGACTTCATGCTGTTGGAAGCCATGCGCGAAACATTTGGTTTCGGAAGATGGACTGCGCGACAATTTGGAGAATTCCTGGACAGGCACGAAGCCTACTTCCCCAAAACATTCACGCGCCCCTCTTTCCTTGATAATCACGATATGAACCGATTCTTGTGGGTGGCAGGCGATGATATTCGCAGACTGAAACTCGCGGCGTTATGCCAGTTCACGCTGGCCGGCGCGCCGGTCATTTACTATGGCACGGAGGCAGGTCTTTCCCAACATGACGACGTGATGCAGCACGGACGTGCCATCCATGAAGAAGCCCGCCT
>DATGYJ010000019.1:0-9954 GCA_035298105.1 Anaerolineales bacterium | reverse complement strand
TTTTGGCTCTTCATGTACCATATAAGCGGTTCACTTTTCAGCTGGAAACAGTTCACTTTTCAACTGTTATCGGTTCACTTTTCAACTTGCGCTAACACGTTAATCTTCCCGCTTGACAAACTTCAGCAGTTCCGGTAAATTAGGAGATAGATAGTCTCTAATTGAGGAAACTATCGCAATTCTTACGAACGGAGGTGCGCTCACATGTTAGCTAATTTCAACAGAATAATATCTGTTATGTGAGTGCACCCGTAGACCGCCTCTTCTCTTCGATTTCCAGTTGATCTAATGAAATCCCCTGCCACGGGTGTGCTTGCCTAGCACTCCGTGGTTTTTTGTTCCTATCCAGTTGGGTAGGGACCCAACCCCCGCCGCGGACTTCCGCGGCTTTTTCTATTTCGCAATTGGAGATCGTAAGTTTATGAATTCTCACACGAGAAAATTTCTATCCTACTATAAACCCTATTTAGGCGTGTTTCTTTCCGTAATGTTCAGCGCATTTCTGGTGGCTGGCATCACCCTGCTGTTTCCCCTGTGCACCCGATATATTACGAAAACTGTGCTGCAGGGTCACCTGGCGAATGCGCTGCCTCGAATTTATGCAGTCGGCGCTTTGATGCTGGTGCTGATCGCAATTGAGGCCGTTTGTAACTTTTACGTTGACTATCGCGGTCATGCCATGGGGGCAATGATGGAAAGCGATCTGCGCAGCGAGCTGTTCGACCATTACCAAAAACTGTCCTTCCGCTTTTATGACGACCAGCGGACGGGTCAGCTGATGTCGCGCATCACCAATGACTTGTTCTCACTGGCAGAGTTCTATCACCACGCCCCGGAAGATTACCTGATCTACCTGGTCAAGTTCATCGGTGCATTGATCATTTTGCTGCGGATCAACGTTCAATTAACCCTGAGTGTCTTCCTGTTCTTGCCCATCCTGGTGATGTACTCCCTGTACTTCAATAAGAAACTGAACGCTGTATTCAAGAAAAACAAAGAGCGCATTGGGGATGTCAACGCCCAGGTAGAAGATAGCCTGGCCGGAATCCGCGTAGCGAAATCGTTTGCCAACGAGGAAACGGAAAAGCAGAAATTTGCCTATGAGAACAACCGCTTTCTGGAAAGTCGCAGGAACACCTACTGGAGCGAGGCCTACTTCTATCAGGGAATCAGCATACTGATCCAGCTCATTACGGTGACCGTAGTCATCTTTGGCGGCGTAAGAATCGTCACGGGCGCATCCTTAGACCTGGCGGACCTGATCACATTTTTGCTCTATATCGGAAATTTCATCGAACCCATCCAGAAGCTCACCCACATGACCGAGCAATTCCAGGAAGGGATGACTGGCTTTGAACGCTTCATGGAAATCATGGAGATCGAGCCCGAAATCCAGGATTCAGCCAACGCCATTGACCTGACGCATGTCCAGGGCAATGTCGAATTCAGGAATGTCGGTTTCCGGTATCGAGATAATCATGCTCATGTCTTGAAAAACATCTCCCTTAGGGTAAACGCCGGAGATTATATTGCCCTGGTGGGATCTTCCGGCGTTGGCAAGACCACCCTGTGCTCGCTGATCCCCCGCTTTTATGAGGTGAGTGAGGGAGCAGTGCTGCTGGATGGTATCAATATTAAGGACATTACCCTGCATTCGCTGAGAAGGAATGTGGGTGTTGTCCAGCAGGACGTTTATTTGTTTGCCGGAACAGTCTTCGATAATATTCGTTACGGCAAACCGGATGCCAGCCAGGCGGAAGTTGTCGGCGCCGCGAAAAAGGCCAACGCCCACGATTTTATTCTGACGCTGCCAGATGGATATGACACCGATATCGGCCAGCGTGGTGTTAAGTTATCCGGCGGACAAAAGCAAAGGTTGAGTATCGCTCGGGTTTTCCTGAAGGATCCACCGGTGCTGATTTTCGATGAAGCCACTAGCTCTTTGGACAATGAAAGTGAAAAAGTGGTCCAGGGCGCACTGGAAAATCTGGCAGAGAATCGTACTACCTTTGTTATTGCACATCGTTTGTCAACCATTCGGAATGCAAGAAGGATTCTTGTATTAACTGATCGCGGGATCGAGGAAGAAGGGACCCACGCAGAGTTAATGGATCTGGAGGGCGCCTATGCACGTTTATATAACATGCAATTTGACCATGCCTTCGCCGATATTGGTTTGAATGAATAGGTTTTGGTATCAGGTAGCCACTGAACAGAACTATTCACGCCCAGCAGCCATACCGCCGTCTTGGAATGTTGATCACCAGGACGGCGGTATCTCAAGATCTACCGGCGCCAAAGATCAACGTTTTTCTCAACCCATGTTCATGCGCGGCGCTCGCCCACTGACAAATAGAGTCCACCGAAGTAGAATTCGCGGAAAACGATTTGATGGAGATAGCGATCGACCGATTCCCATGGATGCCGGACTGCCAGATCCAGGCTGACCCCATACGGCTTATATAACCAGGCACCCAGACGAATCAACCATTCGGGCCAATGATCAGGTTTCTTGAAGTCCAGGATCGCCATACGTCCGCCATGCTGGAGCGCTCTGGCGCCACGTTGGATGACGCCATCGAATTCGGGGACCAGCGTGATGGCATAACTTGATAGGATCCCTGCGACCCCGGCTGGGAAGGAATACTCGGCCAGGTCTGCCTGGATCAGGTGGACATTGTGCCACCCATTCACCGTGAGGCGTTGCCGGGCTTGGTCGAGCATGGCCTCTGTCAGGTCCACTCCAATGATCCGGCCCTGTTCCCCGACTGCCCTCTGCAGATATTTGAAATTTAGACCTGTACCACATGCCAGATCGATAACCGTATCACCGGCCTGCAATGCGAGTGACTGGACCGCCAGTTGTCGATACCGGTCAAGGCGGAAGCCGAGAAGCCTGTAGAAGTTCAGACCGAGATCATAGCGTTCAGCGCGTTTGGCGTACAAATCGCGGACTTGCTGTTTATTCAGAGGCATGGCATGATCTTTCTCGATTGTTTTTGCGGTCCGGTAGGCCACGCACGGCGTTCGCCGAGCGTGACCTACGCCTCCTGCCGAGTAGGTTGGCAGTCTGAATTCTAAATATCCCTGATAGGTTGTCAAGTAAGCACTTTTTTTATATCAAAGCCACCCCCAGGAAACTAACTTTCTCAAACGGAACCAGCTTAGTGCCAGGCTTGATCTGCAGGGAAGGGCCCGGCATACAACTCAAGCTGTTCTCGGGGAAGCTCCTCTGATGCGAGCGAGCTTCCGTTCGTTTTGTCAGGCAGACTGGTAGGTAGCAATGATTACACCGTTGGGCGTTGTCCTGCTATCCACGAGCTGTAAAGCGGAATAGGTGCTGCCGCCTCTTAAGAGCCGTTGCCCCGTACCCAAGACCAGCGGGTGGATCAGGAGCACATACCGGTCGACGAGCTTATGCTGCATAAGCGTTTGGATGAGCTCGCCGCTGCCTAAGATCACCAGATCTTTGTCTTGCTGGGCTTTGAGCGCTCTAACTGCCTCTACGAGGTCACCCTTTAGAAGGATAGAGTTCATCCAGGGAAGCGGCTCCCTCAATGTTCTCGAGGCCACATATTTCGGTGAGTTGTTGAGCACTTCGGTGTAGGGATTATCGGTCCGGTTGGGCCAGACTTGATAGAAATCCTCATAAGTCCGTCGCCCGAGCAACAAACCGCCGGTGGTCGCCGACATACTTTCCATCGCCGCCCTGCCCATTTCCGGATCTGCATAAGGCGTAGCCCAGCCACCATAGGGAAAGCCTCCGCGTACATCTTCGTCAGGGCGCGCTGGCGCCTGCATAACGCCATCCAAGGTCACACTGTTGAAAACAACAATCTTTCGCATTTCGATCTCCTTATTCGTAAGTTGGTCGAGTAGGAGTATAGCTTTGTAACCCCGGCGGGAATTGTAAAAAACCGTCATCTTTATTTAATTTATATATAAGAAAGTCCGCTCTGGTCCTGGAAATTCTCTACTTTTTGTGAAATGATCCTGGGAGTCAGGCCCGATAAGGCTTTGACATCACGAATAAAATGGGATTGATCGTGGAAATGGAGAGCATAGGCAATATCCGTCAACCTGGCATATTGCCGGGCTTTCATTAGCCTGATCGCTTCATTGAACCGCTTCACCCGGATATAAGCATGAGGAGTGATGCCCACCGTTTGCGTGAACCTTCTCTCAAATTGACGTTCGGAGATCATCAATTGTGTGAGCAGATGCTTTACGTCAATATGAGTGATGTTTTGATGGATGAGACGTAAACCCTCTTCGACCAATACATCTCTCGAGCGCGTATGTCCAAGCTTTGTCACGAGGAAGTCCGTGAGTAATGCAACCCGTTTTTGGTTATTCCCTGCTTCCATCAGTTGTAGATTAAGATCTTCATTGGAAAACTCATTTAGTTCGGCAAACCCATTCGTGAGCGCCGAGGCATTCAGGCCGAGGAGTGTGGAGAGCGCGGGCGGCTTGAAAATTACCTGGATCGAAGCATAGGAGCCTTTCTTGTAGTTCATTATGCTGGCTTCAGTCCCGGGCCCATAGAGAAATGCAGTTGGGACGCGGGCAGTATGTGAGGGGGTAGTGATGTTCTCAAGAGGAGAGTACCCGTTGTCATGTTGAAACACAATCCCGGGCGAGCCACTCGGAAATACTTTTATGGCTACGCCTGCTTCACCGCTGTGTTCAATTACCCGAATACACTCAACCTCATTTTGAAGCACTCCCGGAGCAGGAAGAATGTCAAATTTTATAGAGTCCATAATCTAATATTCTTGTTTGTTCTATTACAGATAAAGAGAGACTCTCATCCCTTACTCAGCTGGCCCCACAAAAGACCAATCAGATTCGGCAAAAACCAGGGCAATGATGATCACAATTAAGCTAACGAACTGCAACCCCGCATAAAAATAAGCACCAATGAAACCAGTCAGAACAGCAAGACCCGCAGCGACATACCTGTAAGCGACTTCGGGAATTCCAGAGACCGTGCGAAAGATGACTGTCCCAATCAGATACAGGCCGACCCCACCGCCAAAGACAAGCGCATGAGCCGTATCGAGCCTGGTAAGCAAATGCTCAAGCGAAGATTTAATGCCGGTCGCCAGCAGGATGATACCAAACAGCATGGGGATAAATGCATAGAAATAACTGCCTAAGGCCTGGCGCAATCGTGCCGCAGAACTTCGATTGAGCATCGTATCGCGCGCCACTTCGTCATCACGAGCAAAATAGATCCACCACAAGGCTGCTGTGAGCAGCAAGCCCAACACAGCGGCCAGGAGGAAGCGTAGATCCAGCACCAGACCACCTGCACCGAGCGCAACAATTGATTCGCCGAGGGCGACCAGCAGCAGCACGTTATGCCGCTCGACAAAGTGGCTGACCCGCAGTTCGAACCTGAGACCGGTACCCAGGAAGGAGGTGATTACATGCAGTGCAATCGCCAGCGCCCAAAGCCAGTAGCGAGCAGATCCGGCTACGAATCCGGCACTAATCACGATGCCAGCCGACAGGAAATTGAAGGGTACGAAGCGAGCCGCCTTCCAACCAACGGCGCGTACATACATGAAGCCATGGACCAGAATGACGATCAAGTATCCAATCCCAAATTCCACGCCTGTAGCCTGAAAGGCATTCGGGATCGCCAACGCACAGATCAGGAAAGCCGCCATGCCCGCAATGAGGAACAGTTGGCGACCCGGTGTCACAGGTGGAACGCTATTGGTCAACCAAACATAGCCCCCATACATCCAAAAGAGCACGATAAAAATCAGAAAGGCCTGGAGTAGGCTTTGCCAGGTCAAAGACTTCGCCAGGAGAGCTGTGAGCTGAGTCAGTGTGAAAACAAAGACCAGATCAAAAAACAATTCGAGACTGGTGACACGCGAATCTTCTACAGTAGGATCCTGATGTTTGCTGCCGCGAGCTTTTTTCGCCATAACTGCAAGTCTACTATATTAAAGAACCTCCGTCATTGCGAGGAGGCTTGAGGCGCGAACGCGGCGCAAAGCCGACGAAGCAATCTTCCTTTGGATGATGAGATTGCTTCGCCGCCACATCACAGCCAAGAGATATCTCTATCAGCGTCCCGTGCGTTTCAGATATAACACAACCGGGCTGGTTTGTGAGGCCGGAGCTACGAAACCGGTATTCCCAGCGCTCTCGACAGCGACTTTGCTGGCCCTCTCTGTTTCCCGGCGAGTGATACTGAACCACTCAACGACATATATGCCAGGCTCCAAGTTCACAGTGAACGGATCGTTGGTATCGTTGGGCTGAAGCACAAGGTACTCATTACCAGGGTCGGCGAGTGCAAAGCCGGTCGAGCTGAGATCAGCACGCGGCTCCATCTCAATGAGATTCATCCGCTCGGCAAAGCCCAGAGTATCGCCCATAGCATAACGGGCCGCTTCGAACGCTGCATAGGGCGGAACACCCGGACTAGCTGAGGCGGGGTCCGGTGGGTTTATACCTGCGATGATGCCGAAGTCCATCAGGATCGGGTGATGGCCGCGTAGGAATGACTTCCAGGCCCAGAGTGCATCACCTTTGCCCGGCGCATAGTGGTCAGTATCGGTGATCACGACCTTCCTGCCTTTGGTGTCGGGCGGGTTGTCGAACCAGCGGGAGGGAGGACTATCTGGGGCCATCGGGTGGCGACCCTCGGTAAAGATCTCGTCATCGTAGCCAGGTGAGATCCAATCGGCTTTGCTCTCGAACAGGGGATCGTTGACCTTTGTCTGGTCTACGACCGGGAACTGCATGGTCATCCCTATTGGATGGGGATCGTACCCCTGCTCCTGCTCGTAGTGCTTGAGGACGTCGATTACCCAATACTGCCACGCAGTTGAGTCGCCCCACTCCGGAACATCGGAAAATCCCATCATCTGGGCGAAATTCTTGTCGACCGTGCCGCCTCCAGACGATTCATTCGCTACTTCCCAGAGGACATTCGGCAGGTCATGGAGGGTATCGAGGACCTTGCGAATGTAGGCCTCCTGTATGGCCTGAACGTGCGGGTCGAGCGGGAGCACCTGATAATCGAGGATTGACTTGATGGCAACATCATTGATATTGTTCTCGCCGAAGAATGGGTGGCCCTCGATGTTGTCAGGCGCAGGGCTCAAGTGGATTGCCCAGCCATCGAAGAGCATGACTGCGACATAGATGCCCTGTTCTCCCGCGGCAATCACCCGCTCACGCAGCCGGTCGAAGTAGGCCGGGTCGAATGAGTCGAGATCGAACTTCGGCTTGCCGTCTCTAGCCATTCGAGCACTAGTCCGCGGCCAGGGCTGCGGCGTCATACAGAGATGGAAGCCGCCTCCGGCAGCCTGGGATTTGAACTGTTCCCAGCGCCAGAGTCGGATGAAGTTGTGACCATGATCCTTGAGGAACGTGAGATACGCCTCGAAGTCGAATTGTTCGGGGGTCTCAGCACAATCCGGGCCTGGTCCCATCCCATCGTGAAAGTTGTTCCAGATATGCGAGCCGGTCAGGTAGACCGCTTTTTGGCCAGCGTCTTTCCCAGACGCAATTGTGAAATAGCGCGGGTTCGTTTGTGACACCACAAGGGGTCCGGCAGCAAAATCAGCGGTTCGTTTCGTCGGATGCAGAATAGTCTGGGGGTTATCACTCTTGGTCATGATAACTATTCCTCTTTTCTTTACTTATAAGTGAGGTGGAAGACCGATTAGGAGGTACATTCAGACTAACGATGCTCCAGAGGAGCAGTTATGAGCGGAGACCGGTCTACTATACTCGTCAAAAGCCGTTTTTTCGCAATATGGGCTGGAAGAAGGATGGATGAAGGTGTGTTGAAAGCGGACTGTCCGCCTCAATGTTGTCTCCCAACCTACTGTGATGCTGGACCTACTCGACGCGGGTTCCCTTAAGATCATAAGGCACGTTGATGGTCTCATCTGCGCCCGGATTTGGCCGCCAGCCACCTGCGAAGCTCTTCCCGTCCCTGCTAAACTTGCCTTTAAAGGTGGCATCGATCGGACCGTAGGCAACAGAGATCGTTAGAGTATCGTCCTGCACATCCCATTTGTAGGGCAGCGGAATGGGCGACATGTTGGAATAGACAAAGGACGGAAAGGTTTGAGTCTCTGGGTCATAGCGGATCAGTTCCAGGCTGTGAAGCTCCATGCCCATGAAGTTAAGCTCGATCCGCTGTTGCAGGAAGAAACCACCCGGCAGCCACTCAAAAGTGGCCCGCCCAACTACATTGTCTTCCTTCGAGTTGAGCGTACGACCTTTCATATCCCAGGTACCAATGAACTCCTCCAGGCGTTTGAGGGCGGGATCAGGCCTGGGTGCCTGCTGCGCTTGCGCATCATCAATTGACATAGTTATTTCTCCTCTATCAAGTTAGATCTATGGTGCAATCAAATAACCCTGAATCATCAGCGGCTTGATTGGAGCCATAGATCGATCTTAGACGAGGATGGAAAAGTTGGCTTGTAAAAATTCAATCAATCGGCAGGTTGCTGAGAACGCGGGCATGCTCGGGGTTTTCAGCCTCGACCCGCTGGCGCAGTTGAACATACTCACTGGGGCTATGTCCGGTAAACGCTACGAAATCCCTGCTGAAGTGCGACTGATCGTAGAATCCGGATTGATAGGCGAGGCTCGTCAGGTCGTTGTAATGAGTTGAGCCCATCAGGCGCAAAACGTGCGCAAACCGATAGAAACGCGCGACCTCTTTCGGCGGGACACCGACCAATCGTTTGAACTGCGTGCCCAGATGATTCTGGCTGATACCGATCTGATCGCTCAGAGCCCGGATGGACAGTGCACCGTGGTGCTGGGTGATCTCCGCAAGGGCATACTGGACTACATCCAGGTTATACGGGGCTTCACGGAGTCGAGCAAGTAGGAGCTGCTCCAGCAATGCAAACCCCGCCTGGATGGTCGGCGCCGCGTGGAGCCTTTCACGGATTTCAGAGGCATAACATCCCCAGAGTGTATCCAACGGCACGACCTGGCCGTTCATTTCAGACAGGGGAAACTGCAGGAACGGGTAAGGCCCACCTGGTTTGAAATGGACGCCGAAAAACTGCACATTGGGCGGCCAGTCCACACAGTGATAGGTGTTCCAGATCCCTACCCACCAGCTATCGGTACAAGTAATGAAAGGTTTGGCCCGGTCTGGTTCATACACATCGAAGGGATCGCCCAGGTTGATCATTAAGTTTGAGGACGCGACGGGCAATACCTTTTGGCGCGGGTAATAGGCGGGACCGTCAAGATAATAGAGATCGTCGATGTAGGCGTCGAGCGGAGGAGACGGGATATAGATAAGGTAAGTCATACCGGTAAAACCCTTTAATATCCACATTAATTGTGTTGAGGAAGCGTCTGAGTGTTGGCCAATAAAACAGGACAGAATCCCTGGTAGCGATCAGCACAATATGATTATAACCAACAAATGGTATGGGGCAAACAGATGACAGAATCTCAGCAGGATATGGGGAGTCAGTGGCTGCTGCTTCTAGGAGATTCTCCCAGTCGCCAGGAGACAAAATAGGTCGGAACATAGGAGTTACTCTGATGACATTGGCCTGCCTCTCACGTATAGTAAAGACAGTGAAAGAGAAAGGAAAATGCCATGTCCACAACAATACATTCGCACCAAAAAGTTATCCCATCCCGTCGTGCACTGATTATCGGAGCGATCGCCTTTGTGAGTATCGCACTGGTCGCGGGCTATATTTGGATCATGACTGCTCAGACGATCGCCCCGCCCCGTTTGATGATCCTGGATTTCCTCTGGAGGGCGTTCAGCTGGCTAAAAACCTGAGCAGACGCGACTCAGGAGCACTTTTGAGCATCCCTCACGACTCAATCGGCACTAAAGGTTAAGTTCTTGTAAAGTGTCAGTGTCGAACAAAGCATGCCGCACAGCCACTTAGCAACTCCGCAAGAGTCATTTATTCGTAACACAAAGGG
>DATGYJ010000018.1:0-1621 GCA_035298105.1 Anaerolineales bacterium | reverse complement strand
GGTTATTTCCCGTCAAGAGAGACAACCCCGTGGGCGCAGAGTCGCCATAATAAACAATGGTGGTCTTGAGCAAAATATCTTCGATCTTCGCTTCGAGGATTGTTTTAGGAATCGAACGCCAATTCATCCAATCGAGAACGCTAAATGAAGCGACGAGTGTTAGGATTGCCCCCGCCAGCGCACCTATAATGCCGACAAAGATGTTCATCCATCCTGCGGTTGTCGCTCCGGCAAAAACACCGGCGATGATGATGCCGATTGCTACAAACACTCTCAGCATAGTCAAGCGCATACCCCATGGGTTAGGAGATGAGTCACCAACACCCGACTCTGTGCCATACGAGTAAGAAACAAGCGCCTGCAACTTGGCTTGCAGTTCAGGATCCTTGCCTGTAAACCACATTCGAATACCGTTATCGTTTTTCTCTCGATGATTCATTAGGTATCCACTGACAGCCAGCATTGGATCCCCTCCCCTATCCGTGAGAGATACCGAGGGAACATGTATTGTGTTCTTAAGGGCAAATCTCATTTCTGATTGCGGGATTGCGCTCGCCGGCAGTTTCACCCATCGCGTTTGCTGATGAGTCATAGCAGCCCATGAACGTATTGCTCCATCTGCGGACCCGGGCGGCGTAAACATACGCATTCGAATACCCTTCTCGGTGCATGCAAGATCAATGGCTGATGGAAACGGAAGTTGTCCAAGCCATGATGCAATTTGCGCGCGGTTCTTTTCAAGAGGGATAGGAGCAAAGCGAAGCTCCCAGACATCCCAACCAGAATTACAAAGAGGACAAGAGGGAGGCAGGGCACCGCTCAAATAATCCGCTTGAGTCCGTGTGTCGTCGTACGGAGTGCCGCAGGTAGGGCAAAAGGTCTGGGGAATACTCATTCCTGTGACCTGACAAATGTGGTGGCGCCCAGTTTCTTCCAGAAGTCAATCCAGACAGGAGGAATAGTTACATTTACAGGGAATAGCGCGCCGCGCCCACCTGATGGAGCTGCTAAAAAGACTCGAGGAGGCAGCAGGGAAACACGCTCGGCATTTACGGCCGCTTCGCTCTCAGGTACACCAAGCGAGCGGAAGAAAACCTTTGCTTCATCTGGACTCATGCGACCGATAAACGCTGTGGATGCCATGCTGAGGGATGTTGGATTCTTTGCGAGATCGCCGGGGAGATGGGTGACCAGAGACACGCCAATACCACGCTTGCGCGCGCGACGTCCCAGCTCGTCGAGAAGATCTGCAAACGCTCCGCTTCGAAGGAGACGCCAGCCTTCGTCGATGTAGATGTCCATTGGTTGCTTGCCCACTGTGACCACGTGATAAATGAACCATGCAAGGACCGCATGAACGATTTTCTTATTTGCTTCTCGAAGCGTGGAAAGGTCAAAGTTGTACCACTGACCAGGCTCTAGTTTTGTTGAGAGCAGGGCATTCTTTCTATCAAAGAAACCCTCATTGACACCACCGTTTTGATACTCCTTCAAAATAGCCAGTGGAATGGCGATGTCAGGGGAGTTCACCGTAGCGATTGCATCTCGGAGATCTGCAATTCCCATGTTGCCCGGAAATCTTTCCCATCGAGATAATACGGCTTCATGCAATACCGCATTG
>DATGYJ010000017.1:0-18186 GCA_035298105.1 Anaerolineales bacterium | reverse complement strand
GGGTTCCCGGCTGGGTGTGCTCACGGCAAAGCGCGCCAAGCCTGCGGTTCCCTTTGCCGGCAAATATCGCATCATAGATTTTCCGTTGTCGAATTGCGTCAACTCAGGCATCTTCGATTTGATGGTCCTGGCGCAATATCGTCCCCAATCTCTGATCGAACATATCGGATCGGGAGCGCCCTGGGACCTGAACCGTGACTTCACCGGCGGGATCAAAGTTCTTACCCCCTATAAAGCCCGGAATGATTCAGATTGGTTTGTTGGCACGGCTGATGCGGTGCAGCAGAACTTCAGCTTTATCAAGAGAGATTTCCCCGATCTTGTGATGGTCCTCTCCGGCGATCACATTTACACTATGGACTACGAGCCGATGATCTCCTTCCACCTGGATCAGCAGGCGGACGTGACGATTGGCACGATCCATGTTCCGATCGAGGAGGCTTCGCGCTTCGGTATTCTGGGAACTGATTCGAAATATCGGGTCACATCATTTCTTGAGAAACCGCCTCAACCTCCCTCCAATCTTGCCAACATGGGCGTTTATCTTTTCAACCGCGAGCTGCTCGACAGGATGCTTTGGGACGACAAGATGAACCAGGAATCTTCGCATGACTTTGGCAAAGATATCATTCCACAGCTCGTCCAATCGAATGCGCGCATCTTTGCTTTTCCTTATACGGGTTACTGGATGGATGTGGGGACTGCGCAATCCTATTGGCAGGCCCACATGGATATGCTGTCGCCTTCTCCCAAGCTCAAACTCTATAACAGGGGCTGGATTATCCACACGCGAACGGAGGAACGCCCACCCGCGCGGTTACCTGCCAGTGCCCGTGTATATGCAAGTATGGTCTGTGACGGGTGCTATATCGGGGCAGATTCAACCGTAGAAAGTAGTGTGCTTTCCCCAGGAGTCGTGATCCGTCCAGGTGCAGTCGTGCGTGAGTCGATCATCCTTACGGACACCGTGATCGAGAGCGGCGCTGTGATCGAGCGGGCCATTATCGATAAGCGTTCTCATGTTTTTGAAAATGCCCATATCGGTGGCGGCATTGCTGACCCGAATATCAGGGTGGCACTAGTCGGCAAGAATTGCACCGTCCCGGCGGGTTATGTCGTTGAGCCTGAAGCGCAAATTGGAACGGACGTCATCGAGTCCGATTATGATGAATCGGTCATCCATGCGGGTCAATATATTCAAACGCGGAGAAAGGCAAATGAAATTATTTAGCCGCGCGGGTGGGATCCTTCTTCATCCCACCAGCCTGCCCGGTCCCTACGGCATCGGAGACCTGGGCCCACAGGCTTATCGCTTTGTGGACTGGCTCACCTCCACCGGCTGCAAACTTTGGCAGGTGCTGCCTCTTGGACCGACCGGTTACGGAGACTCCCCCTACCAGTGTTTTTCCGCATTTGCGGGCAACCCCTATTTGATCAGCTTTGAGGCACTCATCGCAGATGGCTTATTGACTGAGGATGATCTGGCAGAGATGCCAGATTTCAACGCCGCCCGGGTTGACTACGGTTTACTCATCCCGTGGAAGCTTCGGATTCTGCAAAAAGCTTTTGCTCGCTTTGCCTCCCTGAGCGGGGAGAGCCCCGTGAGTGAAGTCGAAGGCCTTGTGGGGAGTGACTCCGGGACGCTTGTTGCGGCATTCAACACCTTCTGCGCGGAGAATACTTCCTGGCTCGATGATTATACTCTCTTTATGTCGCTGAAGGAAGCCAATGGCGGCGGTGCATGGAGTGACTGGGATCAGCCCCTGCGTAAGCGAGAACCGGCGGTGATGCTGAAAGCACGTCAGGAGCATTCCGAAAATGTCCTGCGATATTCCTTCTATCAGTTCCTGTTTTTCCGCCAATGGAACAAATTGCGTTCTTATGCAAATGAGCGAGATATCAAAATCATCGGGGATATTCCAATCTTCATTGCCTATGATAGTGCAGACGCCTGGGCTCATCCCGATCTGTTCTTTTTGGGAGAAGATGATTTGCCAACTGTTGTTGCCGGGGTACCCCCTGATTATTTTTCAGCTACTGGACAGTTATGGGGCAACCCTTTGTACCGCTGGGATGTGCATAAGAAGTCGGCTTATGCCTGGTGGCTGGAGCGCTTCCGTTCTGTCTTAAAGTTTGTAGATGTGGTCCGGCTCGACCATTTCCGTGGCTTTGCAGGCTATTATGAGATACCTTACGGTGCGCCTACTGCAGAAAAAGGGCAGTGGATTACCGGCCCGGGCAAGCACTTCTTCACAACGATCTCGCGTGAATTGAGTGAATCGAAGGAGTCTACGCTGCCGATCATTGCTGAAGATCTGGGCGTGATCACTCCAGATGTGGTCACGTTGCGGGATGGCTTCAACCTGCCTGGCATGAAGATCTTGCAGTTCGGCTTCACGGGCCCGGAGAATCCTTTCCTGCCGCATAATTATGTTAAGAATTGTGTAGCCTATACCGGTACGCATGATAATGATACAGCGCTGGGTTGGTTTGATTCTGCCCCCGAGACTGAACGAAAGTTTGCGCTGCGCTATTTGAATAGTGACGGCAGTGACTTTGCCTGGGACTTGATCCGCAGCGTTTGGTCGTCGGTCGCAGTCTATGCTATTACGCCGATGCAGGATGCGCTCAGTCTGAGCACAGAAGCACGGATGAACTTTCCCTCCCGCCTGGGCGGCAACTGGGAATGGCGGATGACACAAGACGATCTCAACAGATCGCTTGCCCAAAGATTGCGTGAACTCAACGAGTTATATTTGAGGTAAGAAAAGAGAGTCTGCCAGCAGGACAGACTCTCTTTTATAGCAGGATCAATTCCCGGCTTGGGAAGATCCGTTCGCAGATCCAGACAAACTGACTCTACTTCTGATCCTTGAACAGGGATAGGTATTGGCCGTAACCTTCTTCTTCCAACCTCTCCACAGGGATGAACCTCAAAGCAGCCGAGTTCATGCAGTAACGCAGGCCGGTGGGCGCAGGGCCATCATCGAAGACGTGACCCAGGTGTGAGTCGGCGTGCCTGGAGCGGACTTCGGTGCGTGCCATGAAGAGTTTGTAATCGGTATGGGTGTTGATATTTTCCGGCTCGAGGGGTTGGGTGAAGCTGGGCCAGCCTGTGCCTGAGTCATATTTATCGAGTGAACTGAACAACGGTTCCCCTGAGACAACATCTACATAGATGCCGGCCTTCTTGTTGTTCCAGTATTCATTCGAGAAGGGGCGCTCCGTTCCTTCATGTTGGGTTACTTCATATTGCAGGGGAGATAAACGCTGCCGGAGTTCGGCCTCTGAGGGCTTGAGATAAGTTGCCATTTCGACCTCCTACGAGTAAATAAGTGACCTTGAGCTTGATTCGCTCTGTATTGTATCTCCCTGACGTTAGAAAGACATGAAAGCTGACCCCCGGTTGATTTTGTTAAGAGTTATGTAAGAAATGTGCCTTGGCTGGGGTGGGGCGAGCGCGTTGCCAGGACCGCCCTGATAATATCAAGAGCGGCCCTGGCAGAAATTAGAAAGCTGTTTGACGGGGCTTACTTCAAAGGTTGGTGGAACAAACGATTCCGCTGCCATGCTGATGACGGCTGCAGAGAAGTAGTATTGGCCATTGCCATGCTTGGCGAGGCTCCGGGGCTGGTCAGCACATCGACTGCCACGTTGTCGAACCGGTTCTCGTCCAGGGCAGTGTTGAGGGCGCTTCCAAAAGCGAAATCATCCACGAGCAGGAGTATTCCGGTCTCCAGCTTCTTGAACCTGTTTTCCAGAACCTGCGCATTGCTTCCAGAGAGTAAGATCCCAGCGGAGCCGGATACAGCCTGCCCCAATCCCATGAATTGGTTGTCCTGGATCCGGGCGCTGAAAGCCTGGTGAGCCGCAAGACCGATATTGACGTTGTCGATCACGTTGTCTGTCATTGCGACGTTCGAAGTGCTGAATGTGGCGATCCCAACGCCGGGAATTGGATACCCCGCTACGGTGACCTGATCTCGGACCCGGTTGCCCTTCAGTGTACCGGTGATACTGAACTGTGGATCCGCAAAATCATATCCACCGAAAAAGATTCCCCATTGAGCGATCACGTCGTTCGGTCCTGAGCCAATGACTGTGTTATCGACCACGTGCACAGTCAGGTTGGCGTGGGTTGGATCGTTGGGATCGGCTTGTGCGAACACGGTGACGCCGCTGCTGTTGTAGTTCATGACCCGATTTTCGGCAATGGTGACGCTGCGCGGGGTGGGCATGAAGTTAACTACGAGCATCCCTTCGCCCTGGTAGCTCGGTTCACCATTGATAATGGGAAGAGTCGGCGCTCCAAAGCCGGTATTCCTGACCAGGTTGTTGCGTATGACGCCATCGGCATTGATGAAGACAACTCCTTCAAGGAAAGGATTATTTTCAGCGGAATTCACACCGTCGATGGTCAAATCGCGCAGAGTGACATTCGCATCACTGACCAGGATGATCGGGCGCCCCTCCACGCCAGCCACGAGCGACAATGTATCTTGCATGCCGGCGGGTGCCTGAATGACCACACCAGACCGTCCGATCAACGTGAGGTCCTTCCCAATAATTGTCACCTGCTCGATATACCTCCCCGGCCGGATGGCAATCCAGTCGCCATCATGTGCGGCATCAACTGCCGCCTGGATGGAAGTGAAACATTTGCCCGCTCCGGTGGGGTGCACGCATAAACCGGCTGCGTACGCCACGCTATTTCCTAAGGCTGCGACACAGAGCAGCAGTATCACAGCAATCTGTAAACCCCTTTTGAATGAATTGGAAAATATGAAGTAGTTCATTATGCCCTCCGGTGTTTGATCGATGAATCTTAAATCGATTATAGCCCTGCCCCCTTTGTAGCCGGAATTTTTAACAGGCAAATTAATAACAAAAATGTCAGTTTTTCTGCCGAATGGACAATCGATCGTGACCGTGCGAAATGTTAATGGAGTCTTTAGAGAGTGGACCTGCGAATCTCAAACTCGTCGCCATATCCTAAGGCATGGATACATTAACCTGACCTGGATACCGGCATCGGTGACCAACCCCTTGAATCCCTTCTGGGTTTTGTAAAGGCCGAAGCAGTCTATGCCTCCCAATTGGCAGATCTGCTCATTCCAGGTGGACCGGTCAAAGCATTTCAACTTACAATTTTTGATATCGAAGATCACTGCCAGATCAGGTTCGATCGGGGATCGCCAATGGTGGAAGGTTGTTTCCAGCACATTCTGCAAGAGACTCTCTACGTTCGAACGTACTGCTGTATCGACAATCAGGCTCAGGTCTAGATCTGAGTCAGGTCGAAAGCCTCCAGCAAGCCCACGGGAACCGTGCAGGATCAGACGTGATACGCTGGGATGAACTGTCAGGTTTGATGACATCAGCAGGGTATAGGTCTCAGGCAGCGATGTCGCAAAGTAAGGGTCAAAGTTCAATATTCTAGGCATGTTTCGATCCTGATATTTTCAGAGCGATCCTTTTTGATCGTTTTCGCCGAGCGAATGGTAAACCGCTTGCCCAATGGCTTCTCAAATGGCACCCTGAAGAAGGTGGATTTGCCCATCTTTTTGCGTCGCAGCCAGTAGATCTCACGCCCCCGGATATGGAATTCATCCGTGTCAGTCTGCAGCTCCATGATCTTTTTCTTGACTTTGGATCCAGCTTATCGGGCAAGAGCAGGATGTTGAACTCAGCCGCGACTCTGATCCTCGAATCTGGAAATGGCCTGGCATGGGCAATCCTAGCCAATTCGGCCTCTGTCCTGAGAAATGTCGTCACTTCGTAGCCCAATTCCTGCTGCAGTTTGTTCTGAATCTTCTTTTCAAGTGACTTGGCGCTCTTCCGCGTTGTCTCAAATAGGACATTCCCACTGGCGATAAAGGTCTCTACCTTTGAAAAACCAGGTGACTCAAAAGATTGGCGCAGCGATTTCATCTTGAGGGTGCGGCCATTGCCGACGTTGATCGCGCCCAGGAATGCGGTGTGGTGGGACAATAGAATTCTCCTGGTTGACTCTCTTAATAATATTGTGTCAATGATAAAGCCTACACTTGAAACCTGGGTTGATAGAGTTCACCGGTCAGCGAAACTACACTATGCCAAACTTGCTCAAGATTACTGACCGTCTGAATCAATTCTGGCGCCGTGCTGCCCGGGCAGCCTAAAAGATGATTGATTTGTTGAATATATCCTCTTGGCACTTTAGGAAATATGGCGATTGTATCCAGCACCTTCTTGTCACTCATGAAGTATCTGTCGTTCAATGCGAAAAGTGCTTGCGTGAGGTTGGATAGGATCCGCGTCAGGCAGCCGACGGTATTATAAATATCGCCCCTGGCCGCAAAGGGACGAGCGTGTAAGAGGGCGAACTCTGCCGACCACAGGGTCTCATCAATCATTTTACGCTTCAACCGGGCAGGATAGATCTCGACCTGGGTCTTCAGCTTGCTGATCAACTTCCCTAGGTCAAAGAGTGGTAGACAGATTTGGGTCTCTGCCAGATATATAACGCTATAGAATCCATAGGTTGGCTGCTGGTCATAATCATGATGGATGATCCCTTGCTGCGCCTCGTCAATGGTGCGCTGCACTTGATCCAGGTTGCGGTAGAGGAAATCTACTTTGCCTTCTTGGGTATGAATCCAGGCGCCTCCGTTGACCCAGGCACCCCATTCATAGAAACTTGTGACAGTTGCAGGAGCTTTGATCGAAACATTTTGAGCAATGCGCTGAACGTCAGCGATGGAGAATGGGTTAGCCTCAGAGTAATACAAGCCGAGGTCGAGATCGGAACCCTCATGCTGTGTGCCTGCGGCATAGGAGCCGCCCAGCACGATCGCGGCGAGACCCGGGATTCTACTCAGTTGGTCTACGAGATAGTAGAGGAGTGCTCGTTTCTGTTCAGGAAGGTTGGGTATACGGTCAATCACTTTGTTCGAAGTTTTCATTAAGGGGCTCATTACGAGTTGGCAAAGAAATCATCGATTTCTCTGCGGACTTGATCCGGGCACTCTAGATAGGAGAAATGCCCACATTTCCTCAACGAAACACATCGAGCCCCGGGTATGGCTTTGGCGATGTGCAATGCACATTCTACCGGGATGAATTCATACTCTGCATAAATGACCAGGGTCGGGATATTCAGCCGCTTGAGTTTAGGCAGCAGATCGTATTCGTTCGACCACCAGGTTTCGTGCATCAGCCGTTTTTCGATGGCGCGTGCCTTGCGAATGCCCTCTTTAGTGAAGCTCGCTCTCAAGCTCTGAATTACCTTTTCGAGGTGCTCCGTTTGCTTTAAGGTCGCCCGGAAATGGATGCGATAGTATGCAGCGACGGCGTCAGGATCACCTTCCTGATAGCTGGCTTCGGTTGAGCGCGCCTTCAGCTCTTCTAAGTCGGCAGGTGCCGTCGCGCGGCGATCCTGTCGCAACAGCAGGTAGTCAGCGCAAGAAACGGGAGCGCTATTCATCAGGATCAAGTGAGAAACACGCTGGGGGTATCGAAGCGCATATTCCAGCGCTAGGAGTCCGCCCCAGGAATGTCCCACAACTGCCGCTGAGCCCAGTTGAAAATAGTCCCTTAGGCTCTCCAGATCTTCGACATCTGATTGGAGGGTGACATCTTCTGGCTTTACATGCTCCGCCGACCTCCCGCGCCCTCTTTGGTCGTAATAAATGAGACGGTATGAATCGGACAATCGATCCATGTCTGGCAGCAAATAAGTATGGTCAAAATCGGGTCCGCCATGGATGACGATGATAGGCAGTCCCTGTCCAAGTTCGCGATAATACAACTTGGCATTTCTAACTGGGACGAAGCCCGTATGGGGAGCAGCCTGGTCTGATGGTAAAGAAGCGCTCACTGTTACCTATTCTGCTACTTTCTTCAGATTAAGCATAATTCCCTTGAAAGCTTATATTCAGGCAATCTCCCTGCCGTCGCTCGAGCAGGGAAGACCTATTAGGCAACTTGTGTTAATCAGAATAATACCTGCCCGATGATTAATTCTGTTTCTCCCCTTACTCTCAATTCCCCATTTTCACTCAGGTCATCAAATACCTGCCTGGCTACTCTTTCCAGCCTGGGGTACGAGGGGTGACTCTCCTCCGGCATGTAGGAGGCTGATAACAAAGATCCAATAAACTCGTCCCAATTCTGCTTCTCCTCAATTTCATAGGTCAGTCGCTGAATATCTTCGTGCCCACAATAGTAGCTCACTGGTTTTTCCTCCGGATGCGGGACTGCTTCCAGTAAGCCGGCTCTATCCGCTTCTGCACATATCCGCCCCATGGCCTGATTAAGTGTTTGATCTACCCCATAATTCCGAATGGCTGTCAGCCAGCCTTTGGGTTTCAGAACTCGACGGAATTCTGCCCTGGTCCGCGTTGGATCAAACCAGTGAAGTGCTTGAGCCACCGTGATCAAATCGACGCTTTGATTTCCCAGTGGGATCGCTTCCGCGCAGCCTTTTATTACTGAGCAATTCTCAAAGCGCTCCAGCTGGCCTTCTGCTATTTTGCGCATTTCATCATTCGGTTCAACCGCATAGATATGCCTTACCCGGCCCGCGAAATGTTTGGTTAGCATTCCCGTTCCCGCACCAATATCGGCTGCCAGCGTTTGTTCGGTTACATGAGCAATTTGAATAATTGCTTCAATCGCCTGCAGGGAATAATCCCAGCGATATTTGGCATACTTCTCAGCTTTGGTTGAATAGATTTCAGTGGTTCTCATGAATGCTTCCATGCTCCAATATTGACCTTTTTGCCCCCTGCCTATTGTATGATACTTACGCGTTTTCACAAAACTATTTATAGTTTGATAAGACCTTCAAATATCCGGCCGAATCCGATACGCCCAACTCTGCCCACAGATTTTCGAAATCAAGGGGTTCTCGACCGGCGAATGAGATTTTGCCATCCTTGCGAGGCCACGCAGTCTCCGGTCGATCCCATGCCAATTCGATACCATTGAAATCCGGGTCATGTAAATAGATCGCTTCGTGGGTGCCATGATCCGAAGCGCCGTCAATCGACCAGCCGCCATCCAGCAGACGTTTCAGAGCATTTGCCAGGTCACGGCGCGTAGGATAAAGGATTGCGAAGTGATAAAGTCCTGTTGTGCCCTGGGCCGGTGGCTGACCATTCAGGCTTTCCCAGGTATTCAGTCCCAGATGATGATGATAACCACCAGCCGACAGAAAAGCCGCTTGTTGTTCGTATTGAGCGATAATGTCAAAGCCCAGCAGTTCATGATAGAAGCGAACGGACCGCTCCAAATCGGCTACTTTTAAATGCACATGGCCAATGGAAGTGCCTGCAGGGATAGATTGTGTGGACATAGAGAATTCTCTCCTTGATGATTAGAAAGTCTATAAATATAGATGCTCCTTAGACTATGCTTTTTACGACAACACCCTGATCCCTGTTTACTGGCTGCTGTTGACCGGCTTTTCTCTATCTGTCAAATTGACGACAATTGCATTACTCGCCCGAATTAAATTCTCAGGGGTAATCATGATCTCTTCGCCCCATTGCCCGGCGCCCGTGCCTAGGATGGGTTCATTAACGAGGCTTGCTTCCAGGAAGGAACGAAAACCGGATGGCTGCCAACCAAAGGCGGGGATGGAACCAATCACATATCCGCTTGTTTCCCTGACAACTTCGGGCTCAGCCATCTTGATATTGCGCGAACCGATGGCTTTTTTGAGATTCCCCGAGACGGCATTCTGGTCGCCGCCAAGCATCACCAGGACGCGCTCGCCTGTGTCTACTTGAAAGATGAGCGTTTTCACGGCCTGCCGTTCAGCGAAACCCAATACACGCGCAACATTTGCCGCACCCTTTTCGGTCTCGGTCGGAAAGCTTTTTGCTTCGTAAGCAATATTATGTTCATCCAGATAAATATGGGATGGAAGTTTCACAGCTCACCTCAAAATAAAACCATCCTTGAACGGATCGTTGGGATCGATCCACAACTCGTTGCGGCCTACCAGATACGCTTCTCCCTGGATCTCAGGGATGACCGCTGGATACGGACCAAACGTCGTCTCTTGGACCACCTTCCCTGTGAACTTGCTGCCGATGATACTCTCGATCACAATGGGTTCGTCCTTGTGAATCTCACCACGTTGATGGTGGATTGCCAGTCGTCCGCTGACCCCCGTGCCAGTTGGACTGCGGTCCACTTCACCTTCGGCAAAGATACACACATTTTGACTGTGCGATCCTGCCTGTGTTGGCGGACCAACGAAGATTGTGCCGTATAAAAAACCTAAATCCTTTTCAAAGGGATGTTCAATGGCCCGGTTTTGCATTACTGCATGTTTGATCATCATGCCCTTTTCAATGAGCGGACGAAAATCATTTGGCGAGCAGGTCACACCGGCATCTTCCGCGTTGACATAGGCGTAGAATGCGCCGCCGAAAGCGAGGTCATAGCGAATCCTTCCGAGCCCTGGCACGTCAACAACTTCATCCGAGGCGGCGACGAACGAGGGGACATTGTGGAACGAGACGCTTTTGACATGTCCATTCTCGATGTGCGCATAGGCCGTGATCAGCCCGGCCGGGCTGTCAATTTTGATCTTTGTGGTTGGTGACAGCATCGGCAACATCCCGGTTTCTAACACAACTGTGGTGATGCCGATGATACCGTGCCCGCACATGGTGCTGAAACCTTCGTTATGGATGAACAGGATCCCGAAATCTGCCTCAGGTGTTACCGGCGCCGTGAGAATGCAACCGTACATATCGGCGTGACCACGCGGCTCCCACATCAGTGCGGTGCGGAAATGATCATAATGTTCTTTGGCATAGCGTCTGCGTTCGAGAATGGTATCGCCCTTCAACTCAGGGAAACCATTCAGGATCACGCGGAATGGCTCGCCGCCGGTATGAGCATCGATCGCCGTAATCTTCAGCCAGCCAGAGGGTTGTGAGTAATTCAATCCTGAAACAAAATTGAGCATGGATTTTCCTTCTGTTGCCAAAATCATTGGATGGATGTCAGGTAAATTCCCAGGAGAATTAACGCCCCACCTAATAGAACAGCCAATGTGGGCGTCTCTTTCAAAAGGATGAACGCCAGCAGAGATGAACCGATCGGCTCTGCCAATGTGGTCACCGCAACCATGGTAGCGGATAGATACTTGAGCAGCCAATTAAACGTGGAATGTCCGATCAGTTGTGGAAACGCTGCCAGCAGAAAAATCCAACCATAGGTTTGTAGAGGATATCCAAGCGGAGTCTCGTCCACGCTGAACATCACCAGGATCAATACAATGGCGGCGATGCCATAGACCAAAAAGATATATGGGATAAGAGACATCCTGGCGCGCAATTTTCTGCCAATGATAAGATAGCCAGAAATTGCCCAGGCTCCCATAATGGCAAGGAAGTTACCCCATATGGCGCGTCCCTGGATCCCTTGACCGAGAGCGGAACAGTGAAATCCGGCGTGCCAGACACAGACATCCGACAAGGCGATGATCGTTCCCCCTAACATCGCAATGAACAGCCCGGCCATCGCGGCTTGCTCTAACCGTTCGTTGAGCAGCATCGGCGACAGGAGCGCCACCCAGAGCGGCCCAGTGGACACGAAAACGACGGAGCTTGCCACCGTTGTATATTCCAGCGATGAAATCCAGGTCGCAAAATGTACCGCCAGAAAGAGACCCGAAAGGATGGCGAGCAGCTTCTCACGATGGTTGAGGCGCTTCAGCTCCTCACGATGATGCGCCAGCGCGATGGGCGCAAGCAGCAAAGCAGCACATGTGAGTCTGAGTGCTGCAATGACCAGTGAGGGTGCGTCCGCCTGCGCGAAACGGATAAAGATCGAAGCAGTGGAAACAGCTATGATGGCAGCCAATAGGGCAAAAGGCAGACCAATGCGAGTCCGTTGTGCAATCATATTTGAATTCTAATCGCAAAGGCCACAAATCGGACCCAGCGACTTTTTAAATTTAAACGCAGAACAGTACTGAATAAACAGATCATTCTGCGTTTTAGAGAGTTATTGCTTGCCTTCTCCGTGCCGATTCAGGGTGGATTATCAGGTTGCATTCGAGGTGTACGGCGATAAGCGGATGGTTGACCGGTGAAAGCCTTGCTTAACCAGTCTGCCAATTCATCGAGGGCAAAAGCTTCCTGGTTGTTCAGTACAATTTGCAGATCAGCGAGGCTGGCTGTCAATTCCTGCAGCTGCAGGCGGAAATTGTCAAAGGTTTCAGGGTTGGCGTTTTCGCGCAATTGGTGTGTTGCAGCATGTGCTTTATCAACCACATGCATGGCAGTGCGGATGTACTCAGTCATCAGGTCCCAGTCTGTCATAGGGAATTCCTTTCTGGAACCGGCCTGTTCCACTTATACAATAGCACGATGCGAACAGGATTTCAATATTGAGCTTTAATTGAATGCGTCAGGTAGTTGCTTTTGTGAGTTCGGTAAGTTCTTCAATAAGCGGGCGCAGGGTATGAGGCATAGAGGTATCACTGACACGGACCGTGTGGATTGCATTGCCAGCTACGACAGTCAGCGCATACTCATATTCGTCTGGTCCGGAACGCAGATCATTGACCACCGGGATATCGAAGAAATTCGAATCCAGGAGCAGATTCTGTAGGCGTTGCGACTCATCTGCAGGCATACTGGCCAGGTCAAAATCCATTGCAATTTCCTTGCCCGTTACTCCCCCCATTCTCTTAAAGTTAATCATTGTCATTTGCACCTACCTTGAAAGTTTGCTTTTACCTGCACCAAATCTTGATCATCGTTGGGCGGACTGTATTCGGCTGTAAAGGTTGGTGGGAAAGATGCGGAGAAGCATTAACGATCTTATGGGATGTGGGTGTTTACAAATCCAATCCTACCATAGTATGTAAGCGTATGAACCAGTTCTAAGATTGTGCTAAGAATAAAAACGAGGCTTCAAAACCAATGTTATCACGCTGCAATATTCCGCTCAGGCAGTGTCCATGTTTATTGTTTGCCCTGCGGAGAACATTTCGATTCGATATCGATCGTCAAACGATCCCATCTGGAGCATGGGTGCTCAGGCCGAATTGAGACGCGGTCCATCCTTTGTTGAAAGAAATGTTTGGGCGATAAAGCCTTGAGTAACACAGTCTGTCACCCGTCGTTATACAGAACATAGTCGAAAAGATTCCTGTAGGAACTCTGAACGGCCGAAAGGAGTTGCCATGCGACTGAAAAGTGTTTTATTTGCGATGCTGATTCTGACGGCCCTATTCCTAAGTGCTTATGGAGCACCTGCCCCTCATGATGCAAAGTTCCAGGCTACTGCGACAGTGCCGTCTGTCACTTTAGTGGTGCCTTCTGTTGTAGCGGTAGGTACGCCAGTAGTGATAACACCTGGAGTGATTCCTGTGACCGGTACCGGTGACACCGGGATATGGACGATCGTTTTATTTGGATTGCTTGCCTTGTTGGGTATTGCTTTCCTGGTGGCGTTGTTTTCCCCTCGAACGACACAAGAGCACATCGATCGAAATCCGCCGGCACCCCCTCCATAGACATGAATCTAGCGGGCTACGCGAGACGACAAAGGTCTTCGCTTATCTCCTCTCCTCTGTGTCCTCTCATTTCTTCCAGATTGCTTGTGGTTTGGAGCTGACACAAGCCCAAGAAATGAGAGGACTAGGGGAAGTGCTTTTAATCAGTCAGGATCGTTCGCTCAAGCGTCAATTCCACAAGAATTGGAGGCAGATATGAGAGTTAGAGGTGCGGCGTTACGCCGCTCACGTACCAACCGTATGATCGCAGGCGTTTGTGGGGGGTTGGAAGAGTTCTTTGGATTGGACGCATTCTGGTTTCGATTGGGATTTTTGATCGCCCTCATCCCAGGCGGTGTGCCAGGTATCCTGGTCTATTTGATCATGTGGCTGGTTGTGCCGAGCGAATAGGTCTTAGAACTGCAGCGATTCCATCGCTTCTAGAAGATCAGCGTCTCGCAGGAGATCAACTGCGAGACGCTTTTTATCATTATATGAGGGGCTATATACTATCACTTCCGAAGAACACATCTGCAGTTCCCAAGATGGCCACGCAGGTAGAACTCTGATTCGCTTCGGAAAATTTGCAGGTTTCAGAATGATGCGGGCCAGTCCAGTGCGAGCCAGCTGTTTTTTATGGTGTTGGTGCTACGTCGGTTACGACCGAACTCTGGGCTGTTGGCGGAACATCTGTGGGTGGGATGTTGGTCGGTGGGATATCCGTGGGCGGAATATCCGTTGGCGGGATGTCCGTGGGTGGGATATCGGTCGGCGGGATGTCCGTGGGTGGCGGCAGCGGCGTATCCGTGGGTGGAGGAACCGGTGTATCTGTTGGGGGGACAGGTGTTGCCGTGGGGTTCGGCTTACGCGTCCGTGTGGGGGCTAGAGATGTTGACTCCGGACGGGTCCGTCTTGGTAGGGTAGGCGTGACAGTCACAAATCGAACAGGGGTATCAGATGGCACTACAGTTGAAGTGGGCGGGGCTGTCTTCGTCGGTAGGACCATGGGCGTAGACGTCGATACAAACGCAGTGACGGCTTGCTGTGTGAGCGCCACGGCAGTATTGAGATTGGAGACCGCTAGATCTATGATATTCCAGGGTGCTTCGGTAACCGAGACGTGGTTACTCAAATCACTCATTGCCATCGCAGAAACGCTACAGATCAGACTAAAGCCGATCACACCAGCTATCAAAACGCCCAGGGGTCCCGCGTATTCCCTCGCTCTCACGCTCGTCGCTCTCCTTTGCAGATGTCCTTTTCAACAGGAAGCTTCGATGTTCGCCAGGATGTTATCTGTGTACCTTGAATTGCGTTGTTTGGACACTTAAATTATCTCACAAATTCTTTCTTAATGGATAAGACGTTCATTGCAATTATGAGAAGATAGGATTTTCTCGCATTCTTTGGCTCAAAAGGCTCTTGCGACTCTGGTTGGATCGGGAATAGCGGTCTTGTCTGGTGATCCGCCGTGAGAAGCGTCTAATGATAGACATGCCTATACAATGTTTTTGTGGGATCTTCCATTAGACCATCATCAAATATAAATGCTCGTCATCAGAGTGAGGGGGGCACCCGGATAACGAGCAAAGTCATTTTACACCCTTGTGTGGTTTTCGTCTACTTAATCTAAAGCAGGCTGATAATTCTGCGGGCAATGGCTGCCCAAAGTGACGATCCTTTTTCGTCTGATTTAGAAGTAACCGGAATTATACAGTCCGATATATAGCCAGAGTGGTATACAGAAGACCAATAGCGATCCTACGAGTAAGCCGCCTGCGGCAAAGTGACTCCAAGCCAGACCTGCCAAAATCACAAGAATTGAACCTCTCCAAATCATGTCAATTGTTCTCATGCGGTGTAATTTACAACGAAATCGGTAAAGGCAAAATGGGGATTATCCCTAGAAGGGACGATAGGGTAGGCAAAACCCTAATAAGGGCCCTCGCCGTGAGACCAGCTAGAATTCACTCATCTCATTGCATACAGAACTCTGATTATGGCAGGGGCCGGTAAATATGAGGGGCGATCCAGAGCCCGTTATCCTCATCAGGACTTTGAATCGAGTGGGAGAGCCGGAGTGTTAGGACAAAATCAAGGCTTTGGCCAGCTAAAGGGCTTAAGTCGAGGTCCACATCGATGGGAGGATCGCCGGCCTTGTAGTCCCAGACCATGAAGGAATCGCGATATTTGTGGTTGGCATCATAATATCCCAGCGCAAATTCAACGTCACAGGGTGCGGCGGTGTGACAAAGCAGCGTAGTACGGAAACGGTCGCCGGCTTTTACCGTGAAAGACGGATAGCGCAGAAACAGCGCGTTCGCGTTGGGGATCATCTGAAGGATTGGAGTGTTGGCGGGCAGACCCTCGGAGAGGGCATCCAGCACCCTGGCATCGCCACCCGAAAGGTCCGCGTTGGGATTGGGACAAGGGAGGAGATGCACTGCGCCGTTCATCCAATCCGCGTTGCATAGCAAGGCAACAAAATCGAGTCCAATCGTGCCAAGCGAATCAGATGGAGCCGGGGTGGGCTCCGGGATCGAGGTTAGCGTTGGGACCACAGTATCAGTTGGGAGGGGAGCAAGCGTTGGTGAGGGCGGAGCTTGCGTGGCAGGTGAGAGCGTCGAGACGCTGATGGGGACACAGGCAGCCAGAAGACTGAGAGCAAGGCAAACGATCGAAATGTGACGCATACAGATAAATACTCCTTTTTGATAACTCCCTGGATTCCATCCGCTTTCGTAGGGCGGCTTTCGGGAAAGATTATTTGTTCAACGCCTTCTCAAGCAAAATTGTTCCAGAAGTACCAGGCTGAATAGCCCTTTGTGCTCGATTATCGCGTAAACGCAAAATCGTCCATTAGGGGCTTGGGCTTGGCGATGATAGAGGCGGCAGCGCGGTTCCGAGCGGCGTCGGCGTAAAGATCACGGGAGTAGGTGTGCGCGGAAACGGCCTTCTAAAATCCAATTGGCTGGCTTGAAATGCCATAAATATGAAAAGGAATGCCACGATATACCCGACGCAAAGTAATATCCCCCACCTGAAATTATCAACATGCGCCAGGCCCTTGCGAAACAGCCCCAGTATCACGATCCATGCCAGCGAGAGCAGAGCGCCATAGAGTAGAAAATCCAGGAGGAACACTCGCAGATTTGTGCCGAATAGCTCAAAAAGGTCAATCCTGCCCCAGCTATCTATCGGCGAACCTCCTGCCTCATCGCATACAAAAGGGAGTGGGAACCCTGCGCTCAGGTTTCCATGACAGGTGGGGTCAGAGGCACGTTGGTAGAAGGCCGAGCCCAACGTGAGGCAAAACCCTAATGCGATACTTACCAGTGCAAAACCACATCCAGTTGGGAATGATCGAGCAAGTTTCATTATTAGACACCTCCTCGTTGTCCCAGTTATGACCGCGCTTCTCTATAATTGCGCATTTGCCGGCCGAGAGCCAGCACACCGAGCCAGGTAATCCACAACACTAAGGCATAGCAGAGCAGGTCCACCACAGTACCCTGTAGACTGAAATACGGGAAGTCTGCCGAATCGATCCTGCCTGCACTGCTGAGAGGCGACCCGCCGCCACTGTAATCACAAAGAAACGACACCGGCAGACCGGCGCCAAGCTGCCCATAACAAGAGAAACCATCGCTTTGATGTGAGACGCTGGCAGTGCTGAGCATCAAGCCCGCCGCCAGCACAATGGTCACTATGCCAACGAAACAACCTCGCGGGAAAGATCGAGTTGCTTTCATCTCGGGTCTCATCATAGGACAAGCATACAAGGAAACCGGGGTTGGCGCAAGGTCATATTCATTACAACCCGTTGCCGCCACGATGACAAAAACATCGGTGATGATGCATCGTGACGCGTCGGCGCTCCAGAAGGATGCAAGGGTGCTTAGACCTGTAAAATTGAAGGTTCCACCTCCTCCTGCGCTAGCAGTAGAATCCTGTCCGAAGGCTGCCGAAAACCGTCAATTTCAGTACTCTGTTTTTGGTTCAAGGGGGGAACTTCTGAAATCATCCCGGCGTCTACTCTGTAAAGTTCTTTCCTTTCCTGAATGCTTAGGCGGGTGAAAAATCAGCATTCGCTCCCAAAGTCCGCTGTACTTCCCAAAACAATCCTGTACTAATCCTGTACTGATCCTGTACTGATCCCCTAGTGCTCTCTCGGGGAGCCTTTGCTCATCTCAGACCCATCCGCGGCCTCAATCATCGAACGGACCCGAACAGCAGTTCTGGCCTCTTTTCGCCAATCCGGGGCCAGGTCCATTCCGGCTGCTCCTAATCTAAATTTCAGTACCTAATTTTCGCCGACGCCTTCACCCATCCCTTAGCGCGGGAAGAGTCTAGGTCCCAATGGTCTTCTCGATGCGCGGGTCCGGGATCAACCACATGAGCGCCACGAAGGCATAAATTCCCAGTGAGATGCTCGTGTTGATAAATGCAAACATAACCGCCGCTGCATAGAGAACCAGGGATGAAATTTCTTTGATCCGCCGGCTGAGCGCTGTGGCGATGATCGAGTCTGTGCCGTGTAGCGCAAGGAGGGAGCGTGTCAGGAAGTAGTAACCCAGCCCGGCCATCCATAAAACCGTCCCGTATAATGCCACTGGCAATTGTGCGAAATGATTCTCGCCCATCCAGCCGGTGACGAACGGCACGAGCGACAGCCAAAA
>DATGYJ010000016.1:0-10679 GCA_035298105.1 Anaerolineales bacterium | reverse complement strand
TGGCTCGCAGGCGCGGGTCATCTTCAGCAATGACAATGGTTTGTGCGCCGCGGACTTTGACTTCGTTGATCCCGCTGATGATCAAAGGTACATCTTCAGGTCCTGCGACAAAAACAATCGGGAAGCCCTTGCTCACCGCCGAAAGTGGTCCATGTTTGAATTCGGTCGAGAGCATCCCTTCGCAATGAGCGTAGGTGATCTCTTTCAACTTCAAGGCACCTTCGAGCGCGATCGGATAGGTTGCTCCGTAGCCAAGACAATACATATCGTTCCAGCGGTTGATATCCTTGGCAATGGATTCAACCTGGGAACCAATTGCGCTCATCGTCATTTCCATCAATTCAGGGATGCGCTCGAGCTCGTGCGTATCCCGCCCCGCCATGCGGTAGGCCAGATACAAAAACGTAATGACCTGGTTCGTAAACGTCTTCGTCGCGGGAACGCTGATTTCGTAGCCGCAGCATAAGGGTAGACAGAACGAAGTGGCTTTGGTAAGCGTGGAACCGATCACATTGGCGAGACCATAACAGGCCATGCCGCGCTTCTCGGCGATCTCCAACGCATTTAACACATCCTTGGTCTCGCCCGACTGGCTGACGAAGATACCCACATCGTCATGTCCCACTGCGGGCGCGTATTGGGGGATGAACTGGGGCGCCAGCACCGGGATGGCGGGTCTGCCCGCCAGTTGTGCGAAATAGACTGAGCCTGCCAGCGCAGCGTGATAACTCGTGCCGCAGGCGATGAAATACAGATGGCGCGCCTTTTTCATCTTCTCTACCAGGCGTGGGACTTCAGGACTTCCATCCAACAAATGCAAAAGCTCGCGCGCCACTTGAGGCTGTTCATGAATTTCCTTGAGCATGAAGTGCGGGTAACCACCCTTCTGCACTGCATCCATCGACTCGGTCACAAGTTCGGGCTCACGTTTGATGAGCCTGCCATCCTTCACCGAACGGACTTCCACGTGGTCGGCCCAGAGCGTGACGATTTCGCCATCCTGAGGGCGAATGATCTCCCGTGTCAACGGCAAAATCGAAGGCAGGTCGGATGAAACACAGGTGAAGCCTGCGCCAATTCCCACCACCATGCCCGAGCCTTTTTTGAAGGCATAGAGTTTATCGTCATCTGCGCGCCCAATGACAAAAGCATAATCGCCCTGCAGGTCACCATACGCCAGGCGGATCGCGTCGATGAATTCATAGCCGCGATTGATATAGCGTTCGACGGCATGGACACAGGTCTCACCATCGTTTTGGGAGCGGACGGTCATGCCTTCGGCGATGAACTGCTCGCGCAATTCAACATTGTTGACGACATTGCCGTTGTGCGCGCCGACCATATCGCCGTCTGAGTCCAGATGCGGTTGTGAATTGACTTGCGAAGGTTCCCCAAACGTTGCCCAGCGCAATTGGGTCATGCCGCGCGACCCTCTCATCGCGCCAAAGTTGTATTTCTCTGATACAGTTTCCACCTTGCCAACGTCTTTGCGTAAATCAATTGTGCCATTATTCAACGTTGCCGCGCCGACCGAATCATAACCACGGTAGGTGAGGCGTTGCGCCGCTTCGATCAGAATAGGACCGAGCGCTTCTTCCCTATTGGTAACATAGCCGAAAATTCCACACATCGAATGTTGCTCCTGACTTGAAATAGTAAAGGGATTATAGCGATATCGGATGGTTGATGTAATTCATATTCCGCATCGATTTGATTGAAGATTGTCACTCAATTTTTGTGACTTATTCGAGTTTCAAATTTCCGTTTTCATCAAATGGAAAGAAGGGATTATAGGCGACCTCCCAGCAATAACCATCCGGGTCGGCGAAATATGAACTATATCCACCCCAAAAGACTTTTTGGGGTTCTTTGAGAATCTTCACACCTTTCGCCTTCAAGCTTTGAATGATCTCGTCTACTTCCGCCTCGCTCTGTGCATTGTGCGCCAGAGTGATTCCTGCAAAGCCGTGTCCTTCTGCTGAGACAAGTGCATCTTTTGCCAACTCTTCACGGGGATAAAGGGAGAGAACAATGCCCCCGGCCTGGATGAAGACGACGCCCTCATTGCCTGCGCTGGATAGTTTCCACCCGAGGGTCTCGGTATAGAAATTTCTGGACTTTTCCAAATCCTTTACACCTAAGGTAACCAGATGCAGATGTTGGTTCATGATTCACTTCCTTTTATGCAGATATATCCCATGGTGCAACTCCTTGTCCTGCTACGCCTCGCATCGACCCGCGAATTGTCTCCGATAACTCAGGCATGACCTCCGCCGTGGCCGCCAGCAGACCGAAGCAGCCTGCGATCATCATGTCGCCAAAGGGAGTGGCAAAGTAAGGGCGCAACGATTTACGATTTTCGATTAACGAGTTACGATTAAACATCGATCGTCTCGGTCCTGTCACGATCACATCAAAATCATCTTTGCCAAACTCAAATTTCTCATGTGAATACATCAACGCGCCGTGGCCCATGTCATTGAACACATCTGAATGTTTCAGTGTGCCGTCTGCTAAGGAGTGCAAGAGCGATTCGAGCTTCGTTAGATCAATCTCACCCGTGTGATGCTCGAATACGCCTTCAATTCCAGCCTCAGCTAAGCGGAAAGCCAGGGTATGAAAGTTTCCCACGTTGCAGATGATTTTCTGCTTGCGCCTGGCAACGACGGGGTCAAAGCCTGCGCCTAAGACTGCCGCAGGCGCCGTATCCATCACCACCAGCGGACAAGGTAACTCACCGGCCGAATCCGCAACGGATCCCAGGCGGGTCATGATCTTGGGAATGTCACTTGCCAGATAGGCGAAGGCAGCAAGGGAATCCGTTGCTCGAATTCGTTCATCGAGGTAATCAAACCTGAATTGGCGATCAGATACTCCCGCCGGGGCGTTGCCGTGGTCGAAAACTGCAACTGCAATCGCCCGCAAATCTTCCAGAGAAACGCCGTAATCCTCAAATGTTTTCGAGATGGTTGGGAAATCAAAGTCACGTAATTCAAGATGATCGACAATGGACGATAGACCCTGGGCTTCATCTTCCGAAATGATTTTTATTCCAAGGGCTGCAACTTTATCCAACTCATCGTTAAGCGTGGTCGCAGCATCAGGCGTCATGTAGACGGGAATCCCAGCCCGGGCAGTTTCTTCGATTGCCCAGGCCGACGGTCCGCCTCCCATTTGATGACCAGTGAGCAGGATCGGCGTCCGTGTTTGCAACGCCTGCTTGAGGCGGCGATGGACCATCATGGTGGGCGAAGGCAGGATGAGCTTGAATCCATTCTCAATGTCAAGCCGTGAATCGTAAAGGAAAATATCCTGTGTGCCTGTACCGATGTCAACCGTTAAGATTTTCATGTCTGATTTCTGACTCTCTCATACTCATGATCAAACCGTTGCGCAAGTTCTATGAACTCCTCGCCCCAACCGCTGCTTATACTCACTTCCTGGATTGGTCCTGTCGGAGCGAATAGAGCTCCAATATCAGGTACTGAACCATTCTCTAATTCTGTGACAATTAAGTCAATTTCAGAAATCGCCTGATCCTGATCTTCCCAAGATGACCACGAAAAGTCATTCCGTTCCAGTGCAAGAAGCGCCCTGGTTTCTTTCATGATCGAAATCAGATTTTGTAGATTTTGCACGAGAGACCTGGCTCAAACTTACACTTCGATGCCTAGCCACTTGCGGATGAAATATCCGATGACAAATGAAAATGCTGCCACGCTGAGGCTGAGGACTGCCATTTCAGTAAATCGCGCACGGAAGGATTCACCCTTCGCAACTGAGATGTAGTAATTGAACACGGCGATAATGATCACGGCAGTGGTGAGCGCGATGGCGAGATCGAGAATGTAGTTCCCGATGAGCAGATAAGGCAGGACAAGGAGTGCAACTGTAATGATATAGGCAATCCCCGTGTAGATCGCGGCGCGCACTGGATGCTTGCCTGTATCTTCCGAGCGCGTCGAAAGATATTCACTTGCTGCCATGGACAGCGAGGCCGCAATGCCGGTGATCAGTCCTGAAAGAGCAATCAATTTCTCGTTTTGCAGGGCAAGCGTCAGCCCCGCAAGAGCGCCGGTTAACTCCACCAGCGCGTCGTTGAGACCTAGAACAACGGATCCCGCATATTGCAGTCGCTCTTCATCCAGCATATTGATGAGTTGCTCTTCGTGTACGTTCTCTTCGTGCTGGTATATTGCGCCTTCGGGGATCTCCTTTGTGACGACTGCATAATTCGCCTGCACGGATTGTTCGCCCTGTTCCATAAGCTTGACGCCAAAGGTAAAACCAAAGAGCATGCTGATGATGTAATAAAACCATACAAAGAACCAGCGCGGTTGCAGCTCTTCGTTTGTGTATTTCTTCCAGCCGTTGTAGTGGCGTAGTTCATCTTGAGCGATCTGATTAAGTATTTTTGCATTTTCAGGGGAGCTGATCCTTTTTGATAGAAGCCTATAAATGTGATATTCGGTGATCTCAACACGTTGAAATTCCAGAACCTGCTTACGAACGCTTTCAGAAAGCTGCATCATATTCTCCTTCAATTGGATATCTGAATTGTAAGCTATTTCGAGTTCCATTTTCCTGGTCTGACGAAGTGATGCATCCACTCTGAGAAGTATCATGGAACCAGAAAGTCTTGAACAGGCGATTTTTATCATTCCTTTTTTGGGGAAAATCGTATATGATGCCTTTAGATTTCATCGCGCCAAGGAGGAAACATGAAGATCAAATTCTCGGCTCATGCCTGGTTGGTTGCTTTTACGATTGCTCTTCTTTTGCAAGCGTGTAGTGCCAATACCCCTATCCCACCCATTAATACGACGACAGTACCCTCTACGGATACTCCCCAACCCACAAGCACCCGGGCGCCTAATCTCACTGCGACACAACGTGCGAAGGAGTGGATCAATTCTATGCATTTGCCAACGCTAATATCTAATCCTACGCCACAAGAGAGAGATGGCCCAGATGCCGAGGCTCAAAAATATTTTGAGCTGGGTTACCTGCCGAATGCCAATGGGAGGCTTATAAAGTTCGGTGATTTCAAAAACGAATGGGCGCAGCTGGGCTGGTATCACAGGTTGACCTTTGATGGCTATCAAGCCAGTGACTTTTATATGAGCGGTCATTTCAAATGGTCAAGCGCTTATCGGAGCGCGGATCTCTCTGGTTGTGGATTTATCTTTGCCGAGCAGGAGAATGGCGACCATTATGCCGTTTTCCTTGACAGATCCAAAGTGCTTTTTGTTGAAACTAAGAAATATTATTCTCCGATAGGAACTACGCGCGGAACTGGGCGTGTAAACTTCGACAATCCATTTGATCGCCCAGTGGAAGCAGATTTCACACTTATTGTGAATGGCGCCTACGCTTATGTATTAGTAGATGGAAGTGTGATAGGAGAATACACCTTATCACAAAGCAAAGCTTTGCCGGGTAAGATTGGTCTGGCTCTCCTCTCGGGTACGAACAAAGACTTCGGCACTCGTTGTGAAATAACGAACCTTCATCTTTGGATACCAAAAAACAGCCAGTGATCCTGCAATTGCTTAGGGAAAGAAACTCCGCGCAGCGTACTTGCTGCCAGCTTACTAAAGTGCCGGTTGCATTTCTGGCAAGGCTATCGTATTATCCGAATACCAACATTTCTAGGAAGGACATATGCAACGCAGATTCATCAACCCTTTTATGTCGTTCGTTCTAGCCCTGGTTTTGATCTCCCTGGCCTGTGCGACATCTCAGCCTACGCCGACGAACACGCCGCAGCCGAGCTCTACTGTCACTGCGGCTCCAACCAACACTCCGAAGCCGTCTGCAACTCTACGGCCCACGCGGACACCTAACCTGGCACTGACACAACAAATGGATGAGTGGAGCGCTGAGACCCAGAAATACTTGGAGTTGGGCTACCTGCCGTCTGGAGAGGGAACGCTTACAAAGTTACGCAGTTATAATGAAGAATCAGCGCAGTTGGGCTGGTATTACAGTTGGCCCTTTGGTGGTTATCGAGCCACTGACTTTTATCTAAGTGGTCATTTCAAGTGGTCGAGTGCCTACCGAAGTGCAGATCTCTCTGGTTGTGGATTTATTTTTGCCAAACAGGAGAATGGCGACCATTACGCTGTCTTCCTGGATAGGTCCAAAGTTCTATTCGTGCAAACCGAGGAGTATTATTCTCCGATTGGACCGACCAGAGGAACCGGGCGTGTAAACTTTGGCAACCCATTTGATCACTCGGATGAAGCAGATTTTACACTCATCGTAAAAGGTACCCATGCCTATGTATTAGTGGATGGGGAGTTAGTGGGGGAGTATGGCTTATCACAAAGCAAAGCGATACGAGGTGAGCTTGGTTTTGCTCTCCTCTCAGGCACGAACAAAGACTTCGGTACCCGCTGTGAAATCACAAATCTTCATGTCTGGATTCCGAACGGGGATTAAACGTCTATCCTTGCGAGCGGTTGCCCGCCACTGAAGCGGGCAGCCCTCGACAAACTTTCGGCAAACCTTCGACTCTCCTTTCCTCCCAAAGGTTGCTTAACGAATAACCGACAATCCATTCTGCGATTGCCTGGAAGGGTCCTGCGCGGACTTAATATCGCGATCCATACGGGCTTCGGAATATAGGGCATTGCGTTTTTGGCGGGGGTAGCGTATTATCCGGGCATTAACTTTTTAAGGAGGACATATGCAATACAAAACTCAACGTGCCATTATGTCATCTGTCTTAGTATTAATCCTGGTTTCGCTCGCTTGTGCAAAGTCTCAGCCTATCCCGACGAACACGCCGGAATCAATCGCTACAAATACCACTACCCCGACCAACACGCCCAGACCCTCTCCAACCCCACGACCCACACGGACGCCAAACTTAACAGCGACACAGCATGTCGAAGAGTTAAGTGCCGAAGTTCAGGCATACTTTGAGAAGGGCTACTTGGCCACTACCGATGGCAGCTTGATTGAGTTGGGTAATTTCACTTACGATTGGGCACAGTTGGGGTGGTATAACCGGCTGCCCCTCAGGGTTTCAGCCAGTGATTTTTTCCTGAGTGCCCATTTCAAATGGAATTCCGCTTTTCAGAATTCAGGCACGTCTGGCTGCGGTTTCATTTTTGACTTACAGGAAAATGATGATCACTATGCTGTGTTCCTGGATCGCACGAAGGTTTTCTTCCTCATTACAGATCACACGCGGGGCTATTCCAGGCCTGTATCACCAACCCGCGGAAGCGGACTGGTAAAATTCGATTACCCGGCTGAGGCAGATTTCACGCTGATTGTCAAAGGCGCTTATGCATATGTGCTTGTAAATGGAGAAGACATCGGTGAATATACCCTTGCGCAAAGCAGATCCTTGCGGGGTGACCTGGGCCTGACCGTGCTTTCAGGTACCAACAGAGGTTACGGCACTCATTGCGAGATGACCAATCTCCATCTTTGGATTCCAACGGAATAGTTGAAACAATATATGATTAACTGAACCAGCCACTATGCTGAAATTACAGAGGCTGGTGCTATTTTCCTGGCCTGATTCAAGTATTGGTGCGCTCCCTCGCAATTAATTCGGAGTAGAGGTATCATATTGAGCATTCTTTTAGAACGGATTTGGAGTTATCTGAATGCCCAACCTCGCGCTGACGGAATTGCTCGCCAGCTACGTCCCCAAGTTAATTCAAAACAGAGTCATCGCAGATCCCTCTCCCATCGAATCGCCGGTCGCGGAAGATTTTCAGGCAGCTATTCTGTTTGCCGATATTTCAGGTTTTACACTCCTCACTGAACGAATGGCCGAAAAGGGTCCCACTGGCGTGGAGACTCTTGCGCGTATTCTGAACGAATATTTTGGTCAATTGATAGACATCATCCACAATTATGGTGGCGATGTAGTGAAATTCGCGGGCGATGCAGTGATTGCTGTCTGGCCCATTGTCTCAGATAACATTCCCATGGGAGATTTGCCGCCCGCAAATACCATCTCCAGAGCTGATCAATGGCAATGGACGATGCGTGCTGCCGAATGTGCAATCGAAGTCCATAGGAGGCTTACCAATTACAAAGTTGAGGACGCCAGCTTTTATCTTAAGCTTGCTGTAAGTATGGGTAAGATTAGTACAGCTCATGTGGGCGGGGTGTTCAATCGTTGGGAATTCCTGATTACAGGCACGCCTCTGGTCGAACTGGGTATTGCCAATAGTCTTGCCAAAGCCAGTGAAATCCTTGTGACGCCTTCCGCCTGGAAATTGATCAGGAATGATTGCAATGCCGAGCCAATGGAGTTTGAGCTCAAGGATGCAATTGCCCAGGGAGGGCGCCTCGAGAGCCTGAATAAACCGTCCTCCATTTTCAGTTTACCTAAAAAGCTTGTTATTCCTGATGGGGTGGAAAATTCTTTGCGCCCGTACATTCCCGGCGCCGTGATCAATCGCCTTACTGCAGGTCAAAGCAGTTGGATCGCTGAGTTAAGGCGCGTGACAGTCCTTTTCATCAATTTGCCTGATCTTGATCAATACACGGAATTGGAAAACGCGCAAAACATTGCACGTCTCATTCAGCGCTCAGTCTATCGTTATGAGGGAGCCATCAATAAGATCAGCGTGGATGACAAAGGTATCACGATTGTCGCTGCGCTGGGATTGCCTCCCTTTTCGCATGAAGACGATCCCGCCCGCGGTGTCCAGGCCGCGCTCATGATCCGCAAGGAGCTGACCAATCTAAACATTCGCAGCTCGATCGGGATTACGACAGGTCGTATCTTCTGCGGCTCGATTGGGAATGATGAGCGTCGTGAATATACGATTATTGGCAATGCAGTCAATCTCTCGGCGCGTTTAATGGGTGTGGCGGGCAAACAAGATGAACTCATTGTGAAGTTTGGGGTCCCAATTCTATGTGACCGCCTCACCTATGACAGTGCAAAAGAGGTAGTGGAATTTGAGCCTTTTCCGCCTCAACAGGTCAAAGGTCGTATCGAGCCAATAGAGGTCTTTCATCCGCTGGAACAGAAGAAAAGTGTGATCCGCCCAAAGACAGAGCTGATCGGTCGTCAGGAAGAAAAGGCATTGATCGCCAATGCTTTGCAGGAGTTATCGCGCGGTGCGCCGCATCAGACTATTATCCTGCAAGGTGAAGCAGGGATCGGCAAATCGCGATTGTTCGAGGATCTTGTTCGTCAGGCAGAAACATTGGATGTGAAAATGCTGTCCGGTAGCGGGGACCCGATTGAAAAATCTACTTCCTATCACGCCTGGCGTCCCATTTTCAACAAGATCTTCGAAATTGAAGAAATGCTTGCCAAAGGAGAATTCCCGGAAGGAACACATGCGGCGATTCAAAATAAGATCGTTACAAAATTAGTAAGGATTGATCCTGACCTGGCCCGCTACGCTCCCTTGGTCGATGTTGTCTTGCCGGTTTCCATCCCCGATAATGAGTTGACCTCAGCCATGACCGGTGAAATCCGGGGTGGAAATGTTCGTGAATTATTGACCCGGATATTGTCTTTTGAAGCGAGCCAGTCGCCAATGCTGATCGTGATGGAGGATCTGCATTGGTTCGATTCGGCTTCATGGGCATTACTGGTGGATATTCAGCAAAAAGTGCGGCCTCTCTTCCTGGCATTGAATACACGCCCGCTGGAAGATCCCATCCCAGTGCAGTTCAAACAAATTACGGAGACGCCAGAGGCGCGATTGGTGAAGCTGGAAGCTATGATGCTCGATGATGTGGAAGCCCTGGTATGCCAACGGCTGGGGGCCAAGTCTGTCCCGCCTATGATCGGCCGGTTGATCCGTGAAAAGTCAGAAGGGAACCCTTTTTTTGCCGAGGAACTATCTTATGCTCTGCGCGATACGGGGATATTGGTCATCGAGAATCAGGAATGCCGGGTGTCTTCAAGATTTACGAACTTCGAAGACCTTACACTACCAGACACGCTTCAAGCTGCAATCACCAATCGTATCGACAGTCTCAATCCTTCTCAACAACTAACACTTAAGGTCGCCAGCGTCATTGGACGTATCTTCGCGTTCCGTATCTTGCAAGCAATCCATCCGATTGAGGCAGACAAGCCCGTGCTTGCTGATTATATGGAGGCATTGACCCGTTTGAGCCTGACGTTGGTCGAATCCGAAGCGCCTGACCTTGCCTATATCTTTAAGCATGCTGTGACGCAAGAGGTGGCATACAATCTGATGCTTTTCTCTCAGCGCAGACAATTGCATCAGGCCATTGCGGAATGGATCGAGCTCAACTACCAAACAGATCTCGAATCTTATTACTCGCTTCTGGCTCATCATTGGTCTCAAGCTGCCGAAACAACTGAAACCGTACAGAATGATCGCGCACTCCTTAAGGCAGTGGAGTATCTTGACAAAGCCGGCGAACAAGCCGCGCAAAACTATGCCAATAAGGAAGTGATCCAGTTTTTCAGTCAGGCTCTAGAGTTGGATGAGAAAATACCCGGTCCAGAAGTTGGGCGTGTGGCAAGTGACCGGCAGATCCGCAAGGCCCGTTGGCACAGCAGGATTGGATTGGCTCACTATGGGCTTGGTTCTTTACCTGACTGTGAAAGGCATGTTCGCGAAGCCTTGCACTTGTTAGGATATTCTCTCCCCAAATCCCGGACCCAATTTGCGCTGGGTTTATTTCCTCAAATTGTGCGCCAGGTATTTCAC
>DATGYJ010000015.1:0-9274 GCA_035298105.1 Anaerolineales bacterium | reverse complement strand
GCGAGCGCTGGGAGACCGTGACACATATTTTGCCCATCACACTCCACAACATATTATTGTTACAGTGGGCGCCAATCCCTCTACGTTACGGGGCGGCAGCTACTGGACGCATCTCTACTGGCCAGGAGACAGCACAACCATCCGGGTCGAAGCGGGCTGGGATATTAAGCTCATTGAGCAATAGGGTGTTCAGGCAGGAGAGTTTTTCTTTCTGCAAGCAGGGATCTAGCCGAATAATCTCAGTGACTCTTAGCCCCTATATTTTCCATATTCCAAAGCTGTATCGAATAACGCGAGGATATTTTCTGGCGGAACGTGGGGTTGGATATTGTGAATGGGGGCAAATACGAACCCGCCTCCGGGTGCCAGATCGTCGATGCGGCGTTTGACCTCATCCGCGACTTGTCCTGGAGTCCCGAAAGGCAGTACATGCTGTGTATCCACACTGCCGCCCCAGAATGTTATATCTTTTCCATAGGTCTGTTTCAGCTTGCGGGTATCCATGCCCTTTGCCGATACCTGCACGGGGTTCAGGATGTCAAAGCCCAGCTCGATCAGATCAGGGATCAGGTCAAATGTGGCTCCGCAGCCGTGGAAAAAGAGCCTGGCATTTGTCTTCTTTTTGATCGCTTCTACCAGCCGGCGTTGTTTCGGCTTGACCATCTTGCGGTAGGTAGCCGGGTTGATCATCCAGCCCGTCTGAGTGTTGACATCATCCCAGTAGGTAAAAACCTGGATGTACTGCCCCACCTCAGCCAGATAATTGTTGCATGACTCGATGTAAATATCGGTGATCTGCTCCATCAGGCGGTCGGCAAATTTCGGTTCGGCGACCAACGACATCAGGAAGTTTTCCATCCCAATGGTGCGGGCCGGCTGTTCGAAAATGCCTCCGCCGATCACCGCACTACCAACCAGCGCGTAATCGGTATTGTGATAAAGGTATTCGGCTTGCTCGCGTAGCTGCAGGATGTACTCCTGGGGATCAGGGTTCGGCCAGTTATATTGATCGAGCGCCTCAAGGGTGAATTTTTTGATCGGAAAGTCCACCCAATCAAAATAATACCCTTCTTCTTTAGGCATATGTAGCTTTGAACCCCACCGGTCGATAAAAGCGTAATAGTCACCCTCTTCGAAAATGCTTAATCCTGGCGCAGTGGCAGCAGGTAATTGAACCAGACGGAAATCCACACCGAAGCGCTGCAAGAGGTTTTCATCCAGATAGGGGAGCTGCTGTACATAATCCAGCATCTTGATCTCCTCGATGGGCATTCCGAGATGCTGTTTGAGTGAAATATAGGAGGTCTTCGCGACGGAAGAAACAATGGTCGCCCCCAGGTCAATTGGAATCCGGTCTGGTTCTTTGTGATCGAGCGCCAGCATGACCCGTTCACGTGGGTTCATACGGACCTCCTGTTGCGCATTGATGGTTTCAGTTTATGGCAGTACTGATATGCCAGCTCGGAAAGTGCATGGATAAATGACAGACGTCTTTAGATCATTCCGTGCGTTTACGAAGAAAAGTGTGCATAATCACGGATAGCACGATGATCAATCCATAAATCAACTGGGTCCAGAAGCCGGTCAAACCAACCGCAACGGTCGCGGCTTCAATCGCACCGATGATGAAGGCCCCGAGGAATGTTCCCAAAATTGTGCCGACGCCGCCGAAGACGGATGTGCCGCCCAGAAAGACAGAGGCCAGCGTGTTCAGGAGATATCCATCGCCCAGGCTGGGCCAGAAATAAGCGATGTGAAAGCTGTAAAGCACACCGGCAAATGCCGAGATCAAGCCCACCAGCATGAAAGCCTGAATGCGGACACGCCCTGTGTTGACGCCCATGAGTTGGGCGCTTTGGACGTTATCACCAATCAAATAGATATGCGCTCCGAATTTGTGCCGGTTGAGCAGCACCCAGCCAAGGATCGTCACAACGATCAACCAAATCATCTGCATCGGGAGGTAACCGCCAATTTTGCCGACCAGTGCAGGGTATAAAAAGGACTCTTTGATATAGCTCAGGGTGAAGTTCTTGCCGTTGGTCAAGACCAGCACGGCGCCGCGCCAGAAGAACTGCGTACCAATGGTCGCGACCAGGGAGGGGATGCCAAACTTGACGATGATGATGCCGTTGAGCCAGCCTATCAGGGCACCGGCGATCAAAGCTGCGAGAAAGGCTAGAAACACTCGTGTCGATACACTTGCTATAGATCCGGTAGCAGCATACATAAACGAGAATGCCACCATGCCCATGCCCATAATCGATGGAAATGAGAGATCCATTTCACCGGCGATGACCACCATAGTCAATGGTATTGCCATGATGGCGAAAAAAGGAATGGTGGACATGAAAGCAAAGTAAATCCGGGATGATAAAAAGGTACCAGGGGCTGAAATGATAAAGATGATCCATAAGCCCAAAAAGACACCTAGAATACCAAGTTGAGCACCATAGGCGCGGGCAAACCTTCCAAGCTTGAAGGTCTCTTTATAAGTCTGATTCGCGGGAGCGCTTCCTGTTGCTTGAGAACTCATGATGTCCATCCTTGTCCGTTAGTCGAGGTTGCCTGTTTCTGCAACTCGGATCATTTTTTCCATTAGCATATCCAGTGAAATGTCTTTGGTCATGAACTGACCGGCGATGCGGCCGCGATCGATCACCACGACCCGATCCGAGGCATTGTAGACATGCACGACATTGTGATCGATAAAAATTGCTGATTTGCCCGCCCGTTTGATGTCACGCACAAAATTGATGAGCTTCGAAGTTTCCTTGAGGGAAAGTCCCATCGTTGGTTCATCGAGGATGATAATTTCCGCATCGAAGTACAGAGCGCGCACGATCGCAACGCCTTGTTTTTCACCGCCGGAAAACGTCCCTACCCGCGAATCTGGGCTCACTGCAGAGGAGGTAAATCCCATCGATTGGTTCATTAGGCGGTACGTTTCGTTTCGCATTTTTGGAATATCGAGAAGTCCCCATCCATTTGTGATTTCACGTCCAAGGAAAATATTGCGCCACAATGTTTGTAATTCGGCCAGGGCACGTTCCTGATACACTGTTTCCACACCCAGTTCGCGGGCCTTAGGAACGGTGAGATGATCTACCTTTTGACCATTGAACAGAATCTCGCCTGAGGTCGGCTGGTGATACCCTGTGATGATCTTGATCAGGGTCGATTTTCCCGCTCCGTTATCGCCCAGAAGACCAACGATCTCATTCCGCCCTAATTGAAAATTGATATTTTCAAGTGCCTGCACCTCTCCAAACGATTTAGACACGTTTCTGAGTTCTAGGCGATAGTCCATAGGATAATCTCCGTTCGAGCGTTTGATGAAGGCAATTATGCCAAGCCTATACTATATTCTAAACTGCATCCCAGTTATTGATTTTGTTCCAATCATATCACCGAAAAAATCGGAAACATAAGGGCTAAATGGCTTGAGCGCAGTGCAGTGAAAATTGCTGGAGCCACTTAGCCCTTGTACTATTTTCTATCTGCCGATCCTATCAGCAGAAATGAGCGTCAGAAAGCAAAACAGACTTTCGCTTTAGCGGATCTGCTTCTCCACCAGTGGAGCCAGCATTTCAATATTGTCTTTGTCAGCAAAGCCCGCGCCCGTGTCGATCTGCAGACCAGCGAACCCGTAGTTGTGGGTCATGCAGATCTGTAGAACGCCGAAGTAGCCCTGCAGCCATTGCTGCTGATCGATCACCAGGTCAAGGTAACCAGAGCGGATGGCTTCCACCGCGTTGCCGGACATATCAAACCCGGCTGCGTAGGCATCATCCGGGCCAAGTCCGGCGGCTTCAAAGAATGTCTGCATGGTACCGGTCAGGTTGCCGTGATCGGTGATGACCAGCTTGATATCGGGATTGGCGGAAATAATGCCGGTGAAGACTGGCACTCCGGCAGATGCAGCCGCGTTAGTAGCATCATCGATTTCCTGGTAGATCACCTTAACGCCGGCGTCATCGAGAGCATCATGCACACCCTTGGTGCGCTCGCCACGACCCGCCTGAGATTCCAGACCCCATAGGAAGGCTTTGTCGCCAGCCTTGAGGCCCGCTCGCTTGACAGCTTCCTTGCCGAGGGCATAGCCTGCATCATGCAGGATCGCCCCGACGTAACCATAGCCCTTAGTGGCATACTGAGCCTGGAGCTTGGGGGTTTGGGTATTCATGCTGGTGATGACGATTCCCTCCGCCTCAGCCTGATCTACGATGGCCTGATATGCCTCGTCGCCAGGGTGTCCCATGATCGCAATGCCGTCCGGCTTGGTAGCGATGGCTTCCTGCAGCTGAGTGACCATCTTCGCTGGGTCCCAATCGGACCAGACGTATTGCACGTCCGCGCCTGTATCGGCAGCAGCTTGCACAGCTCCATTGTAGACTACGGTCTCAAAACCACCACCCGGAGAGCCGCCAGGGAAGAAGACGATCTTCGTGCCAGAGCACCAACCACCTTCGGCAGCCGGAGCCGCGCCCTGAGTAGTTGCCGGTTCGGTCGCAGCCACTTCTGTGGGTGCCGCAGTAGCCTGTTGCGCTTGCGTTGCCGGAGCAGTTGTAGGCGCACTTGTTGGTGCCGGTGGGGGTGCGCACGCTGTAAGTATGAGAGCTAACAGTGCAAGCACAGCCACAAAACGCGAAACTCGCATAAGCATTTCAGCCTCCTATTTCGATGTTTGAAAAATGTTCTCTTACGACGGACCTTACTTACTAGCTCAGCGTCTTTCTCTTCTCCGATACCTCCTTTCCCTAGAGAATCGCCTGGATAAACGGTAAAACTCATTTCGAGTCTGATTTTGTAATAATTCCCGATAACGTTCCCGTTATCGTTCACATAATTAACAACATCTTAGCAAAAATAATTAGTGGTGTCAAGAGGCTCAGAAAACATTAACTTGACAAACGTCTTTGAATTATGCTATTATGTTATCGTTCCCGATATCGATAACGAAATATAGACAAAATTGATTTGAAACCATGAATGTCAACAGGCGTCCCACAATAAAACAAGTCGCGAAAGCCGCCGGTGTCTCTACACAGACTGTTTCCAGGGTGATTAACGACCGCCCGGATGTTGCTCCGGAGACGCGCGAGCGTATCATGCTGACGATCGATGAACTGGGTTATCAGCCCAGCGCTTTGGCACGCAGCCTGATCCAGCAGCGTAGTTATACATTGGGAGTTGTAACAGCCGGATTGAAGCATATCGGCCCGTCTCGTACGTTGAATGGCATTACTTCTGCTGCAGAGGGAGCTAATTATTCACTCCTCTTGAAGGAATTACCGCGTTTTGATGCTGAAGATGTGATACCGATATTTCAGGCTCTGCTTTCCCGGCACGTCGATGGGATTATCTGGGCCGTACCGGAGGTGGGTGAAAACAGGAATTGGGTTGATAGACAATCGTTAGACCTAAAAATTCCAATTGTTTATATCACGATGGAACCTAAAGAGAATATCTCGGCCGTCTGCGTTGACAATTATCTTGGCGGTCGAATGGCGATGTCTCACCTGCTTGAGCAGGGATATCGCCAAATCGGGCATATCTCGGGTCCCATGGATTGGTGGGAAGCACGCCAGCGCATGAGAGCATGGAGAGATGCCTTGAAAGACTCGGGGCTTGAAGTTCAAGATAAGTACTGGGCAGAGGGAAATTGGTCTTCGGCGAGTGGCGCTCAGGCAGTTGAAAAGCTTTTAGAACAGTATCCAGATATGGATTCGATATTTATCGGCAATGATCAAATGGCATTAGGTGTTATCCAACTTGCCCGCCAAAGAGGATTGAGGATCCCGGAAGATCTGGGGGTTGTGGGCTTCGATAATATTCCCGAATCTGCTTTTTTTTATCCGCCACTCACCACTATTCAGCAAGATCAATATGCGGTGGGCAAAGTGGCTGTGGAGGAAACGATCAAGTTGATCGAATCAGGTTGGCAGGACTTGGAGCCGCTTGAGCCCAAGTCTATTTTGCTTGTGCCGACATTAGTTGTACGGCAGAGTTCTTTGCGGTCTATCAAGAAATAAGTTCGAAGGAGGTGAATCTATCAAAGAAACAAAAAGTACCCCAAAAAGAGAAGCACTTGCCTAGTGATTGGCGTCTCCAAGCAAGTGCTCCCGGGTGTGCATTTGGGCTCTTGATACTCAAGAGCACCTCCGCACAGCCCTTATTATAACGTACGCATCTCCACGAGGAGAATCTCTAACAACAATAATCAAGGAGAGAAGATCATGTTTCGCTTCAAAACACTCGCTTTTTTGATCATCGTCGCTGCCATGGTTCTGTCTGCCTGTGGTGGCTCTAAAGCCCCTGCAACTCAAGCACCCGCCAAGCCGGCCGCCGCTGCTGGCGCTGCCAAGTGTGCTCCCAACTGCACGTACAAAGATATGACAATGTGCTACCCTCAACTTGGAGCAGAGAGCGACTGGCGCACGGCCAATAGCGCTTCGTTCAAGAGCGAAGCTGAGAAGGATGGCTTCAAGCTGGTGTTCTCCGATGCCCAGCAGCACCAGGAAAATCAGATCTCCGCCATACGCACTTGTATACAGCAGGGTGTCAGTGTGATCGCTCTACCCCCAGTGGTTGAGGATGGTTGGGAGGCTGTGTTAACGGAAGCCAAGAATGCCGGTATCCCGGTCATCATCGTCGACCGCAGCGTCAGCGCTGATAAATCCCTGTATGCCGCTCATATTGGTTCCGATATGGTGGTGGAAGGTGAACGAGCCGCTGCCGAGTTCAATAAGAAGTTCACCGATGGCGGCGCCATCCTCGAACTCTCTGGAACCACCGGCTCTGGTGCAGCCGTTGGTCGTGCGAAGGGTCTTCGCAATAAACTCAATGCCAATATCAAGATCATTGACTCTCAGACCGGTAACTTCACTCGGGCTGAGGCTGTCCCTGTGATGCAGGCTTTCCTGCAGAAATATAAAGCTGGTACGGATTTCCAGGGTATCTTCATTCACAATGACGATATGGGACTCGGCGCCATTGAAGCCTTGAAGGCAGCCGGTGTAAAGCTAGGCGATCTCTTCATCGTATCTGTGGACGGCACCCGCGGTGGTTTCCAGGCAATGATCGACGGATGGTTCCAGGCTGATGTGGAATGCAATCCATTACTGGGACCGCAGGTTGCGGAGATGGCTTTGAAACTTATGAATGGCCAATCGATTGACCCGGAAGTGCTCACCAACGAAACCGTCTACTACCCGGATAAAGCTGCTGAACAGATCAAGGACCGCCAGTATTAAACCGATCGGCTGAACAAGTTCAGTAGAAGTTTGATCTAATCGATAGAGAAGCGGCGGGAATTAAAACGTCGCTTCTCTATCACCTAACACAATCTGAACAGGTATTACCACACCAAGGGTAATAATGACAGACAGGCTATACCCATGACAGACGTTCAAAATATTATACAAATGCAGGGAATCGCCAAGTCTTTTCCAGGCGTGGTTGCCCTCGAGGAAGTCGACTTCTCGTTGAGAAAAGGAGAAATCCATGCTCTGATGGGTGAGAATGGAGCCGGGAAATCCACGCTGATCAAGGTCTTGACTGGCGTAGAGCAGCCTGATAGAGGCACAATCGAGATGGACGGCAAACTCATTCAAGTGCGATCCCCTCAGCATTCTCAAGAGTTGGGTATCAGCACTGTTTATCAGGAAGTTAACCTCTGCACCAATATTTCCATTGCTGAAAATATTATGCTGGGGCGCGAGCCTAAACGCTTTGGCAGCATCGATTGGCAAAAGATGAATAAGCTCGCCAGTGCAGCGATCCAGCGCCTGGGGATTGATGTAGATGTAACCCAGCCACTCGGAAATTATTCCGTTGCCATCCAGCAGATGGTCGCCATTGCACGCGCGCTGGAGATTCTATCGGCCAAGGTCCTGGTTTTAGATGAACCGACCTCCAGCCTGGATATCCACGAAACCAACTTGCTCTTCAACGTCATGCGAAAACTAAAGGGTGAAGGTCTTGGTATTATTTTTATTACCCACTTCCTGGATCAGGTATACCAGATTGCCGACAGGATCACCGTCCTTCGCAACGGTAAGTTGGTTGGAACGTTTGAGGTCGCGTCTTTGCCGCGTGTCGAGCTTGTGGCGAAAATGCTGGGGCGCATTGTGACAGAGTTGGACGCAATGTCGAAGGTGAAATTCAAAGAGGGGCACGAAAAAGAATATGAACATGTACTGGAAGCCAAAGGTCTGGGTAAAACAGGCTTTCTTGCACCGGTTGACCTTGAGCTAAATGCCAGTGAGGTGGTTGGGATCGCAGGATTGTTGGGATCCGGACGCACGGAGATGGCAGGTTTGATCTTTGGGATCGATTCGCCTGATAGCGGTTCGCTTACCCTGCGCGGCAAGAAAGTCGATCGTTTTTCGCCTCTGGACTCTCTAAAACGCGGGATTGCCTTGTGCCCGGAAGACCGCAAGGCAGAAGGAGTCGTTGGAGAACTGACGATCCGCGAAAATATCATCCTGGCTTTGCAAGCCCGTTATGGATGGTTCAAGTTTCTGCCTCTACAGAAACAAAACGAAATTGCACAAAAATATATTCAGCTCTTAGGAATTATCACGCCTGGCCCCGAGCAATTGGTCAAGAACCTGAGCGGCGGCAATCAGCAAAAAGTCATCCTGGCTCGTTGGTTGGCCACCAACCCGCAGGTTCTGATCCTGGATGAACCTACTCGAGGGATCGATGTAGGCGCAAAAGCGGAGATTCAAAAACTGGTCCTCGATTTGGCAAAAGACGGCGTGTCTTGTGTGTTTATCTCCTCGGAACTCGAAGAAGTTCAGCGCATCAGCCATCGCATTGTCGTGATGCGCGATCGTAAAAAAGCCGCTGAATATGGCGCTGACGTGGATGATCAAACCCTTATTCACACCATGGCAGGAGAATTATGAAACAGACCTCACTGCTGACAAAATTTCGGGAAAGCCGTTTATTCTGGCCGCTTATTGCCTGGGTCCTTATTTTACTTTTTGATGCTGTCGTTGAGCCAGGTTTCTTCAAACTCGGTATCATCGAAGATCCTGTGTACGGAAAGCATCTGTACGGCAACCTTGTCGACATCTTTAACAACGGGGCGCCGCTCATCCTGGTGGCGATGGGGATGACCCTGGTGATTGCAACAGGCGGTGTCGATCTTTCCGTGGGCGCCGTGATTGCCATCTCGGCGGCTATGGGCGCCGTGTTGATCAACCCGGCTCTGGGGAATGAGTTGATCTCGAACGAGATCCTGACCAGGAATGCGACAAATACC
>DATGYJ010000014.1:0-13461 GCA_035298105.1 Anaerolineales bacterium | reverse complement strand
TTTTCAAATTCAAGAAGCTCTTCCTGGAGGAGCGCGTTCACATGCGGAATTTCATTCACACGGCGCGTGAGGGAATCTTCAAGCCGGGCATTCAAACGATCCATATCAAACAGCTGTACATGGGGAATATCAGCCGTAGCCGGATCAATATCTCGTGGCATAGCAATATCGATCAATACCAAAGGGCGCTCGCCTCGCGATTCCATTGCCTCTCTGACTGCCTTCTCATCCACGATGATGTGTGGCGCGCCTGTAGACGAGATCAAAATATCAGCCTCGATTAATGCTGGCTGGAGGAATTCGTAGGTAGCTGATTCCGCCCCCCAACGCGTTGCCATTTCCTGAGCCCGTTGGAGCGTCCGGTTGATCACACGGATCTTTTCGACACCCCGCTTGCGCAAGGCTTCGACCGTTAATTCTGCCATTTCGCCGGCCCCAAGCACCACCACGTTGGCAGTCTTGATGTGACCGAGTGCCTTCTCCGCCACCGAAGCTGCCAGCGATGATACCGAGGCAGGATTACGGCTGATCGCAGTTTCCGTGCGAGCACGTTTTCCCGCATGGATTGCGGCCTGAAACAACCGATTGAGAATCGGGCCTACCGAATTTTGTCCACGAGCCAATTCCAACGCCTTCGTGACTTGCCCAAGAATTTGCGGTTCGCCGATCACCAGAGAATCAAGTCCTGCCGCAACACTAAACAAATGATCGACAACCTGCATGTCATGGAGGCGATAGATGTACGGGTCAAGTTCAGGCGCGGACACGCCGCGCGCATCTGACAAAAAAGCCTCCAACTCGGCAAAAGCTAACTGATTAGAGACTGCATAAATTTCAATTCGGTTACAGGTGGAGACGATAACCAATTCTGTCAGCACTGAAGCAATTCCCCCACAGGCGAAACGCGAGAGCGAAGCACGGATTTGCTCTTCGCCAAATGCAAGCCGTTCCCGCAGATGAATAGGTGCCGTTGTGTGATTAAGTCCAATTGAAATAATAGGCATTGGCTGTTGCCGTGCTTAATAATTTCTGAACTATAGCAACAAATCTCACAATCGACCATTTAGAATCTTTCAGGTTTGGATTAGTAAATCGTAAGATAAAGCTAAGAGTCCTCTCATTTACAAAACAAAAATCATATTGTGAGATGACAATTATCACTAAATTGGTATTAAAACCCGTTCCAGAAATTCTTGTTCGACCCGTGCCACCTGCCTGAGATCGCGAGTGTTCTGTCTAATAACACTCTTCTTTGACCTTTCTCTGGCAACTCCAATCTTTCTCTTCCTGCTTTATTCCTTCTTCGCTCCGATAATCCTGTACTAATCCTGTACTAGTGCTGTGCTAGTCCGGAGGTCCTCTCTCGTTAGCCTTTCGCTCTGGGAAGCAGGAAGTAATGAGAAACGCAGATGTGAGGCATGAAACTTGTAAGGCCAAGACTTGACCCCACTTAGAGCCGAGCACGTACTCCAGCTGGTTGCCCCCGATTCCACTGTTTGGAATTTGGATACTCCCAAAATGCAATGATCCTCAGGCTGGGCTTATAATCGTGCCACATTTGGAGCATCAAGGAGCATTGTTGAAATGAACGAAGAACTCACCACTCTGATCATCAAAGAATTGGGCAAATATCAGGATCGCAAGCAAGTCATACGAAAAGTATGTGAACAAGGTGGCTTCAATTGGAAAGAGGCAGAGCGATTGATCATATTAGTTGAGGCACGGCATAGGCGCACTATGAGAGTACACCCGCGTCCCTTGTTGCTGTTTTTGAGCATCGTGACGCTCTTTTTGGGCATTGGGCTGCTGGCTTTCAATATGCAGTTTCTTTTAGCACTCTTCCAAAAAAATGTTCTCGGACAGACGTTAAACCTGCAGACCGGGAATTACAGGATCATGGGAGTCATCGCCGGTTCAGGTATCACTGCCGGCGGTTTAGTTGGCTTGTGGAAAGCATTTCTGTCCATTTTCCCCGATTGAAGATCAGTCCTAAACTTACCAGACTTTGCAGAATCACATCAATCGTTCAAACAATTTATCCGGTATTTCTCAGCCCCGCGGCAATGCCATTGATCGTGACACCGATCACCTCACGGATAGCCTGGGCTGCCTGCCCTTCCGGGTCGGGCAGGGCCCGGATGCGCCGCAGCATTTCCACCTGAATGTAGTTGAGTGGATCAACATAGGGATTACGCAACTGAACCGCATTTTTCGTGATCGGCTCTTCATCCAGTAAGTGCGCATGACCACTGATGGATAAAACGCCCTCCCGAGTGCGATCATATTCGGCTCGAATGGCTTGAAATATCGTGTTTGCCAGTTCCTTATCAGGCACAAGGTCAACATAAAGCGAGGCGATGCTCATGTCGGCCTTTAGTAAAGACATTTCAGTATTATTGAGCATAGACTTGAAAAGCGCCCAATTCTGATACATATCGCGCAGAAGCGTATTGTCTTTTACCGCGGCCAGTGCAAAACCAAGACCAAACCATCCGGGTAAGTTGAAGCGGCTTTGCATCCAGGAGAATACCCAGGGAATAGCGCGGATCTTGGCGACCTCACTGCTCTGCCCGCGAGCAGCAGGGCGGGAACCGATGTGTAAACGCTTGATCTCATCCAATGGGGTCGCCGTCTGCCAAAATAGGATGAAGCCTGGGTTTTCATAGACGAGCTCGCGATACATCTTATGAGCCGTTCCAGACATTTGATCCATTGCCGCACGCCATGCCGCCGGGATTTCGGCTTCGGTCTTTGCAGGTGAAGAAGCTGACAGCACCGCATGGACAATTTGCTCCAAATGACGGTGTGCGAGCGCGGGGTTAGAATACCGGGCGGCGATGACCTCACCCTGTTCCGTTAGTCGAAAACGGCCATTGATACTGCCAGGCGGCTGCGCACGGATGGCACGGTTGGCTGGTCCCCCACCCCGCGCAATTGTTCCGCCACGCCCATGAAAAATAGTCAACGCAAGGTTGTGTTTTTGGGCGACCTTTGTGATATTCTCTTGTCCCTGATATAAGGCCCAGTTCGACATAACATAGCCGCCATCCTTGTTACTGTCTGAGTAGCCGATCATGATCATTTGGGCGTCGTTACAGGAAGCAAGATGCTCTCGATAGATTGGCAGAGCAATCAGATTTTCAAAGATCGCTGGCGCTGCACGCAAATCGTCGATCGTTTCGAAGAGCGGGACGATTTGCAGCCCATTGTCACAGTCGATCCAGCGAGCAAGTAATAAGACACTCAGGATGTCTGCTGCCGAGCGACACATCGAGATAATCAAGGGTCCCAATAATTCGGGCCCATACACCTCTCGAACACGCTTCATCAGTTGAAATAGAGCCCAGGTCTCGGCTGTCGCCTGCGTGATTCCGGGCTGCACCGAAAGCTCAGGCAATTCAGAGCTAAGGAGTTGCGTGAGGAGCATAACACGCTCCTGGTCAGGCATTTCCGAGAAATTAGACGTGATGTCGAGCGCGCGCAATGTTTCATCAAGGGTGGCATTCAGGCGGCTTGAATCTTCACGCAAATCCAGGCGCATCGCATGCAAGCCAAAGATTCTGAGTTGCCGCCGTATCTTTTGGATTTCATCCTGCGCCAGTGAAGCAGGCAAGTTGGCAGCGATGATATCAAGCGGTCTCAATAATTCATCCACGGTGATGCGCGCCTGGTGCGAGGTGCGTTCAAGCAAACGCGCGGTCATGTCATCACGTGAGGCCTCCGCCAGATCGTGCGCAAGCAGAGAAAGCACAATACGATAGGCTTCGCTAGGATAGCGCTCTTCGACATAAGCCACATGCGGCGGAAGCGGGCGGCGCGCATCAATCCATGCTGAGAGATCAGAGGGAATAGGCAGGAGGCGTGTACTCAAGCTAAGACGGCGCGCCAGCTCTTGCAAGGTATGGCGATACTTTTCCACGGCGAGGCCGCGATGTAGTCGCAGAGTCTCAGCCGTCACGACATGTGTGACATTGGGGTTACCATCACGGTCACCGCCTACCCAGGAAGCCAGCCGAAGCCAAACAGCAGGAGGATGGAGGTCAGGGTAATGAGAAGCAAGGGCACGTTCAAGGTCCTCATAAAGAGTAGGCAAAGTATCCCAGAAGACATTTTCCACAAAATACAGTCCCGTGCGCACTTCGTCGGTCACAGCCGGCTGGACAGTCCGGTCCCGATCTGTAAGCCATAGGCTCGCAATTTCGGCATGGATTCCAGAGCGGGTCTTTTCCTTTTCGAGCGGCGTCAAATGGTCGCTTGAAATAGATTCGAGTAAGCGCGCCAGCCGTTGAACTTTGGAGATGACTGTGCGGCGCCGCGCTTCGGTTGGATGCGCGGTCAGCACCAGCTCAATGGAAAGCTGCTCCAGTAAAGTCTGCAATTGCGCTGGTGTCACCCCTTCTTTCTTGAAAGAGGCAATGGCTTCTCCAACCGATTCATTGAGTGGCCCGGGAAATATGATCGCTTCACGCTCGCGTAATTGCTGGACGCGCTGATGCTCTTCAGCCAGATTGACGAGATCAAAATAAGTGGTGAATGCAGCCGAAACTGCGCGGGCGGCCTCCACGTCCAACGCTTTGACCTCACTCTCAAGTTGTTTCACCGCTGCGGCGTTTCCAGCCCGGCGATCTTTTGCAGCCACACGGATACGCTCCTCAGTTGCAAAGAGTTCCGGCGACTCGAGCTCGCTGATCACTTCCCCAAGAATATCACCTAACAAATGGATAGCAGCTGATAATTCCATACGAGGAGTATAACGAAGAATCGCTGATTTTGTAGTGATTTGCTAAATCACCAATTTATTCCCCATTTGAAAAACAACTTATTTCATTCCTGCCAGCACCCGCGCAATGACAGCCTCCAGGAGAGCCTCATCCACCTGACCGTTGAGCCGTGCCAGCACCGCCGACTTGATTTTCTGCTTTAGCTCCAAATCAGAGGCGCTCGCGCCGGATGTCTCTCTGGGGTAGGCTGCATACGTATTGACCGAAGGGCTGAGCGTCGCTTGAGGGGCCGATTGCTCACGGCGATTGATCTTAATCCCATTCTTCATAGCGCGCTCGACTGCCAGGTCGGTCATCACGACATTCTCGTTGACATCAATGCTGTTAATACCGCGCGCTTTCAGATCATCGATGTCTCGTTCGGTGTAAAAGATCTTGGCCATACCCAATCTCCAATTACCAACGGCTCGTTACCGCTCTGGTCTGCCTTCGAGCTGTTCCAAAGCTTTTACGGCCGCGTTGCGAGCAGTCAGAATCTCCGCTTCTGAGCCGGAGAGCCACATACGTCCGAAACGGCCGACAGACGAAACATGCAATATTTTAATGTTCGCACCTTTTTCTGCTTCATTGCACGCAAAGTTGATATATGCTGCCGGAGCACACTCCAGTACGAGCATTGTCTCACCGGGGACGAGCATGGAGCCGCGCCGAAAACGATTCAATAATTGCGCCTGGTAAGGATCAACATTTGTAATGATCTGTACTGAAGCGATAAATGGCTTGATGCGTTCGGCAACATTGAGTCCAAGTCGGTCCAGAACGATGCGTCCTGCTTCCAATACTTCGGACTGCGACCTGGAATGGACCTCGAACATACCAAACTCGCGCTCGACGATCTGGGCGCCGGGCTTGGCTTCGGTAGATTTCACTGCAATATCCACCAAACGAAAGACCTCATTGCCAGGAGCAACTTCCACATACAGCGAAGCCATGCCCTCTGTGGGCAAATCTCCCTGCGTGATCGTGCCCACGAACGCCGCATACTGCGGCTGCATGCGGTCGAGATAAGAATAAACACGTAATGAAAATTGATCAGCCATACTGCTCCGTAATCTCACGTCATTGCGAGGAGCGTTCGCTGCGACGAAGCGATCTCCAAATCAACGTGGGATTGCTTCATCCTACGGGCTCGCAATGACGGGTTTCCAGTCTAATTATTCATCGCGATCCCAAGCGGTGTAACAAATAATGGATTTCCGGGTAGAACCGTTTCAACCCCGGTAATCTCCTGGATCACTTCACTCATGCCGGGATAAGCACAAGTGCCACCTACCAGATAGATCCGCTCAACTTTATGTCGACCGATATGCCGGCGAACAATCGTACCGACTTTTTCCATCACCGGGCGAATGACAGGAAATAGTCGAGTTTGCTGGGTCGGATCCTTCTTCATCTCTTCAGCCTCTTCAAAAGTTGATCCCGTCGACCCTGCGATCACCAATGAGAAATGTGTTCCGCCGGTAGGCTCATCCGCAGTGTACACTACTTTGCCCTTTCTGAAGATTGCGATGCCAGTTGTCCCACCACCCACATCCACGATCGCACCGTCTTCGATCTGCAAAACGTTGTTTGCGGCAGTTGGTTCATCGATCAATCCGCTGCAATCCAGACCGGCTCCAAACAAGACGTTCGCCGTCGCCCGCACTTCTGCCTGAGGAACCCCCGGCGGGTACCCTGTTGCGGCAGATGTTAACGTGAAGCCAAGATTCTCTTCAATTTGTGATTTCATCTTGCGGAGCAAATCCACCGCGCCAATGAAATCTACGACCAATCCATCGCGCACGATTTGAGCGAATTGATACATGCCGGCAATTGGTTGATAATCTTGATCAAGCACGATAAGCACGGTGTATGCCGTACCCAAATCAACGCCAACATGCACGGAATCGGTCGCAGAGCGCGCCACCAGAGGGTCTGCCTGACTGCCATTCACTCCAGACATGATTCGGTCAGTTTGGGTCAGTAAGTCAGCAAGCTTAGGATTCACCAGATCATTTCTCGTTCCAGTTCACTGGAAAGACAACGTACACAAAGCGTGTCCAATTCGGCGTGCCAAAGGTGATACTTGAGCCTTTGGGAATGTAGATCACATCTCCCGTTTTTCCGCGCACCTGTTCGCCGCCGCGTGTGATCACCAATTCTCCCTCAAGCACGATGTCAATTTCATCGTAGGTGAGAGTCCATTGCATTTCGCCTTTGTCGAGCGACATATAGCCAGTGCCCATCGGTGAACGGTCCTGCGTAACCACAACATCTTTCAGCCAGACGTTCGTACCTGGTGTGGTCCTGCCTTCGAGGAAGGGCTCGACTCGGACGTTTGCCAAGTGGACGACTTTTAAGGGCGGCAAATTTGAGACGACCGGCGATGGTTCTTTTCCAACGCCTCGGCTTGATTCCGTTTCGCGAATCACTTTCACACCCAGGGCGTAGGCGGTATCGGCGGCTTCATGCGTGAGAATATCGTCGTGTCCCAATACGAGGGTTTCTGTCTTCTCGCGTGAGAGCCGGCGTATATCTTCTGCTGTAAATAATTGGCGCGGCATGAGGAGGTGGATAGGTAAACCTGTACACACGTACACAGGAATACGTGTAGTTCTTGTCTACTTGTTTACCTGTGTACTTTTCTACTTACCGCCTTGCCCGCGCCCGCCGAATGAACCCTTCGTGTTCTGCGGCAGGATCATCTCGACATCCGTATGCGGACGCGGGATGACATGCACTGAGGCTAACTCACCGACCCGCTTGGCCGCCGCGGCGCCGGCATCGGTCGCGGCTTTCACGGCGCCGACGTCACCACGCACCATGACGGTGACGTAACCACCACCGACATATTCACTGCCGATCAGCGTTACATTGGCAGCCTTGACCATGGCATCTGCGGCCTCGATCGCGCCGATCAGACCTTTGGTCTCAACCATTCCGAGGGCAATCATGGAAACATCTACGGGCATGGCTTACTTCTCCTTTTGAATAAGGTTTTGGCTTCGTAGCGCAGGATGGCATCCTGCGCTACTCCCGATTAGACATCGGATATCAGAGACGGAGACATCTCGGTCCCTGATATCTGAGTTCCAATATCAGTAGCGCGCTTCGTCTCGGCTCAGCACGAGTCATTTCTTCAGCTCCAGCAAGACCTTCCTCACGATCTCTTCCACCTGCGCATTCAAATTACCAGACGGTGCTGCCGCAGGCGCGGAATAGGAACCGCCGGTAAACAGGCGTCTCTGGGCGGGATCATCTGTCGAGCCGGGCATGAACGCCTCATCAGGAGCGACACGGGTTTCATAGGCCAACTTCTTGATATTATAAAGATGATGAACGGTGATGTTGTCGCCTGTGATCGCGCCGCCCACACCGCCTGATCCGAGGGTCATCGAAGGCATGACGCTGGTTGTATAGCCTGTCGTCCCGAGCGTGCCAAACGTATTGACAACAATGCGAAAGACAGGCTTCTGCAAGCCAAATTGCATAATAACGTTTTCGTCCATCGCATGGATGACGAGTGAGTGACCGCGTCCACCGTAATTAATTAACTCAATACAGCGATCGCAGCCTGCTTCCCAACCTTCTGCTTCGTACCAACCGAGAACGGTCGTTAGCTTTTCCCCTGAAAGCGGCTCTTCTGTTCCTACAGCGTTGAGTTTTACGACCAAAATGCGGGCCCAATCCGGAACACTGAACCCGTACATTTGGGCAAGCTGCTGCGGACTCTTTCCCACCGCTTTGGGGTTCGGCAGATGGCCAACGAACAAATTCTTTGCCAGGGTTTTCTTGATGTCATCACCGACAAAGTATGCACCCTCAGCCTTCATGAGCTGTTCAAGCTGGGCGGCGATCGGTGTATCCGCAACAACCGATTGTTCCGTTGCGCAAATTACGGAATGATCAAAGGCTTTCGACGCGACGATATATTTTGCGGCGCGCTGCACGTCGGCTGAACGATCTACATACGCAGGGACATTGCCGGGACCCACACCATAGGCGGGCTTCCCCACCGAGTGCGCGGCACGCACCATATCGGAACCGCCTGTAGCCAGAATCAACGCCACATATTTATGCCTCATCAACTCCTGGGTCCCAGGCAGCGTGATCCTGCTCATGCAGGAGACCAGGCCCTGGGGCATACCGGCCCGCTCACCCGCTTCAGCCATAATGCGAGCCGTCTCCACGCAGCATTTTGCCGCAAAGGGATGCGGTGCGACCACAATCGCATTACGTGCCTTAACAGCGATCAAAATCTTAAACATCGTGGTCGAAGTCGGGTTTGTACTCGGAGTCAGCGCCGCCACGACGCCCATCGGCCAGGCAATGTCATAAGTCCTTTTTTGTGGGTCACTGCGGATCACTCCGACGGTCGGGATATCCTTGATGGCTTCCCACAACAATTGTGATGACAGTAAATTCTTAAGCGTTTTATGTTCGGGGACGCCATAGCCTGTCTCTTCGGTTGCCAGTTTTCCAAGTGTCACTGCCGCATCCGCCGCGGCTTGCGCCATCGCTGCACAGATGCGATCGACCTCGGCCTGGGTGGCACCCAGAAATTTTCGCTGTGCATCCCGCGCCTGGACAGCCAGCGTACGGGCTTCTTGAATGGATTGCAGGTCATTATCAAATTCTGCCATAGGAAAACCTTTTTGGAGTCAGGGATGCCCCGAAGGGATGTGCTCCTGTTGCCATGCCAGCGCACCCTACGGGCGTGGCCGACTCCATAATTAGTAATTAAACGGATGACTTGCTACCTCTAACACTTTATTTTGAAAGGCGCTTGCCGCTGCCACACAGGCAGGCTGATCGCCGGTCAACATCACTCCCATATAATTTGTTTCGGAGGGAGGCATAGTTAACGAGACAATGGTCACATCCGCAGCTTTCAGGGCGGCGTCCAGTGCTACCAGGCCTTCATTGGGCGGTGCGATGAGATAAGCAATCGGCGATCCAAGCGGGATATTGCAGACTTTTGAAAGATATGTTCCCGTCCTTGAGATTACGTGGGGAAAGAACGCGATGGAATCATCTTCATTTGCAGAATACCAGATGGCTTGGGTCCTCATGTAATTTACCGCGGCGTTCAATCCCGCTCGTACTTCAGCAGGGTCTGGTCCCGCTAAAATCGCCATGATCTCGCCTGAAAGTTTTCCCGAGGTGTGCTTCGCGCCTGCATAGAACGAGCGCGCATAGACCACTTCCACATCTGCCATTTTTGTAGCTTCATCGATCGATACATAGGTTGCGTCGTCGTTATCTACACTCAGCAAACCAATCGAGCGCTGTTCAGGTGTCAGCTTGAGTTGATCCGCCAGGTTACGCTCCACTTGTGGGATCAGTTGGACGGCCAGAGGGGTTGCATAGATCGGGTCGAGGATTGGCATAGTTTTCTTTCCTTCGCCCTAAGCCGAATGGTGCCTAGGTGCCACGTAGTCGGACGATGAGCCTACATACAACACGCGCTTCGATTGCGAAGCACTCAGCGCGAATAGTTTATTTTGCCAGTTTCAACTTCACACCAGACGCCTGGCTCTTGCGCATATTTTGCGCAAGCTGCACCACGAATGCGCCAGCCTCGAGTGGATTGGTTCCGCCGGTTTCAAAGATATTACAGACCACATCGCGGTCGGCGTCAGTATCTCCGTATTTGGGTTTGTAACCCATATAGGCGCTCATTGACTCGGCGCGCCCAAGCCCTGGGCGCTCGCCGATCAACAGGATCACGACATCAGGCTTAATTAATTCGCCAACGTCATTCATCACGCCGACACGGGCGTACTTGATAAAGAATGGCGTGCCAAATGTAAGACCGGCATTTTGTACTCCTTGCCTGATGACCGGAAAAATCTTGCGCAGATTGGCTTCGATTGCTGCTGCAGAGAGTCCATCGCCAACCGCCAGCTGGATATTTACATTTTTCTGGCACTTCTCATTGATTATACGTTTGGCATCGTCATTGAGCAAACGTCCCAGGTCTGGACGCAAAAGATACTCCTGTTTTCCGCCGGTGATTTTGGTCTGGACAGTAAAGAGATCGAACTCATCCAGCAGTTTTTGGTCAACATCCCGATAAAGTGCATCCTGGGTGACTGCGTGATCGCCTTGAAAGAGTAATAGCGAGGCGGTGCTGTAGCGTGGTCCGGCACGGCCAACACCAATGCGTGCAGTTGTGGAGGCCATCAATGCACGTAAGCCTTGTGCGTCTTTTGGATTCTTGACAAGGGGCTTATAGCGGGCTTCGTTCGTGGTTGGATCTGGGAGGTCGATGCTAAGGTTCGCGGTCGAAGTCGCACTGCGGGATTTGATGGGAACGGCTGAAGGCGCTGATAACATGGACGAAGCGGAAGCCGGCGCGCTGCTTGAGTCTGAAGCGGGTGGTTTGACTGCTCCAGAGGATTGAAGCTCACGGACAATCGCATCGACAATTGCGGCAAGTTTGGCGTCATCCATAAATGATCTCTCCAATCAGTAGTAACGAGTTCGTTCGGGATGCAGTTGCATTGCATCGTACATGCTCGCAGTGCAATAGCATCCCTTTGGGGACTGCTCGCGAACTTAAATGCGCGACTAAAGTCGCCACTACAATTACCTTTTCAAGAAAAAGGACGGGTCACCCGCTTTTTCAGTAAGCACACCATCTTTCATCAGACCCAGGTCCACCATCCATTTCTCGAATTCAGGTGCTGGGCGAAGCTTGAAGAGTTGACGCAGTGTAGGAGCATCATGGAACGATGTACACTGATAGGAAAGCATGGAGTCGTCACCCATCGGCACACCCATGAAATAATTGCAGCCGGCTGCCGTGAGCATGACCGCCAGATTCTCAATAGCATTCTGGTCGGCGCGGGCATGATTAGTATAGCAGGCATCGCAGCCCATCGGGATGCCCGTCAGCTTGCCCATGAAATGATCTTCAAGCCCTGCCCGCTGGATCTGGCGCGCGTCATAGAGGTATTCGGGCCCGATAAACCCGACCACAGTGTTGACCTGATAGGGATCATAGCGTTTTGCCAGACCGTAGTTGCGGGCTTCGAGCGTGAGCTGATCCCAACCATTATGAGCATCCGCCGAAAGCGCCGATCCCTGGCCGGTTTCAAAGTACATGAAGTTCGGACCCTTGGGAAAGCAATATTTTTTCGCAAGAGCATAGGCTTCATCCAGCATTCCCACCGAAATGCCAAACGAGTCATTGCCCTTTTGGGAACCGGCGATGGATTGGAAGACCAGTCCAACCGGAGAGCCTGATTGCATACACTTCATTTGGGTTGTGACGTGAGAAAGCAGACAGTTTTGCGTGGGGATGTTCCACGTTTTGATCACGTCATAGGTCATGTCGAGCAGGCGTGCAACTGAGCCGTACGAGTCATCCACGGGGTTGATGCCAATCACCGAGTCCCCTGATCCGTAGGTAAGACCTTCATAAATTTCGGCACGAATGCCTTCAGGTGAGTCAGTTGGATGATTGGGTTGATTGCGAGAAGAAAGCGTGCCGGGCGAGCCAATCGTGTTATTACAATGTGCGCTGACCGGGATCTTTTTTGCACCATACATGAGGTCGAGGTTGGACATCAGCTTGGCGATCGCAGAAATCATTTCAGCCGTAAGTCCCGCAGATATGCGCCGGATCATGTCGCTGGAGGTCGTGTCAGCCAGCAACCACTCGCGGAACTCACCCACCGTCCAATCCTTGATCTCATTGTAGATATTTGGATCCACCGCATCCTGGATGACGCGGGTAACTTCATCCTGATCGTAGGGCACGGCGGGATTCTCGCGCAGCACCCATAATGGTACTTCCGCAAGTACCAGTTTCGCGGCGACGCGCTCGGCGGCGGTCTCCGCACCCACGCCCGCGAGGTGGTCGCCTGATTTCTCCTCGTTGGCTTTGCCCATCAGGAGACGGATATCGGGGAATTCGTAGGTCTTGCCGTGCAGTTTGGTTCGGAGGAGCATGAGGTTACCTGTTCACCACAATAGATACGAAGAAGAAAGAAGAAAAGAGGGAAGAGGTTTCGAGAGTCATAATGGTTTGATCAAGACATTTTTGAAAAGTGCTTATATCCAATGTATAGAACAATTACAGGTATTAAGAGAGCCAAAATATTCCAGCGCCCCATCAGGATAAGAGCAATTTGATCTATGATTGCAAAAACTGCGTATGTGTAAATTGCCCATTTTTTCATGAGCCAAAAGCCCATCCCACATGCCAGAAAAACAATGGCGCCAAAGATATAAAATAGTTTGCCGCCCAGATTTTGATTTCCTAACGAGAATACAAAATAGAAACCAAGGATTCCTGAATAAATCGCAAGCACGCTTATGAGTGTTACAGAAGAAGGACGATTAGGTTTACTCGTTGTCTCAGTCATGATACGCCTCAATTCTTTTGGGATTCAATGATAAAAGATCAACGTTTTCACGCTCAACGGGACCACGCGCCCATCCATCAGGGGCGTGCCGATGTCAATATAATCGCCTTCAGATAAACCAACTTGATCGATGACAAGCAATGCACGTGAGGGAGCCAGTCCCTTCACGGTTTGACCAAGTGCCTGGGCATAATCTCTTTCAATGATGGCAATCAAAGGCCGGTCGACCGGCATCGTATTCGCGAAATCCTTCAAACCATGCGCGAGTTGTGTGAGCGATTCATAATCCAGGGATTGATTCAACTCAAGCGCCACTGCAAATGGAT
>DATGYJ010000013.1:0-2688 GCA_035298105.1 Anaerolineales bacterium | reverse complement strand
CAATGCTTACCGCGGCCAAGACTCGATGATTCCGGACACACAACCCTGTGATTTCCGACACCGGTCAAAGCATCTCGTTACAATGTCGGCGATTGGCGCCAGTGGATAAGCGCAACCTGTGGCGGCAGCCTCGACTTTGATTCATCGCCGGTTGTCACAGTATCAGCGGAACAAGCCAAGCATATAGGCGATGAGGAGAATCAACAATATTGTCCCCAACCCAATGCCGGCGCCGCCGCCCGGACCCCAGCGGGTATGGCCGTAGTACCCTCCACCGAGGCCAAAAACCAATATTAAGATGATGATGAGTATCAGCATTGTCGGACTTCTCTTCCGAATCGCGAATTGACTCTACGAACGGGCAGAAGCTGAATAGATCGAACCACAGTTGAGACATCAGTATGGTCGCTTGTTTGTTTTGGTAATACTGTGCACAACGGCTCATTTCAGGAGGCTGCCTTACGACCTAATAATGTCCGCAAGTTACCTGTTTACATTGCTGTTAGCGCTGTGAATGGTACGTTAGGTTTGGTGACGTGCGCATTCTTACGAGTCTTCGCCCGTTACCTATCAGTGCCGTCTTCAGCAAATATCTCTCATTAGGTGCTAGCCGGGCAAATCGAGCGCGGTGGGAAATCCGGCCTATTCTGCTAACAGACTACGAACAGGTCATCAAACCAGAGTGGAATGCGGCGGCCATGAATCCGAATGTCCGCAAGGTATCATCTGCTATATCAGCGACCGGAAACCTCAGCAGTACGTGTGGAGACATCTCTGAAAGGGCCGCGAGTTGACGATCAACCAGCCCTCTGTCAAATCCGAATTCCAAGAGTACCGTCATCGCTTCCTCAACTGTGCGGTATTTCCGGGCAGCACCAGAGCTTAGGCCATGCCTGACCACAGAGATTTCGGCGACTCCGCCTTCGGATTGATCGATGAACACTTCTGCTTTCATAAGATTCCTTCGCTACACAATTCAGTGGCGGCAAAGTCCAGAAGCCGCAAGTCCCTGTCAAAACAGTTGCTAGTGATACGGGGCCACAGAAAACTCCAGGTCTCGCCCGGACAAACCAGCGTCGGCGCTTTTCAACTCTTCATCCTCATCGCGGTGCCCCATTGACCTCGCATGCTAGTATTGCCACCTTGATTCTGCTGGTCCTGCTCCATCGCTCCCTTGCCCCGATCTTGATCCTTCGATTTGTCCATGGATGCTTCTCCTGCTCAACTATGGACGGCCTCAACGCTAGTGTGGTCTCTGTCCTTTTACACTCTGAAGCACTGTCGCCGGAATCTGCAGTACACGAATGTGGGTCTTTCTTAGTGGTCACGCGAACTGCAATCCCACCAGCTTCACAAAACGGGTCTGAAACCACTTCAAACCTGGTGGCCCTAGAGTCGAATGCGCCTCGAAATTGCACAGCCAAGATGTTTGAGGTGGGCGCAGATGCCCGAAACTGAGCTGAAGCCAATACTGCGGTTGGTCATGACACCTCCTGGACACTGCCCGTACCGTACTCCGGTCTGGAGTTGGGCGTCTGAGCTATAAGGCACACATCAGAGCCATGAGTGTTCCGCTTACCTATCAGCTCATCTTCTGTGAATATCTAACAGATCAAAAGGCGGTCGCCGAATAACGTAAACTATTTCCAGATGCCGGTGATGAAAGTTTCTTTGATCCAAATTGACCTGTAAACGCACCCGACTCGTGAAATCATGGATATATGAATAAAGGAAAAACAAAAAAGCAATCGGCCAAAGCGACACTCGCCGAAGTCATCAAGGAAATGGCGAAGCCGAGAGTGGCTAAATCTGCAAGAGAGAGAGTGGTCCGAAGGCAGCTCTAGTCGTGGAGAACTACACTGAGAAGTGAGCTGTGGACTTGCAGCCCGCCGTTGTAGTGAATAAATCCCAATTTTCTGAAACGGTTCATAAAGAAGCTGACCCGCGAGCGGGTTGTGCCCACCATCTCAGCCAGCATCTCCTGACTGATCTTGGGAACTACACTCTCAGGTTTGCCTTCCTTGCCAAAATGAGCGAGCAGCAAAAAGATCCGGGCCAGTCTTTTTTCGCTGGAATTGAAGAGTTGGTCAACCAAATCTTCTTCGTATCGAATGTTCCGCGTCAGCAAATACGCTACGAACATGTCGGACAGAGCGTGCTCCCGGTGGAGAACCTCTATCATCGCCTTCTTCTCGATACGTAGAAGGTCGCAATCTGTCATTGCAGTTGCAGCAGACATGCGGAGCGGCTGACCTGCGAGGCAACCTTCACCAAAAAAGTAGCTGTCGCTCAATATGCCTATGGTTGCTTCCTTGCCATTGTTGGACACGACCGTCAACTTCACTTTACCTTTCTGAATATAGAACACTGCGTCAGCCGGATGTCCTTGAGCAAAAACCGTTTGTTTCGTCTGAAAAGACACAATTTTCCTGCCCTCGCCGATGGTGGCAAGAAATGTATTGGGGTCAAAATCGCGCTTTTTCCTAACACTCATAAACTGGCTGGATCTGGTATGAAGTTCGCCCTGAAAACGCGGGCTTATGAAGAATGAAGCCAAAATAGGGAGGGTCGTCAATAATTATGGCGCGGTGAACGGAGGAATCGCAAGTATTTATTTGCGTTTGGTTTCAAAGAGTTGGAGATCTAGTCAAAGGTGAGCGAGTGCCAATTTGAACATCGCGGGTGTCA
>DATGYJ010000012.1:0-14310 GCA_035298105.1 Anaerolineales bacterium | reverse complement strand
ATGCCTACGACCAAATTCAATCTAGATTCAAGATGTACCTTTCTCGCTCTGTTCTAACTGAGACAATAAGTGAGATAACCGCAACAATCGCGGCAATAATTGCGGATATTAGAGCAGCAATTCCAGCATCCATTGTTATATTTTAGTCCCACTTATGTTGATAGCAAGCTAATTACGGGTTATACAGGCCAAAGCTGTAAAATATCCTTGTGCGGGGTGTTCTACAGCGACAGGCGGTACCAGTGACTATATATAAGATTATACGGTGATGCATTGAGCAAGACAACAGTAGATTGCTGGCTGGGGTAGGGTCGGGCCTTTTACAGGGCGTACGGCAATTGTACGGTTTAGTCTACGGCTTCTCTACGAGAATTTCTCGTGGGGATTGGGCACGACGGGTTGGGCCTGGAGGAAGATGATGCTATGGATTGGGATGATGATTCTGGCGTTCCTGGATTTCTTTCATCACATGGCGACGCCAATCATAAAATGTCGATGGGGCCACTTGAAGGATCCCATCCTGGCTGCTGCCAAATTCATCTTCAAGAAACTCCTCAAGTGTTCTGGCGCCGGAAAAGGCATCGCGTTTTTCCCATTTCAATACGGCTTTCCAGATCCGATCTTCTGAAAACCGAGACTGCTTGCCCCGTCGTTTTCTTGGAATTGGAAGCAACTCCTCATACCTGACTTCCTCTTTCCTTTCCGGGACAACGGAGGCAGTGCTGTCAGCCTGCGATACATGACAGGCTCCTATGAATTGAATTTGAAAGGGAAAAATTGTATACTGTAATTGTACTCTACGGAAAGGAGGCTCTATGTTTGCTAATATCTTACTTGCCGTAGACGGATCTGAGCATGCCTTGCACGCTGCCCGCATGGCGGCCAGGCTCGCAAAGGCGATGAACTCACAAATATTGCGAGTTGTTGTGGCATACGAGCCTGTTCCGGCTTATTTGGGGGAACCTAACCTGCAACGTGTCATCGATGTCCGTTTGAATGAAGCCCAGGAAACCCTGCAAAGAGCGGTGGAGGCTCTCGGCACCATACCTGCCGATATTCATACGGAACTGATCGAGGGGGATGCAGCGGATTCCATCATCGAAGTCGCCAGAGTACGTGCCAGTGACGTGATTGTCATGGGTTCGCGCGGCCTGGGCGGGCTGGCCGGCTTGCTGTTGGGTAGTACCAGCCAAAAAGTGGTAGCCCATGCGCCATGCCCCGTGCTTATCGTGAGGTAGCGAGCTTCTCAGCTTCGGCAAACTCCTCAGGCGTATTGACATTCCAAAACGCCAAACCGGACGGATCATAGTGTTTGAGCTCGTCTGGCGTAAGAACGCGTACCTTCACTTGCGGGAACCAGGCGATGACCTTCCATTGATCAGCGTCAATGGCCGATTTAATGGCGGGGAGACAAGTCTCGCGGCGGTAGACGGCATGAAGGGGCTCATAACCTTCTGATTTGCCTCCTGGTTCTGCCAGGCGAGGAATCGCTACATCTGCTCCTTCCTCAACCAGCAGCCTGCTTCCGGCCTCCAGAAGGGTTGCACTCGCAAAAGGCATATCGCAGGCAACCACTGCGACAATGGGATGCGAGGCCGAAGCGATAGCAGTATAAAGTCCGCCCAGGGCGCCGCGACCAGGCATGAGATCTGATAAGAGGGGCAGCCCGAGAAAGCTATAAGCCTCGGGGCGGTTGGTCGTGACGATCACTTCCTCTGCAATGGGGGAGAGGCGCTCGATCACGCGTTGGATCAGCGGGCGTCCCAGAAACGTCTTAAGCGCTTTGTCCTCGCCCATGCGAGAGGACTGACCGCCAGCCTGAATGCAAACCGTAAGCATTTGAGGTATTATAAGGGAGGACTGAATTTACAGAGTACCGCGTAATTTGCTCAACTTTATATTTACATTTCACGCTCCAAACCCATCTACAAGTCAACTTAAGCATGTGGAACATGCGTGAGGTAAACGGTAGAAGAGAAGGTTAGTATGGCTACGACAATTGGTGATTTAATGGATAAATTAACGGTCACGGGGGAGTTATACAGGAAACTTTCAGACAATACTATCGAATGCTACGCGTGCGGACATCGCTGCAAGATCCGTGAAGGAAAGCGCGGGATTTGTCAGGTACGGTTCAATGAGGGAGGCGAGCTACGAGTACCGTGGGGATATGTAGCAGCCCTGCAAAGCGACCCGATTGAGAAGAAGCCATTCTTCCATGTGAATCCGGGGACGAACGCGCTGACGTTTGGGATGCTCGGTTGCGACTTTCATTGTGGCTATTGTTTCACAGGAAATACAATGGTCATTACCAATCGAGGTCCTATTGCGTTGCAAGATGCTTTTGACCACGGGGTCACTTTACAAAAGCAACCTGATGGTGATATCTCAATTCCCTTTGATTTGAAGGCAATCACTTCCTCAGGAGACCTTCACAAAGTCAGAGCAGTTTTTCGACATCCTTACGAAGGCAAGATGGTAAAGCTCAAGCCGTATTATCTGCCTTCGATCACCTGTACACCCGATCATCGCGTGTATGCTACAGATGATATTACGGTTCTCCCTGCACCTGTTTACGCAAAGGATTTAACCAAGAAACATTATCTGGCTGTTCCGCGTTCCTATAAGTTTTCTTCTCCACAAGTGATTGATGCAGAAGGCTTACTTGGCTCTTATCCAGTTACCTTCCAAACTCCATGGAAATTATCTGGCGATGAAATGCAAAAGATTATGGATTTGTCTGTTGAAGGCAAATCATCACGAGAGATAGGAGAATTCTTCGGGAAAAGCGGTTCGTATATTCGCCATTTGAGAAGCAAAATTAGAACTCGGCGGGTACATGAGAACAAAACTTCCTATCCATATATAGAAAACGGATATCTGCGGTTTCCGAATGAAAGACATTCTGGAATTCCTCTCATCACTGAAGTAGGCGCTGATATTGCAGAGTTGTTGGGATATTACTGCGCGGAAGGTTCAGTTGCGTTAGATAAAAACCGACCCAACAGTTATAAAATAAATTTCAGCTTTTCCAAGAATGAAACGGGATTGGCGAATCGAGTGATTGAATTACTTCAGGTTCATTTTGGCGTCGATGCTAAATTGGTCAATCGCCGTACAACCTTGGCTGTTTCGGTATCAAAGGTCTCTCTTGCTTTGCTTCTCAAAACACTTGCTGGAGAGAGATCTACTACCAAACGTGTGCCAAAAATGCTTTTTGAGGCGCCGCGTGAAGTAGTGAAAGCATTTCTGGATGCATACATACAAGGCGATGGGCATCGGTTTGCCAATGGAAAGCTTAGTTCGACCACAGTCTCAAGAGAACTAGCCTATGGCATTGCATTGCTGGCTTTAAAGTGTGGATATTTCCCTTCAGTTTATGACGCACTTATGCCAGAAACGGGAATGATCGAGGGGCGAGTTGTGCATCGTGCGCCACATCAATACACAATTGTTTGGTACGAAGAAAGTTTCGGCGAACGCAAAATCATCTCAACTGAAAAGTTTTACCTTGTACCAATCCGTGAGATTGCCAGTGAAACTTTCAATGGTCATGTGTTCAATATGGAAGTTGAGGAAGAACACAACTATTTGGCGAATTTCCTGCTTGTTTCCAATTGCCAAAACTGGTTGACCTCCCAAGCGATGCGCGATCCCTCATCCGATGAATCCATTAACTATATTCGAAAGATTTCTCCCCAAGAGATGGTACATCTTGCGCATCGAACCCATGCTTCAACAGTCGTTTCCTCTTACAATGAGCCCTTGATCACAAGCGAATGGGCAGTGGACATCTTCAAAGAAGCCAAAGCCGCCGGTTTGATGTGTGCATATGTTTCCAATGGCAATAACACGCCGGAAGTGATGGAATATATCCGTCCCTATATCTCTGCCTATAAAGTCGACCTGAAGTGTATGCAGGATAAAAACTATCGCAAGCTGGGGGGTGTTCTACAGAACACATTAGATGGAATCAAGCGAGCGCATGAAATGGGATTATGGGTCGAAATTGTGACTCTTACAATTCCCGGTTTTAACGACTCAAATGAAGAGTTGTGGGACGCGGCACGCTTCATCGCCGGTGTTTCGAAGGATATTCCATGGCATGTTACTGCGTTTCATAAAGATTACAAAATGACCGACCCTGATAACACGGATGCCAGGACGCTCTTGCGCGCTGCTGAGATCGGAGGCGAAGCCGGATTGCGATTTGTATATGCCGGCAATTTGCCCGGTCAGGTCGGGGAGTATGAAGATACTTTTTGCCCGCAGTGCAACTACCGGCTGATCCAAAGGAGCGGATACATTATCCATGAATATCACATTACAGCCGCAGGAACGTGCCCAAAGTGCAACACAAGGATCCCGGGTTTGTGGCCAAAAGACCCCTCTAAAGTAGTGTTAAATGGACTGGGTATTCCACTACCCGTTCACTAATTATCTTTTTGCTGTATAATCTGCTCACTCACTTCGGAAGGAGGTGCCTCGTCACAGATTAATTCCGATTTCCCTCACTGTACGTAATTGAATCCAAACTAAATTTCTCTCAGGAGGAGAAACGTGAAACGCAACCTATATGTTTTGTTGTCGCTTCTGGTGCTTGCGAGCGTAGTTCTTGCGGCTTGTGGTGCACCTGCAACTCAACCTCCAGTAGCTACTGAAGCTCCGGCAACGGCAGCTCCCGCGACCGAGGCACCTACTCAAGCAGCTACTGAAGCGCCTACGCAGGCCCCTGCTGCCTACGATGGCATGAAGACTGAAGCTCCGAGTTGTGATTATGGAGGCGAATTTAAGTCCATTGAGGCAGTGGATCAATTCACCGTCAAAATGACTCTATGCAATCCTGACCCGGCATTTCTATCGAAGGTGGCCTTTGCCGCGTTCCAGATTCAGGATAGCGCTTATCTGGATGAAATGGGTGGCGACTCAGCCAAGATGGCCGAAAAGCCGAATGGCACTGGTCCCTACACAGTCAAAGAATGGGTGCGTGGAGATCATATCACCTTTGAGGCGAATCCTAATTACTGGGGTGATGCACCTACGATCAAGACTCTGATCTTCCGCTGGTCAACTGAGGCGGCACAACGCCTGTTAGAGTTACAATCTGGAACGGTTAATGGCGTCTTCGCCCCGGCAGCTGAGGATTTCGAAACAATCCAGGCTGATCCAAATCTGGTGCTGATCCCGTATGACAGCCCCAATGTTATGTATTTGGGTATGAACAATACCATCCCGCCATTTGACAATGATAAGGTTCGTCAGGCCGTGGCAATGGCGATTGATAAGAAGGGAATTGTCGATCGCTTCTATCCGCCAGGCTCCAGTGTCGCTGAACAATTCGTGCCGCCCAGCATTGAACCTGGCTTTAGCACTACAGGCGATGGCGCCAAGTGGTATACATATGATCCGGCGGCTGCCAAGGCCCTCTTGGCAGAAGCTGGTTTCCCGAATGGCTTTGAGACGACCATGTCTTTCCGGGATGTAACTCGTATCTATGTTTCACATCAGCCACAGGTAGCCCAGGAAATCCAAGCTGAGTTAGCTGAAATTGGTGTGAAAATCAAAATTACGCCAGAGGAGTCTGGTACATTCCTGGATAATGTTGCTGCTGGCAAGGAGCCATTCTTTATGCTTGGCTGGGGCATGGACTATCCGGATGCGACCAACTTCTATGATTTCCACTTCACTGGTGGAGTACCCCGCTTCGGGAAAGAATGGCCCGACGTCGTTGATGAGATTAAGGCTGCAGCTCAAATTGCCGATCCGGCTGAACGCCAGACGCACTATGATAAGGTAGCGGCTCTCATCAAAGAGCATGTTCCCATGATCCCGGTTGCCCACGGTGCTGCTGCTGATGTCTTTAGTAAGGACGTTGGCAATGTGAAGATCGGAGCACTGAATGAGAACTTCCAGGAAATGACTACCGCTGATGGTCAGTTTGTTTGGATTCAGGGCGCCGAACCGATCAGCCTTTGGTGCGGTGACGAAACAGACGGCGAGACACTGCGCGCCTGCTTGCAGATCTATGATTCGCTGCTCCGCTACGAATTCGGCGGTACGAAGGCTGTTCCCGCTCTAGCCGAATCCTGGGATGTTAACTCTGACGCGACCGAGTGGACCTTCCACCTGCGCCAAGGCGTCAAGTTCACCAACGGCGCTGACCTGGATGCGAACGATGTCGTAGCCACCTATACTGCCCAATGGGATGCTAAAAGCCCGAACCATAAAGGTAACACGGGCGCGTTTGAATACTTTGTCGGTTTCTTCGGTAAATTACTCAACGCCCCTGCTCAATAGGCCGTTAACATAATAGACCTGCCGGCTTCCCGAAATGGAACCGGCAGGTCCTTATTCAAGCCATCATGTCGCAGTTCATCTTCCGTCGTCTGATATTATTCCTGCCTGTACTTTTTGGCATCACATTTGTCACGTTCGCGCTGGCTCGTATTCTTCCTGGCGATCCTTGCGTGGTGGCACTGGGCGAGCGGGCTACTCCAGAGCAGTGTAATGCCTTTCGAGAGCGCTTTGGCCTGAACGACCCGATTATTGTTCAATTCGTCCGCTATATTGGTCAGATCTTCCACGGCGATTTTGGTGAATCCATACGCAACAAGCGACCAGTGGGGGATATCATCTTGGAGCGACTGCCGATGACTTTGGAAGTGACTATCGGTGCGATGTTGTTTTCCACTTTCTTCGGTGTGCTGCTCGGCCTCATTTCTGCCTTGAGACGTAATACAGCCGCGGACGTAGTGACCATGGTTGGCGCAAACATCGGTGTCTCGATGCCAGTTTTTTGGTTGGGACTGATGCTGGCTTATGTATTTGCGCTCGCCCTCAAAGGCACACCCTTTTGGATTCCCCCATCGGGTCGCCTCTCATCTGGCATCTCCATTCCACCGCTGGCTGTCACTTACAATCTGAAAAATTTAAGTGGGCTTTGGGGGACAATTGTCACTTTTGCATCCAACACAGTGACGTTCAACGCGTTGATTACAGGGAACTTTGAGGTATTGCGCGATGCATTATGGCATCTCATTTTGCCTTGCGTGGCGGTCGGTACCATTCCCTTATCGATTATCGCACGCATGACGCGTTCCAGCCTGCTGGAAGTTTTAGGGCTGGATTATGTTCGTACCGCGCGTGCCAAGGGATTACGTGAGCGTGTAGTCGTCTTAAAACATGCCTTTCGCAATGCCATGCTTCCTATTGTCACGGTAGTTGGCCTCTCAGTCGGTAGCCTGTTGAGTGGAGCCGTATTGACAGAGACTGTGTTTGCATTGCCGGGTGTGGGCACTCAATTAGTCTCTGCAATTTTTGCGCGCGACTATCCGGTAGTGCAAGCCTTCACGGTCGTCATTGCTGTCATCTTTGTTCTTGTCAATCTAGTGGTGGACTTATCATATTCTTATCTCGACCCGCGTATACGACTTCAATAACCCTCCTACTATGTCATCATCCGTCGCCCCCCTTAAGCTCGAACCAGTCGCAACAATCGCTTCACGCACTCCCTTTCAAAGTGCCATGCGACGCTTTGTGCGTCACCGCTCTGCACAAGTTGGCATGATCATCCTAAGTTTCTTAGTGTTGGTTGCAATTTTTGCCCCGCTATTAGCTCCCTATGATCCAATTAAACCTATCCGGACCGTCAAACGTCGCTCGCCGCCATGTATTCACTTACTCGGTTGCCCTGCTGACCAGCCACAACATTTCTTCGGCATTGACAGCAACCAACGCGACTTGCTCTCACGTATTATTTTTGGTTCGCGGCTTTCATTGGAGATTGGCGTCTCGACAGTATCGTTCGCAATTATTATCGGCTTGAGCCTGGGTGCTATCAGTGGCTTCTTTGGCGGATGGACAGATAATATTATCATGCGGTTGATGGATGTCTTGCTTGCATTCCCGAGTCTATTACTAGCAATTGCGATTGTTGCTGTGCTTGGCCCGGGTTTGATTAATGCTTTGATTGCTATAGCCTTTGTTTCAATCCCGGTTTATGCGCGCCTCATGCGCGCGAGTGTCTTACAGGTCAAGGATCAGGACTTTGTCTCTGCTTCACGCGCGCTTGGTTCTTCGCCCATTGGCATCCTGGTTAGCCATGTTCTACCGAATGCGCTCACACCTCTCATCGTGCAAGCCACTTTGGGTATAGCCTCCGCCATCCTGGATGCTGCGGCGCTTTCCTTCCTCGGTCTAGGTGCGGCTCCCCCGACTCCTGAATGGGGACTCATGTTGGGAGAAGAAAGAAACAGCGTTTTTAACGCGCCACACCTCGTTTTTATTCCGGGCATTGCAATTATGCTCACAGTGCTGTCTTTTAATCTGCTTGGTGATGCCTTACGCGATGCGCTTGACCCACGACAGGTAAATGTTAAGTAAAATGATCGAAAGCAGTTCTGAAGCGGACTCGTAAGATCATTGATGATAATAATCCTTATCTGCGGGTCAGCTATTACCGGTCAATGAAGCGGAATCGATCCTGTAAAACCATTTATTTCCGACAGGGTTTTATAAGATAGATCGACATCAAATAATGTTTATTTGAAACGAGTGAATACGATGATCTTCCAGTCAATGGGAAAGGAGGTGCCGCGACAGAAAATATTTCATTCTGATTTCCCAGGTGTCGATATTCAACTTATTCTCTCAGGAGGAGAAACCGTGAAACGTAACCTATCCTTTTTGGTGTCGTTCGTTGCCCTGGCGGGCATGATTCTGACAGCTTGTGGTGGGGCGGCTCCGGCAACGCAACCCCCAGTTGCCACACAGCCTCCAGCTGCTACAGAAGCTCCTGCTACCGCAGCGCCCACTGAACCGCCAGCGCCAGCGCCCAGTGGCACTGCTACGATCACTTTTACACAAGAGCCGGATAACTTGAATCCGCTCTATAGCACCATGTTTTTCTCTGGTATCACACGCGATTTCTGGCTCAAAGGGTTATGGTCCTTCGACGATAATAATCAACCCGTGCCGGAATTGGCCGCAGAAATACCGTCGCCAGATAATGGCGGTATCAGCGCGGATGGCAAGACTCTTACGATCAAACTGCGTGATGATATTAAGTGGAGTGATGGCGAACCGATTACATCAGATGATTTTGTCTTCACCTACCAGATGATTACCTCGGACAAGAATGTGGTTCAAACTCGCTACCCTTACGATGAGTACGTGGAGAGCGTCGAAGGTCCCGATCCGCAGACGATTGTCGTCCATTTCAAAAAACCTTTTGCGGCCTGGCTGACAAATATCTTCAGCGGTAGTCCATCGGCGGGGCAAGGTGTGCTGCCCAAGCATGTGCTTCAACCAGTATTTGATGCCGATGGCACAATCGACAACGCAGAGTGGAACAAGGCTCCGACCGTCGGCGTGGGACCTTTTGTTTTCAGTGAATGGGAGTCTGGCAGCCATATCATTTTCAAAGCCAACCCCAACTGGATTCACCCACCTAAATTGGAACAGATCTTTATCCGCATTGTGCCGGATGATGCCGCGCAGGAAGCTGCTATCATCGCCGGCGATACGGATATCGGTGTATTCCTCTCCTCGGATCAAATTCAGAAGCTCGAGGCAGGCGGAAATGTGAAAGTGGTCGCGGTCGCCTCGGGTTACGATGAGGGCTTTTTCCTGAACGTCGATCCCAAGACTGCCAATCCCGCCATGCTGGATCCGAACGTCCGCAAAGCGATTGCCCTTGCCACCGATCGCTTTTCAATTGTAAAAAACCTGTTGGTTGAAAAGATCAACCCGGTCAATGCCGGCTTCTGGGATAACAATCCACCCTACAACTCGGATCTCAAGCCTTATCCATATGACCCGGAACAGGCGAAACAATTACTGGATGCTGCGGGCTGGAAGGACAGCAATGGCGACGGTACGCGCGATAAGGATGGGGTCGAGCTGAAACTGCGCTACATCACGAATGACCGTGAACTGCGTAAGAGCGTACAGGCTGTTGTACAACAGCAATGGGCATCGGTAGGTATCGGTTCTGAATTGCAGAACTATTCCAGCGATGTATTTTGGAATGGCTATAACGACAACGGTCCCCAGGCCCAAGGCTTGTATGACGTCGCCGAATACTCCAATGTGGGTTCGTTCCCTGATCCGGAGTTATCGCAAGACTGGTTATGTGATCAAATTTCCAGCGCAGATAACCCAGACGGCTCCAACTGGCAGGGTTATTGCAACCCTAAAATGGATGATCTGCTTAAGGAACAAGCCAGCACGTTGGATACTACCAAGCGCATCGAACTATACAAACAAATCCAGCAGTTGATGTATGATGATGTAATTTACATCGGCATGTGGAAGGACCCGGATCTGTGGTCAGTGAACAGCCGGTTGCAAAATGTGAAGCTTTCCGGCGCAACTCCTTTCTGGAATGCGGCTGAGTGGGAAGTGACACAGTAGTTCTATAAACGTAGGGCTCGCTGGGTTCGCGCCCAGCGAGCCACTTTGTTTCACATATGACGACTTATATCCTACGACGGCTAGGGCAAGCCATTCCACAACTGTTCATCATCAGCATTATCCTGTTCATGTTAATGCAGGCATTTGGTGACCCGGTCGCGACCTTGGGGGCACGCACTCCTCCCAAACCGGAAGACAAACTGCGACTGCGCCGAATGCTGGGCCTGGATCAGCCTGCGTATGTCCAATATCTCACCTGGCTGGTTGGGAATGACTGGCAGAAGATTGACATGGATGGGGATGGTACCCCAGAAACATATGGCAAACGGAAGGGGATTTTGCGTGGCGACTGGGGTAACTCGCTTGTCACACGTCGACCAGTTTTAGAGATGATCGGTCAACGCTTGCCGAACACGTTGGCATTAATGATAACAGCTGAAATAGTGATTATTATTTTGTCGTTGGTCATTGGTTTGTATTCCGCCCTGCGTCCCTATTCACTATTTGATAATATAGTGACGGGGCTTTCGTTTGTTGGTTATTCCATGCCCGTCTTCTGGCTGGCGTTGATGCTGATGTATATTTTTGCCGTCAACTTCCGCAAGTGGGGATTGCCTTATCTTCCCACAGTAGGCATGTTCGATCCAGCGGTAGGTAAGACTCCTGGCGAATTGATCAAGCATATGATCCTGCCAGTTGCCACTCTTGCAATCATTAGCATCGCGGGCTATAGCCGTTTCGTAAGATCGAGCGTGCTTGAAGTATTAAGTCAGGATTATGTGCGCACTGCACGCGCTAAAGGTGTGCGTGATATTTATGTGGTATTGCGCCATGCGCTGCCCAATGCGGCATTACCCTTCATTACCTTGATTGGTCTCGATATCCCCTTCCTGCTTGCTGGCGCTGTAGTGACCGAACGGATCTTTGCCTGGCCTGGCATGGGACGTTTGTTCATTGATCATACAGAACGAGCAGACTTCCCTATCTTAATGGGCATCCTCATGTTGATTTCGATTGCAGTCGTGATCTTCCAGATTATTACTGATGTCATCTATTCCTTTGTCGATCCTCGAATTCGTTTGGAATAATATGGCAGATACGATTTCCACAACTTTATCGCAAGAGACAGCAACAAAGTCGTCCTTATCGGCGCCTCTTTCGCCACTGAGGTTAGGTGTCCGTCGCTTCCGCAAACATCGTATGGCGATGTTTGGATTAGGGCTTCTTGTATTACTGCTCTTGTACATCAGTTTCGGTGGTTTTGCCTCGCATGGTTATTGCACGCCGATAAAGTTGACTGTGAGTGGGGAGGCATGGGCGAACTGTAATGACACGAGCCTGAGATTGAAGCCACCTTCCCTCAGCCATATCTTTGGCACAGACGTGATCGGACGGGATATTTTTGCCCGTACGATTTACGGCGGACAAATTTCCATGCTGATCGGTATTTCCGCGGCGCTGGTGGAAGTGATGTTAGGCGCGCTGGTGGGTGCGCTGGCAGCCTATTACGGCGGGTGGGTGGATAGCGTCTTAATGCGCTTTACCGAGGCAATGCTGAATATCCCGAGCTTATTCCTACTGATCATTGGCGCGCACTTTTTTAGCGGTGGATTACCAACCTTTAACTTTTTTGGGCGCCAATTGACAGGCAGTGTGATCATCATCATTCTCATCATTGGCGCCACTTCCTGGATGTATCTGGCGCGGATTGTGCGGGCCAATGTGCTTTCACTGCGTGAGCGCGATTATGTTTCTGCGGCGCGAGCCCTTGGCGCTTCAGATGGGCGTATTATTTTCCTGCATCTTTTGCCAAATACGATCGCGCCTTTAATTGTGAGCGCAACCCTGGGTGTAGCAAACGCGATCCTCTCCGAAGCATATGTTAGCTTCCTTGGCTTGGGCGTGCAGGGAGCCACTGCGACATGGGGGAATATGCTGGATAACGCCTACCGATATCTGGATACAGCTCCCTGGCTTTGGTTCTTCCCTGGGACTATGATCCTGCTCACGGTGCTCGGTATCAACTTTGTGGGCGATGGCCTGCGTGACGCGCTCGACCCCTATAGCACGAAACATTTATAGAAAAGGAGTTTTGTAGCACCAAACCTTTGAGCTTGGTGTTTACAGTTTTAAGTATTAACAAAATATACTCTTAGGGATTCTTATGTTAGTCCACACCCCAACTCACTCCTGGCTAAAACAGCTAAATGTATCTTATGTTCCCGGGCCATCTTCAAGCCTGGCAGAGCGTGTCGTCTCGGACCTCATGGATTATTTTCAGCATGAGGGGCACAACACGCAAACGGTTCCATCGGAAGAGACCAATGTCATTTTGACCACTGCGAAATTGGGAGAGCCCCTGGGTTGGCGCCAGGCGCTGATGTTTACAGCCCGACGCCGCTACCAGTTGAAACATACTCCAACCGTCTTTACCATTGTTCATGCCTTGCCTGAGCAATTTAGTGCATGGATGGTTCAAATTGAGGAATTATTGAAGAGCAGCTCGGAAGTGGCTCACAGTTTCGCCGGTATCCCTGAAACTGCCTCCAAGACCCTGTACCAACAGGGGAAACGCGGCGGTGCGATTATGTACCTGCTCAGGATCATCCAGATCCAGACTAAAAGCATTCGGGTGTTGCTCGTCGTCGGTGAAGATGAGCCTGAGTCGGCGTATTTGTTTGACATGGTAGGCGCACATCCGCAGATCAAATTTGAAGACCCGCGGCTCTTCTATAAGGACATCGCAACTCGCATTATGACGGCAGCCAGTACGGCAGAGATTACCAGGCATCGAGCTGTGGAGCCTGAGATCAGCCTGGAAGAGTGGAGCAGGTTATCTACGATAAAAGAGATGATCCAGGCAAGCCAGGAGCTTGGCAGGAGGGATTTTTTCACCGAGATGATCCAGGTCTCTGATGTGGCCGAGGTGCCCGGCTTTAGTGACGTGATTTCAAAACAATATAGCGAAGGATGTTTCGCTACCTGGGCTACCCAGATCAATGGTCTGCTCACAACGATCACTGGCAGCGCCAGGCCCGTGCGCAAAGAGAACATTACTGACAAGGACCTGGCTGTGATCGTGGGCATCAAACCGGAGCATGATGGCGCTTTGATCAGGAAAGTGGGAGGGCACCCCAATTACCCGCCCTCCTCGGAAGCGGTTGAGATGATCGGGATGGATGTCCGCCTGCCCAGGATTTCTTTGCCTAACGGGGCAGAGGTTCCCATCATTCGGTCAAAGCTGCACGGGCACCGAGGTGTCCGGTCTTTTGACCGGGATCGCGTCGAATATGTTTCTATTCCGGAGAGCTATCTTTACTACCCGGTATCCTGTTCCACGGATGCTCAATATCGCGCGGTCCAGGAGGCTTTTTCAAGTTCCTCTGCCTTGCAGAACCCAGCCGATCCCCGCCAGATTGTATTCACCGTTCTGCCCGGGCACGGGCTGGTCATTGTAGAAAAGTGGGTGGAAGGGAAACAGGCTTTCCAGGCCATTTGGGAAGCAATGGATAGCAAGGATATTGAAATCACGAACTATATTCCGCAGGGTCCCTTCCTGTTTGAAGCTAACGGAGGACGCCGTAGTGTCGTAAGCAACGCCAATAACATTGATCTTGAAACTCCCGCCGCACATGAAGGGTAGCTTCTTTCAGGATAAAGTTGCCATTATCACCGGCGCCTCTTCAGGAATTGGAAGAGATACCGCGTTGGCATTGGCAAGGCAAGGCGCCTTCGTCGCTTTAGCTGCACGAAGAGGCGCTGCCTTATTGGAAATTGCCGAAGAAATCAAACGCCAGGGGAGAAATGCTATTGTCATGCCGACCGATGTCACGCAGAGAGAACAAGTAGAGCACATGGTTCAAGCAGTGCTCACCCAATGGGGGCGGGTGGATATCC
>DATGYJ010000011.1:0-10099 GCA_035298105.1 Anaerolineales bacterium | reverse complement strand
GTGCGGGCGGCGCCGTCTACTCGCCGGCTCTCACCGATTTTATCTTTATGACGCGCAACACCTCCTATATGTTCGTGACCGGGCCTGATGTGGTCAAAGCCGTAACACATGAAGAAGTATCTTTCGAAGATTTAGGCGGCGCGAGCGTTCATTCGGAAAAATCCGGGGTCTGTCATGTGGCTGCGGATAATGAAGCCGATACCCTCTACTTGATCCGCAAGCTGCTGATGTATCTGCCCCAAAACAATATGGAAGACCCGCCGTTTATGCCGGGTGATGACCCGCTGCGCATGGATGAGCGCCTGGATACGATCATTCCCGATGATCCCAATAAACCTTATGATATCAAGGAAGTGATCCACATGATCGTCGACGGGGGGCAATTCTTTGAGATCCACGAAAACTACGCGGCCAACATCGTAGTTGGTTTTGCGCGGCTAGGTGGACATTCGGTTGGGATTTTGGCAAATCAACCGGCTGTCCTGGCTGGTGTACTTGATATCGATGCCAGTGAAAAAGGCGCCCGCTTTGTTCGTTTCTGTGATTCGTTCAATATTCCGATCATTACTTTTGAAGATGTACCGGGTTTCCTGCCCGGAACCAACCAGGAACATCATGGCATCATTCGTTCCGGTGCAAAATTGCTCTATGCCTATTGTGAAGCGACCGTGCCAAAATTGACGGTAATCACACGCAAGGCGTATGGCGGCGCGTACTGCGTGATGTCATCCAAGCACATTCGCAGCGACTTGAACCTGGCCTGGCCGTCTGCGGAAATCGCGGTGATGGGACCGGATGGAGCGGTCAGTATTATCTTTCGCAAGCAGCTCGAAAAAGCGGACGATCCGCTCAAGAAAAAGGCTGAACTGGTTGCCGAATACCGTGAGAAATTTGCCAGCCCGTATGTTGCGGCGGAACGCGGTTATATCGATGATGTGATCGAGCCAAAGGAAACACGTCCGCGCCTGATCAATGCGCTGGAAATGCTGAGCAACAAGCGCGACTCCAGCCCGGCGAAGAAGCACGGGAATATTCCACTATAGCGGAGCATACATGTTCAAAAAAGTTTTGGTTGCCAATCGTGGGGAGATCGCTGTAAGGATTATTCGCGCCTGCCGTGAGCTGGGGATCGATACCGTTGCAGTCTACTCGGAAGCAGACCGCAGCGCATTGCATGTGCGCTATGCGGATGAGGCCTATTTATTGGGACCTGCACCCTCGCGCGAGTCCTATTTGCGGGCAGATAAGATCATTGAGATCGCGCGCAAGTGCGGTGCAGATGCCGTTCACCCGGGGTATGGATTTCTGGCGGAACGGGATGATTTTGCGGAGGCCTGTCAGGAAGCCGGGATCGCCTTCATCGGTCCCAAACCCTCCTCGATTGCAGCCATGGGCGATAAGGCCGAAGCGCGTGCAACCGTGATCAAAGCGGCGGTGCCGGTGGTGCCGGGGACAGAAGGCATGGGCAGCATGACCGATGAAGAGTTGCTTGCCAATGCTCCCCAGATTGGATTCCCGCTGCTCGTGAAGGCAACTGCCGGCGGCGGCGGAAAAGGCATGCGGGAAGTAAAAAGCCTGGAGGAAATGCCAACCCTGCTACAGTCCGCAAGGCGTGAAGCGGAATCCTCTTTTGGTAACGGAAACGTCTATTTGGAGAAATTAGTCGAAGGGGCGCGCCATATCGAAATCCAGATCCTGGCAGATACGCATGGCAATGTGATCCATCTGGGCGAACGTGAGTGTTCGTTACAGCGCCGCCATCAAAAATTATTGGAAGAGGCGCCGTCCCCTGCCGTTGACGATGAGCTGCGCGCCAGCATGGGGAATGTGGCAGTCAAAGCTGCCAGGGCAGTGGATTATGTCAACGCCGGTACCATTGAATTTCTCCTGGATAAAGATAATAATTTCTATTTCCTTGAGATGAACACGCGCCTGCAGGTGGAACATCCCGTGACCGAGATGGTCACAGGCATTGACATTGTGAAGGAACAGATCCGGGTTGCCCGCGGCCGCACACTCAGCTATAGCCAGGAGGATGTAAAGTTTAACGGTCACGCCATCGAATGCCGCATCAATGCCGAAGACCCGTATAACAACTTTATGCCGTCTACCGGACGGATCACACACAGTCTCCTCCCAACCGGTCCCGGTGTGCGAGTGGATACCGGAATTTATCCTGGCTTTGAGATCACACCATTTTATGACCCGATGATCGCAAAGCTGATCGTGTGGGGCGAGACGCGGGCACAGGCTATTTTGCGAATGCGGCGCGCACTGGAGGAATATCGGATCGTCGGTGTGCGGACGAATATTCCGTTCCACCAGACCATGATGGACTCGCATCGCTTCATGGGTGGACAATTTGACACACGCTTTGTGGAAGAACGTTTCTCGATGGACGACGCCGGAGAAGGCAAAGAAAACCAGATGGAGACGGCTGCGATCCTTGCAACGCTGGTGGCGCATCGCGAAACGGAACGCTCTGCCAATATTGTCAATCGCAATGAGCGCGATACCAGCAACTGGAAGTGGGTCGGTCGCTGGGAGAGAATGCATCGATAGGAGGCTATCCGTAAATATCATCGATGTGTCACGGTGTGAGCGACCGGAGGAAGCGAAGAATCTCGTTCGCAACCAGAATCAGACTTGGAAATGAGATTCTCACCGGCACTCCCTGGCACCGCCCGCCACTGCGAAGCGTCCCCGAAGCGTAGCGGAGTGGGAGGGCAGGTGTGCGCCCGGTGCAAGTGTCGTCGCTCCGCTCCTCAGAATGACATGGTGGTTGCGAATTTATGGATAGAGACTAAGGCTTTTGCTCAAGACTGGAATTGAGATAAACACATGAAATATATTACGACTGTTGAAGGCAAGCAATTTTTGGTTGAAATCATGGATGAGAAACACATCAGCGTGGATGGGAAAGTTTATGAGGTGGACTTTGAATCCGTCAGCGGGCAGCCCGTTTACTCTCTGATCGTCGACGGCAGGTCCCACGAAGCGTATGCAGCCCAGGGCGATGACAATTGGCAGGTGCTTTTGCGGGGACGGCTCTATCCGGTCACTGTGGAGGATGAGCGTGAGAAACGCTTGCGCAGTGCCGCAGGCGGCGGCGTAGCGGAGACCGGAGAATTTCATCTCAGAGCGCCTATGCCGGGGTTGATCGTTGCGATTCATGTGGAAGAGGGACAGACGGTAAAAAGGGGCCAGGTCCTCCTCATTCTCGAGTCGATGAAAATGCAGAATGAATTGAAATCGCCCCGGGATGGGATCATTAGCCGTCTGCGCGTGAAGGCGGGTGAAACCGTCGAACAAAAACAAACTCTCCTGAGCGTGATGTAATGTCTAATAACGGGCAGGAAACCGAAGCGAAATTTTATGTCCGGGATTTACAAAGAATCGAGGCGCGGCTCAAGGATTTGGGCGCGCGTCTGAGTCAGGAACGTGTACTGGAGATAAACATTCGCTTCGACCTACCCGACGCCCGCCTGCGTGCCGAGGGGCGGGTCCTGCGTCTGAGGCGTGATACCGAGGCGCGGCTGACGTATAAGGGCGGCAACCAAAGCACACGCGGCGTTCTAAGCCGGGAAGAAATCGAATTTGTGGTGGGAGATTTTGAGAAAGCGGAACAATTCCTGGAAGCGCTTGGCTACCAGCAGGTCTTTTATTATGAAAAATATCGCGCCACCTATGAGCTCGGTGAAACCTCGATCATGCTTGATGAGTTGCCCTATGGGGACTTTGTGGAAATCGAAGGGGAGACTGAAGAAACAATCCGGGCGCTCTCTGAGAAGTTGCATTTGAACTGGGATACAGCCATTGAAAGAAGCTATAGCGCGTTATTCGAGGCTGTTCATAAAAGCCTGAATCTAACCTTCCGGGATTTGTCTTTTGCAAATTTTGAGGGGATAAAAGTTGAGGCAAGCAACCTCGGCGTTCATGCCGCAGATAGCTAGCTCCGCTCGGCTCTGCCCCGCTTGGCGACGGTCTCCGACCGAGCCATGACCCCGACCGCAGGTCTCCTCTAACACATCATCTATACGATCGCCATGGAAAAATACCGCATTGGCACAGACGTTGGACTCTACTATGTCACATTCGCTGTTGTGGAATGGTTACCCGTTTTCATCGATGAAACGGCTTGCAGGATCGTGACCGACAGCTTGAATTTCTGTATCAAAAGTAAATGTTTGCGGGTCAATGCCTATGTCATTATGCCAACCCATCTGCATGCTACGTTATTTGATGGGGAGTTTCAGGCTGAGAGATTGAAACATACCCTGGATGATCTGCGCAAATTCACAGGTCGCCAATTACTGGACTATGCCGCGGGGCATTTGCCAAAGTGCTTCACAGAAGTATTTCACAAGCAGGCCGGGGAGGATCGTCAGCGCCGGTTTTGGCAACCAACTCAGCATCCGATTGGCATTTTTTCGGAAGGATTTTGGAAGCAGAAAATCGACTATTTGCACCATAATCCCTGTCGCAAGGGGTTGGTGCTTCGCCCGGAAGACTGGCGGTTTTCCTCCGCATTGTATTGGGCAACGAGGGAAGAAAATGATGTTCAGCTATCGGAGGTGGGATGGAGATAAGATAGGGGAGACCTGGCGGTCGGGGGCGGCGGCGGGGTCAGAGACCCTCGCCGAGCAAAAGATTTAGGAGACCGGCGGTCGGGGGACGGCGGGGTCGGGAGACCCTCGCCAAGCAGAGCAGAGATAGGGGAGACCTGCAGTCTGGGGGCGGCGGGGCCAGGCCCTTTACAGGGTGCTTCGCACACCTGCCCTGGCGGGCGGTGCCAGGGAAGACCCTCGCCGAGCAGAGAGAGCTGAGAGTGTGTATTTTGGAAAGATATACATCAATTGCTTAAAAAGGCAGCCCCCATATTTGGGGGTCATTTTGGCTCCAGGATCAGAGCGAGTTTAGAGTAAAGGAAGAGCGAATTCAGAGCGAGTTCATATTTTCAAAACAACGTCAGCTACACGCCATTTTATACCCCCATATGTGGGGCCGCCTAATTCTGGCAACTATGAATGTCCAATTCATCCTAATCCACTCATCATGACTTTCTATTCTCTGCTCTCTCAGATCTCATCTCTCCAAAAATAATGAAGAAAATATGTAGATACGTCCATATGCTCCTGATCGCTATTGAAAATCGTTAGAAAACAACGTATACTGATGTTGCTCACTAGATCGAAATCTAAATCCACTCAGAGAAGAAAGGGTCTTAACTATGCACGAGCGTTCCCCTATCTATTGCATTCTTCCCCCTCATATCCTGAAAAATATAGCCACCAAAGGCACCGATGCACAAAAGGGTCTGGCCGTCGAGACGTTAAAGCGATCGGCACAATTGCGTGGACAGCGACAGGCTCTCGCCGAGTTCGCCACCGCAGCCTTCCGAGTGGCGACGGGAGGCAAGGAACGGGTGGTCTACGATGCAAAGAATGGGTCAAGTCTTCCCGGCACGGTAGTGCGCAAGGAAGGTGACGGTCCTGTCTCAGATGTCGCGGTGAATGAAGCCTACGACGGCAGCGGCTCTACGTACGATCTGTACAATGACATTTACCAAAGAAATTCCATTGATGGAAATGGCATGCGCCTGGATTCCACGGTCCACTACCGCCAGGGCTATGACAATGCCTTTTGGGATGGCGAGCAAATGGTGTATGGGGATGGCGATGAGAATCTCCCCGTGGACCAGCGTCTCTTCAACCGTTTCACGATCGCCATCGATGTCATCGGTCATGAATTGACGCACGGCGTGACCCAATATGAAGCCAAGCTCACCTATTCACAACAGCCCGGGGCTTTGAACGAGTCGATGTCCGATGTGTTTGGATCGCTCGTCAAGCAATACAGCCTCCAGCAGAGCGCCACAGATGCCGATTGGCTGATCGGTCAGGGTCTGCTCACTTCCAACGTGCACGGCGTGGCACTCCGCTCGATGAAGGCGCCCGGTACTGCCTATGATGATCCTGTGCTTGGCAAGGACCCTCAACCGGCGCATATGAAAGATTACGTCAACACACTGAGCGATAATGGCGGCGTCCATATCAACTCTGGGATCACCAATCATGCTTTTTATGTAACCGCGGTTGAACTGGGCGGGTATGCCTGGGAAAAAGCCGGTAAGATCTGGTATGTCACTTTGAAGGATAAGCTCACCGCAAATTCGAAATTCCAGGATTGCGCAGATCTCACTTATCAGACCGCCGGAGAACTATTTGGCGCGGGCAGCATCGAACAGCAGGCTGTCCAGAAGGGTTGGGCAGAGGTGGGCCTAACGGTGGGCGGAGGTGGTACACCCCCGCCACCAACTGATGGCGGTGGATGTTTTGAGGCATTGCTCCGTCTAATCGGTGCGGCCCCGGTGGCAAAAAGATAACGAGGTAATATGCAAGTCGAGCGAATAAAATTCGAGCGCACAGGCGGCTTCGCAGGCATGCGGATTGCTGCCGACCTGAAGATGGATGACTTGCCTGACGAGCAAGCCAATTCGATCTCTGAATTGCTGGACGATCTGGATTTTCAGGAATTACCTGCGCAAATTACAGGGAAAGACACCATGCCAGATCAGTTTACGTACACGATTACGGTCGAAACAAAGAAATGGGAACACACGGTTGTAGCGGGAGAGGCTTCCGCTCCTGAGAAATTACAGGAGTTGCTCCAATTGCTGGATCGTCTCGCAAGAACCCGGAAAAAATAAAGACGCCGAAAGGCCTCCTGGCAAATGCCCGGAGGTCTTTTTCAAATCATTGCGATAGCGTAAAATAAACCTATGCCCAAAAAACTCTACGGCGGCATAGAAGCCGGTGGTACAAAGTTCGTATGCGTGGTCGCCAGCGGACCGAACCAGGTTGTCGACGAGGTCCGCTATATGACCACCACGCCCGAGGAAACGCTGGGGAAAGCCATTCAATTCTTTCAGCCCTTCGTCGCATCCGGGCAGGTAAGTGCCATCGGCGTTGGTGCTTTTGGTCCTTTGGATCTGAACCCTGAATCGCCCACGTACGGTTTTATTACGGCCACACCCAAGCCCAGTTGGAGTCACACGGATGTGCTTGGTACGCTCCGGCGCGCATTGCAAGTGAATCTTGCCTTTGATATGGATGTTAACGCGGCGGCACTCGGTGAATACTTATGGGGCGCCAGCAAGGGCCATGATCCTTCACTGTACCTAACAATTGGAACAGGCATTGGGGGTGGTTATATTGTCAATGGAAAACCCCTGATTGGCCTGCTTAACCTCGAAATGGGACACATTCGTCTCCCTCACAACCGTGAGCTGGATCCGTTTCCTGGAAGTTGTCCATTCCACGGGGATTGCTTCGAGGGTCTCGCCAGTGGACCGGCGATCGAGAAGCGGCTCGGGGTAACGGGAGCAGTCGTCCCTGAGACTGACGCGTTTTGGGATATCGAGGCGGAGTACATTGCATCCGCATTAGTGAATTACATTCTGACCCTCTCGCCGAAGAAGATCATCCTGGGCGGCGGCGTGATGCAGCGTGAGTTCCTCTTTCCGAAAGTTCGCCGGAGAGTTGTAGAATTGCTGAATGGTTATGTAGCCAGTAAGAGCGTGCTGGAGAACATCGATGGTTACATCCTGCCGCCCGGGCTGGGAAATCAATCTGGCAGTTTGGGCGCGATTGCCCTTGCACTGCAAATCGATGAAATAAGCAACGAGCTCCGAATTTGAGCAAAGCAAGCGCTTCTTGCCTGACTTTGGATAAACTTGGCCCGGTCAATGAATTGCTCCCGCGTGACCGGCTCTTGCAGTTCATATCTACAGTTCTTCACTACGGCGGGGGCCAGGGAATAATGGCAGGCTCCGAGAAACCATGCTTTTCCACGGTATAGAGCTTGCCGGAAGAAGGCTGGGCGCAGCCGGCTTCATCCCTGACCGTATAAGTGGTCGTGTACTGGTCGGGATACGCGTCCGTCCACCACTTGTAGATCGTATCCTGGCAGACGAACAATTCGAGCAAATAACCCCGGTCTTTGTCTTTGGTCATATGGACCTGGTTCCAACTGATGGTGACCTCGCTGCCAGCGCGGACAGCGCTCACTCCGGACGGGGGACCATATTGATTACTACCAATCGACTGTAAATTGAGCTCCTTGAATTTCACAGTTGAAACATCGCCTGCCACAGACACCACCGATGGTGCGACCCAGCAGAAGTAATTCAGTTTATCAAACTTGACGTAGAGCCATTTGCTGTAGAGATAGCGCCCACGAACGGTGCCTGCATCGCCCGGGTACAGATCGGCGGCATGCAGATAGGCAACCGAAGGTCCATACCGGCAATGGGCCTGCTTGTTTACTGTTACGCCTGGAAATGCAAAGGTAGGCGTTGCGCTGATGGTTGGCGATAATACAATCGTTGGAGTGGATGTAACTGTCGGCGTAAAAGTCTCAGTGGAGGTCAGTGTCGGCGCCGGTGTTTCTGTCAAGGTGGCGGCTGGCGTAGCAGTGATGGCCGGTGCAGTGGCAGTCTCTTGTTCCTGCTTTGAAGGCGTGCAGGCGCAAAGGAACAAAAAGATCAGTAAGATGAGCTTATCAGCTTTCATTTGAACTCTCCGAGGAAAGCGGTAATATTTTTGCCGAGGGCCTCGTTGTTATAGCCTCCCTCCATCACAATGACCGTCGGCAAGTGCAGTGCGGCAATTCGCTTCCCAATCGCACGAATTCCTTCGGTTGTGACTTTGATGCTCCCCAGCGGATCATCCGCATAAATATCCATGCCTGCGGAGACAACCAAAGATTGCGGGGCAAAGTTCCTGATCCGCTGCAGCGCTTCTACTAAGGCCGAGAGATAACCGGCGTCATCTGTGCCTTTCTGCAGCGGAAAGTTTTTGTGGAATCCCAATCCCGCCGCTGATCCCGTTTCATTAGCATAACCCGCATAGTGAGGATATTCGAAATTTGGATCAGCATGGATGGAGAGGGTTAGCACATCTGCGCGGTCGTAAAAGATGTCCTGAGTGCCGTTGCCGCAGTGATAATCAATATCGAGCAGGGCGACCTTCCCTTTTGCCGAAAGCCAGTTCGCCGCCACCGAGGCGTTGTTGATGAAACAATATCCGCCAGCGTAATCCTTGCCGGCGTGATGGCCCGGCGGACGGCACAAGGCAAAGGCTGCGCGTTCTCCGCTGGCAATGGCTTGCGCTGCGCTCAAAGCGCAATTGGCCGAAGCCAACGCGGCCTGGTACGTCCCTGCGACGATGCAGGCGCTCAGATCCATCATGTAGTAGCCTGCCCGACCGAGCAGCGAGGCTGGTCTTTGGGGCTGTCGCCGCAGCGCGAACGTGGACGGCAGCAGCGTGGATTTATCTTTGGCTTCGCTGTCCAGCCATTCAGTCCAGGCTGTGGCGAGAAAGTCGACATAATCCCTGGTGTGGACTGCGTAGATCGGGTCGAGCCCAAAGTCACCCGGTCCAAGGATCTCAGCCCAATCCGTTGCGTGCAATGCATTCAGGATCCGATCCATGCGATCAGGGTTTTCAAGATATGGCACACGCAGTCCGCCATCGAATATTTCAAACGGCGGTTCATGTCCGCGATGCGCTTCAGAATAATAGACTTGCATGTACTCTCCGTAAGAACTGGTACTACAATTCTATCAATAGAACGGAGGAAACATGGATGCACTTGAAGCCATACATAGCAGACACTCGCAGGGGAAAGTGAAGCCTGATCCATTACCGCGTGAGTTGATCGAGAAATTACTGGAGGCGGCTGTACAGGCGCCAAATCATTATAAGGTGAGACCATGGCGCTTTGTCGTGCTCACCGGGGAGGGACGCAATAAACTCGGAGATGTAATGTCTGCTTCGCAACGGAGCCGCCATCCTGATTTTCCGTTAGATGCATTCGATAAGTGCCGCACTTTGCCTCTGCGTGCCCCGGTGGTCATTGCGGTCGGCGTAGAGAAACCGAGTGAACCGAAAGTCCTTGAGATCGAGAATGTCTGTGCGGCTGCTGCCGCATGCGAAAATCTATTACTGGCTGCGCATGCCATGGGACTTGCGGCGAAGTGGCGTACCAGTGAATGGGCGCGTGACCCAATGGTAAAAGAATTCTTAGGCTTTGAACC
>DATGYJ010000010.1:0-1516 GCA_035298105.1 Anaerolineales bacterium | reverse complement strand
CTCAATCAAGCTGCCAGAGACACGGAGGGTTGCGCAAAGCGTCTCAGCAAATTGAACGCGGCTGGCTCTTTCAGGCCCTCCAAGATGAAACAGACCTTTTAAAGTCTTCTCCGCAATCAGCTGGCTTATGGCCTGAACGGCATCTTCGACAAACAAGAAGGTTCGGTATTGGTCAACAATACACGAGGGCTTCTCTCCAGCGAGGAGCTGCTTCTCCAGCGTCTCAAAGAAGTTTGGCCGGATGCCGCTGCCCCGCCCATAGAGAGTTCCAAGGCGCAACGTGACGTAGTGACTGCAGTGATTCATGATCTCGAGTTCAGCCAGGAATTTGGTCTTCCCATAATAGTTGATGGGCGCCGGGTCATCCGCTTCGCTGTACTCACCACGCTTTCCATCGAAAACAAAATCGGTAGAAGTGTAGATCAGTTTGCTGCCCAACCGGTTTGCGGCCTTTGCCAACTCGCGGCTGGCAAAGGTATTCAAGGTGAGCGCTTCCTTGTGGTGGAGTTCGCAATAGTCTGGATTCGAATAGGCGGCCGTATGCACAATGACCGCTGGATTGACCGCCTGGCAGAGTTTCTCAATCTTGGACCAATCGGAAAGGTCAAAAGTAAAGGTTTCAACTCCGGGAATCGAAACGAGATTATCCAGGCAGGTTCCATAGACGCGGTATTGGTCTTTAAGGCGCTGCACCAAATTCCAGCCCAGAAAGCCGCTGATGCCCGTGATGAGGATTTTTTCCATGGTGGGGTGTTGCTTTGGAATGGCGCAGCCTGTCTAGGGTCGCAACATTTCCGTTCGCATTGTCACAGCATCGATTCGCTTCATGTTCGGCTCAAACCCGATGCCAGGGCCGTCAAGGACATGAATCCGCCCTTGGGAGTCGACCTCGACTTCGGGATCAATGATGTCCCGATAAAAATAACGCCGGCTGGCGGAAACATCACCTGGTAAGCAGAAGTTCTGCAACGTCGACATTGCAATGTTGTGAGCCCGGCCAATGCCTGCCTCCAACATGCCACCGCACCACACAGGAATGGAATGAGTCGCGCAAACATCATGTACTCTCTTCGCTTCGGCGTGTCCGGCAACTCGCCCCAACTTGATGTTAATGATCTTGCAGGCGCCTGAATCAATGGCTTTGCGGGCGTCTTCGGCATCAAGTATCGACTCATCCAGGCAGATGGGAGTCTGAATGGCTTTCTGAAGCTGAATGTGATCGATGATATCGTTCCAGGCCAGCGGCTGCTCAATCATCAGCAGCTTGAACTCGTCCATCCGTTTGAAGAGGTCGATGTCTCGCAATGTGTAAGCGGAATTCGCGTCGCACATCAAGAGGATGGATGGGAAGTGGTTTCGAACTTCTCGCACGACGTCCAGGTCCCAACCCGGCTTGATCTTTATCTTGATGCGCTGATAGCCAGCCACGACTTCCTTTTCAATTTTCTTGAGCAGTTCTCCGACAGAATCCTGGATGCCAATGGAAACGCCACAGTCGATGCTCCGGCGGCTCCCT
>DATGYJ010000009.1:0-13991 GCA_035298105.1 Anaerolineales bacterium | reverse complement strand
CGAACGCTCTCAAGGACACTTGATGCTAACGCGGCGTACGAACTATCCCTCCACGGCGTTCTTGAGCTTCACCGTTTCCAACTGTCGGAAAATCCACATGCCATATTTGGGGGGTGTTTTTGTCTCCGGGAGATGAGCGAAGGATCAGCGAAGGATTACCGAAGGAATAGCGAAGGACTATTTTCGAAAAAACGATGGTTATCCGCCATTTTATGCCCCCATATATGGGGGCTGGTGTCGTACAAATGGTTTGGAAAATGGGGCCACTGATCCACCCAGCCCTTATCGAAAAAAGTCCTCTCTCGTGCTGAGAGAAGCTCGACATATCACAGATTTGTGGCCACGGCGCCCTCTCTGCAAATCTCTAATCTCGAAGATCGAATACCGAATCTCTCTGATCTCTTTCTAACAAACGTTTCATCGGCAAGCAGTCGCCCCGAGTCACTACAGGCGGTTCCCCAAACTCAGTACAAATATCTAGGCAATATGAGAGCATTTTTCTTGGAGAAGAAGCCATTCTCTCGTACAATCTTATTACAACATCATCCAACTTTGCGGGATGAGAGCAGGACTTCAACTGGTGTAGCGCTGCAGACGCAAAGACCAAATCATCACTTATTGTTAGGAGACTCACTATGGATATGATTAAAGTTGCTGCTACCTCACGCACCTCGGCTGTGGCGGGTGCAATTGCGGGCATAGTCCGGGAACATCACCGGGCGGAAATACAGGCGATTGGCGCTGGAGCTGTTAACCAGGCGATCAAAGCTCTGATCATTGCAACCGGCTACCTCAGAGACGATGGTATTTTTGTAACCTGTGTACCCGAATTCGCAGATGTCACTATCGATGAAAACACCCGGACGGCCATCAGGCTTGTGATTGAGCCAGGCGCCGGATCAACTTTCTCCGCGATCAGGGTCCCAGCTCATTCTATTGAGTCAGATATCGCTCGAGTTTGAAGGGGGACCGGAAGGAACGATTATAGCGAAAAATGAGCCGCCCGTATAACGGGCGGCCTAGAGCATGACAGGTTGTGTTGAAATGATATTGATTGCCATGAACTCGCGAACAGTAAAGGCGAGTCGATATAGTGGGCAATAATGGACTTTGTTGTGCGTGGTGGAGGATCAATGTGCTGTGATGATTAGCGATCTGCTCGATTGTTTTAGCTCGCCCCTACGTACTTACTTATTATAAGGATCGTAATCCCTTTTGAAAGTTGCATTCATCATGAATGTGGACGATATTTGTCATATTTAGATCGATAACTCTGACTATGAGTCTCACTTCTTGAGCCTCTCTTTTCTCCCCGGTCTTGTTACCCACAAACTAAACAGTCCCAGCGCATAACCGGTCAGGGCAAGTGCATACAACCAGCGCGCTCCAATAGCGTCGAAGATGGCTCCTGCTATCGGCGCTGCCAGGACATTGACCAGCCCGCTGAGTGTGACCGTATAAATGGCCAGTACTGTCCCGGTCTGATTGGGGTCCGTACGACTGCTGATCAGGAAGACAGACGCAATCGTCGTGAAGCTGAAGGAGACCCCGCCCACAAAGCGCACGATCATAATGGTAGAGATGGAGGGAAACAGCAAAACGGCCGCACGCTGTAACAACAGCATGGTGACCGCAAATAACAGCACGCGGTGCGCACCGGCCCGCCGCACCACCCGGTCGGCATAGATCATAAAGGGTACTTCGACGATCGCGCTCAATATACCTGCCACAGAGATCAATTGCTTTGACGCGCCCAGCTGCGAGAGAAAAACATTCTCAAATTGCAGTACGCCGTTGTTGAGAAAGCCCATGCAGACCACGGCGATGGCATATCCGAATAAGGTCCTATCGTGGGCAATATACTTAAGCGCAGTTTTGATATTCAACCTGCGATCACCCTCCAGGATCGGCGAGACGAAGTAGCGCGATTGGATCAGGAGCGTCAAGGCGGCACCTGCGAGCCACATCACGCTGACGCCCAGGAAGCCTGCCTCGAATCCCTTTCGTTCGATCAGCCAGCCGGAAGCCAGTACCGTGATGATCCAGCCTACCGAAGCCCAAACGCGGACGCTCCCGTAACCGGTCCCGGCTTCTTCAGAGACATGTACGGCCATCGCATCCGAAGTTGGCATAATCCCTGAACCGACCAGGGCCTGAAAAAACACGATCCCAATAATAGGCAGGAAAGCCGTCTGGTGGCCGAGCAGGGAGTAGGCGAGAGCGCCCAGCATGAGTGAGACTTGCAGGATGCCGCGGGCTTGCGGGCGCTTCTTGATCTCGGTCACGAGAATGGGCGAAACGATCAAGCCAACTGTAGAACTGACCGACCCGATTGTGCCAATCTGGGTCCCGCTCAATCCCAGGCTGACGTAGAACAGATTAATAAAAGGTAGGATGAATCCCCAGCCCCCCATGAATGCAAAATAATAAGCGCGTGCAAAGATGAGATCACGATGGATACGTTTTATGGACATAACTCTTTTCGGCAAACGGACGAAGTATATCACCCGACCTTCGCGCCAACCTAACTAAACAATGTATCGCAATCTATATCTACTGGATATATCCCTGTATATTGACCTGTATATTTCCATCCCCTAAGATAGTTGCAGCAGTGCAAAACCCGAAAGGAGAAAGCGGATACATGGCCAAGGACAAAACCCGCAAGAAAAAAGAACAGCCAGAAGAGGAGGAGATAGAAGAGACGATTGATCCTTATACTGGCGAGCTCGAGCCCGTTGCCGAGGACGCCGATCAATTTATTGAGGTTGTTCCCGAAGAAACGGATGATCGCAAAGGGCAGAATTATCTCCTGAACGAGGAGAGCGGCATGGATAGTTACGCGGCAGATGCTGATGCAGATGCGGTGGCAGAACAATCTGCCCATTACACCGATGACGAAGATATTAAAACGGATTTTGCTGAACGGCAGGATCTTGGTGTGGGTGGGCGGGATGAATTACAGGAAGACCTGGACGAGCATCATTCTCTGTCCCCTGATCTCTCCGGTGGTGATCTGGATGCTTCCTGGCAAACAGCTAATGGAGCCGGCGAGGAAACTGTGGGTGGCAGTGCACCGACGCCCGACCAGGATGTAGTCGATGATTTGGGGGCTGCTGCGGGTTTAACCTACGCGGATGAGGAACCCCTCAACTCGGATAAAAAGCTGCTTGATCGGGACCGCCATCGCTGGGAACTGAACCCGGCCTCTACCGATGATCAAGAGGAAGAGGGTCTGGAATCTTTGGAAGAGCTGGAAGACGAAGAACTGGATGAACTCGAAGACGAGCTTGATGAGCTGGAAGAAGAGTCTGAATTAGACGATGACGAGGATGATGAAGAGTTAGACGAACTTGATGAACTGGATGAAGATGAAGGAGACGATCATTTGTGAACCTGAATATGGAGTCGGTAAGGAAATCTTATGGGTTTTGATCAATATCATGAACCACCCGAGGAGCTTTCTGAAGACACGCGCACTTATGTGCGTGTCATTCAATCGTTGATCGAAGAAGTCGAGGCAATTGATTGGTATGTCCAACGCCTGGCTGTTGAGACCGATGAAGATGCCCGCGCCGTGATGGGTCACGCGCAGCAGGAAGAATTTATTCACTTTGGAATCGATCTTGAATTTTTGTTGCGGCGCACACCGGTCTGGCGCAATATTCTGAGAAACATCCTCTTCAAGAAAGGTGATCTGATCGAGTTGGCAGAAAAGGCTGAGGAGACTGTTCCGGAGGATTGATAAGTTTCGCGCTGTGCGGGCATAGAACCTGAGCGAACAGGAGGGGATGTGATAGTAGAAGCGCGACAAAAGATACAGGAGTTTCGATCACTGCTCCACGATCTTGTGAAGCAGTGATGCAGGAGGTAGATCATGCGTTTAGAAAAAGGAACTGAGGTATTCACTGCCGCAGGTGAAAAGATTGGAACCCTCAACCGGGTGGTCATTGACGCCAGGACCAGGGACGTGACCGATCTGGTTGTGGAAAGAGGACTATGGGAGAGCGAAAAGGTCATCCCGATTGGATTAGTGGATACGGAAAAAGAAGACCGCATTATGCTGCGCGAGACCAATCAAGGCGTGGATAGTTTCCTTGATTATGAGACCACCCATTATGTCCTTCTGGGCGACACTGATGCTCCCTATGAAAATCTTCAGACTTACTACTGGTATCCACCTGTGAACTTTCCGACCCCAACAGGCGGCGTATTGCCGAACATGATGCCCGATTATGCTCTGCGGACAGAAACAAGTATTCCCCAGGGGCGGGTTGCAATCTCGGAAGGTGCGCAGGTGATCAGCGCTGATAAGAAGCATATTGGAAACGTCGAACAAGTGATTGCGGATGCCGAAAGTAACCATGTGACGCATTTCGTCATTGGGAAAGGCTTCCTGCTCAAGGAACATAGGCTGGTCCCTGCGTTCTGGGCGACCAAAGTGGAAGCGGACAAGGTTTATTTGTCTGTGAGAGCGCGGGTCTTTGAGCATCTGCCAGACTACCAACCGAGCAGCTAGCGTAGTCTTAAGTTCTTTACTTTGAGCCAACGACCGGAGTCGTTAGGCTGCCTCGTCCATGCTGGCAATCAAAATCTCCTGACTTTGGGCGGTGCCTGGAGTCACTGGACTCCATCCCATGCATCAATTCTATGCTTGCGAAGCAGGAAGCGCTTCCTGTGCTGCGCTGTCTTCCACTACCAGGGTGACAGTTCTTTCCTCTTTTTTATCCTGTATGGCCTGTTCGTACACGCCGATCATTTGTTTCCCCAGCTCGTTGATATCAAAGGTCTTGGCTTTCTTCAGAGCCTGATTGCTGAAGCGTCTCATCCGTTGCGGGTCGGATAAAAGCTTGTTGATGCCTTTTGCCAGAGCCTCTGCATCATTCTTAACCAGAAAACCCTGCTTGCCGTGCTCGACAATATCGCGTGTCCCGCTCCCGTTGACTGCCACGACCGGTAACCCGGCTGCCATCGCTTCGATGGTGACCAGTCCTTGAGTCTCTGTAACCGAGGCAAAACAAAAGAGATCGGCGGCTTTTAGATAGGCCGGAACTTCTTCAAAGGGTAAAGCGCCCGTGAATGTGGTTCGCTCTGCAATTCCCAGCTCAGAGGCAAGTGCTTCGAGCGCATCCTTATCAGGGCCATCGCCGATAAGCACTAGGCGTAAGCCAGGGTATTCAGGGCAGACTTGTGCGAATGCCCGGAGCAGAGTCTCCCAGTTCTTTTCAGCTGCCAGCCGTCCAACCGAAATAAGGATCGTCTCATCCTGCCAGCCTTTCACCTGACGCAGGCCTTTCCCATCTGCCTTCATATACGGCTCAAGATTTATGCCGGTTGGAATCACGGTATAGCCTTTCTCCAGGCCATATTCGCTGACCAAAAAATCTCTCATGCTCTCTGAAGGGATGATAATGTGTTGGCATTTCTGGACAAAATCCCTCAACCATTTATGGACCGCGTTTTTCAAGAATTCCTGAATTGCCTCTTGAGGGAAAGGAACATAATGCGTGTATTCCCAATATTGCGTGTGGAATGTGAAAACAAGCGGCAGACCCAGTTCGGCAGCTTTGCGCGCTGCCGTCTGACCCAGCAGGATTGGATGGTGGGTATGGATCACATCCAATTTGAGCGTGGGGAGCAACTGATCTACAAAAGGCGAGACCGGTATGGCAGCCGAGATATCCCCTGGCAGGGGCAGAGGCAGGCTGGGATACCGGAAAATGAACGGCTCGCTATCTTTATAACTGCCGTCCGCCTGGGCAAAGACAAACACGTTGTGGCCCTGTTTCATCAGGACCTCTCGGAATGACGCCACGGACCGGACGACACCGTTCACAACCGGGTGATAAGAATTGGTAAAAAACGCGATATGCAAAGATTACTCCGTAGTTTTGCTGAATAGTGAGAGCAGGTTATGCTCTTCCTGGAGCTTGCTCTCGAATAAACGACACGCATAGATAACCATGCCGGCATTCCAGGTGAGAGGTGCTTCGGATGTATACCACATGCTGGCCAGCGGCCTTCCATTGGGTGCATGTACCTCATTGACCTGGCGGTCACGCACAATCACCTGCAGAATGCGCTCGACCAGTCTCTGCGCCTCCTCCAGATGATCGGTCTTTACCAGAGCGATCACATGCCAGGCGCCAATCCAAAGCCAGGAAGCATTCGTGTGATAGCTGGCCAGTCCTCCAAGCAGGTTTTCGAGCGCGATCAACTGTCTGGGATAAGAGGGGTAGGTGACCCGTGTGGGGATAGGCTCAGCCATCTTCGCTTCTTCCATGACCTTCAAGATACTCTCTGCCTGCTGGTTTTTTGCCAGGCCCCAGGCGATTGCGAGCAGATTTCCATCGCTGCTGAGCTGAGTGAGCTCATCGCTGGTCACAAAGTATCCGAGCTCGTCACGCCAAAAATAGCGATTGACGGCGCGTACTACATTCTCTGCCTTCACGAAATAAGAGACAGCTTCCTGCTGCAGATCAAGCCGCGTCGCGGCAATGGCCATTTCCGATAGTGCTTTCCAATAGACAACATTTGTGTACAGCACACGCCCACGCCGCGCGACCGAATCTGCCCAATCGGCAAAGGCTCCCTGGTGCAGGAGGGGATCTTCCCCGGAGGCCTTACGATAGTTTTCCAGCCAATTCATGGCTGCTTTCAACTCTGCCCAATGACTTTGAAGGAAGGTGATATTTCCAGTCTCCTGAACGTAGGCGAGGGCGGCAATTATCAGTAAGGCCTGCCCATCCAGGGATGGAGCCCCGTGTCCGCTCAGGTACTTGGGCTTGAGCAGCGCTTCGACGGGTTGTTCACGTTCAAGAAATGAATACATGAATCGTGTAACAACATCTACGGAATGCAATTTGACCGGTAACTGACCGTCACGAGTTTGGTGCCATAGGAATGCTTCCAGGGTTTCCTTAACGGGATTGTATTGTTTTAGGGCTAGCAGGCCGTAGGCGGCAAAACCGAAATCCCGTGCCCAGCTTTCAGAGGAATTGCGATACCCGGCATGGACAATTTCTTTATTCAAGTTATTTGGCAGGCGCCGTGTCTGAATTCCGGAGCGCAGGCTTTCTGCCGCGATAAATAACGCCAAAGCTTCCTCATTTTCGAATTCTTCCTTGCTAAGGAGGATCGCTCTGGATGTTAAACGTGGACGGCGCAGAATCCCAAAAAGATACTGGAACGTCAGCAGGGAAGCCATGCCTGTGACTGTTCCAAATAGTGCACCGCTCCAAAAGCCATATTGTGGTTGGGATCTTTCGGTTTGTTGGTTTCCCATTCGTTCCACTGGACGCTAGATGACATCCAGTTCGTTGATCACGCTGGTTACACCTTCGATTTCACGCGCAATTGCTTCGGCTTTCTCTCTGGCATCCCGAGTTGGCACAACACCCCTCAGCGTGATGATGCCGTTATTATCCAACACCTCAATATCATAGTCCTGTAGAGAGCGGTCCTGCATAATCGTATTCTGCACTTGGTGCCCTATACCATGCATCGTGTCGTTCATTTGGCATCTCCTTTTCCATTAAGAATTTATAAAGCGGGCTTGCTCGTTTTCAATTACATCTAACCCGCTTGTGACTGCAGTTCCAGCCAGCGGACGATGTCATTTCTACGCAGCAAGCCAACGATCTTATTTCCCTGCATCACAAGTAGTTGGCGAATATCTTTATTTTGCAGGCGGTCGAATGCCTCCGATACGTTTTCCTCAGGCGCAACGACTTCCAACTTTTTGGAGGGCGTCATGATCTCCCGGACCGGAGTATTTCGGCGCCTTTCTGGTGCCAAATTGCGAATATCATCGATCGTTACGAGTCCGACCGTTTCATCTCCTTCGGCGACAATGAATGCCCGATTATCAGATCCGACAATGTGATGGTTTACCAGGTCTTCCGCGGTCATATTCGCAGGGATAGTGGGTAGCTCGGTCAGCATCATTCGCTTGACGGGCACGTCTTCCAAGACATCCTGGACGAGAACTCTCCGATAACTTTGCGCCGCGGCGTTTTGCAGGAACCAGCCGATAAAGATGATCCACATTCCGTTGAAAACGCCGGTACCCAGGAAGGGGATCCTGGTCCCGAAGATCATCGCGATACCCGCCAGAATGAGCATCCATGCCACAGCTTGCCCAACCCAGGAAGCCCAGCGCGTTGCCTTAACGAGGTTATTTGTCAAACCCCATAAAATGGAACGCAGGACTCTTCCACCGTCCAATGGGAAGCCTGGAATCAGATTGAAAAAACCAAGCAAAATATTTACTGACCCCAGCCAGATAAATATCGTGCTCAACGGCCCCAACCTGGATAATAAGACAGCCGGGTTTGTGACTGTCACACCGTTGAGGAGGGCGCCTCGAGTACCCATGCCCAAAAGTATGAAGAGACCGCCCAAAATGAAACTAGTTAAGGGCCCGACAATCGTGATAATGAACTCATTCCAGGGTGTGGTTGGTTCCTTTTGAATATTTGATACGCCTCCGAATAAGAACATCGTAATGCTGCGTACGGTGTGTTTGCGTGCGTTCGCAACTAAAGAGTGCGCCAGTTCATGCGCCAGTACCGATAAAAAGAACAGTAATGCGGCAATCAGCGCCAGGCCCAGCTGTGTGAAGATCGTCCATTCGGGATGAGCCTGGATAAAAGTGGAAGCGAGGCTCCAGGTTACCAGAACAAAGATCAACAACCAGCTCCAGTCAATGTTCACACTGACGCCAAAGACTTTTCCTAAACGAAATCCGCTCATAATATTTTTCCTTTGAACCTTTTTACCAGATGAGAAGATCGTTCTTCTCCTTCTATAGGGTTCTTAACGATTCAAACCGTCAGAATCATTCGTGCGTACATGAATTTTCCTGTTACTGTTTATACATAGCATGGTGGCTAAGAAAAGACCATATACCGTCCATCCTGAGGAGATACAAATTTGGATACAAGTTTAAGACGGTTCCACGGAGTATCGTAAAATTGCAGCCAAATCACCATCGCTGGGAAGTTGTTCACGAGGAACGGCGAAGACCTGTCCCGCATTCAGAATGGTTTCGGCCGCGGCAAAATCCAAAAGGTCTTCGTTACTGCGGGTAGGGTCATTTTCAACAATGACTTCATTCTTGCTGGTGTCGTATCGTCCCCAAATGTGCTCGCCCAAGGGTACAAACAGAGTTTCCACTTGCCCAAACTTGGAGGCTTTGACAGCCTCGGTCAAATCATTGGTAGCGAGGGGACTTTGCTGTCCATGGAATTGCTGGTATTTTTCAAAGGCTTTTTTCTGGCTTTCTTCCAAAACCGGTTTGATGATCTTCCATGCCTCTTCACGCAGCTCATTTAGGTTTTCCCGGTCGGGATTTTCTACGATCCCATCCTTTAGTAAATTCTGGTAAGTGCTGGCTTCGTGATAAATAGGTAAAAGATAATCCACACCTGCTAAAACCAGGGGAGGAGTTTTATCTTCGATCAAAGCGTTTAGGCCCTCATTCACGGAATGGAAAAAGCGCAAAATTCTGTTCTTTTCTTCATCGCCGATGCCGTGCCCATGGAAGATCGCCGCTCCACCTTTCGCCTTACTTGTACTTAGGGAGCTTGAATGCAAATTCAAGTATCTTTCGGGCTCATCCATCCATAATGCCTGGTCCATGCTGTTGGGAAAATTGAGCTTGATCTCATTGAAGCTATCAGGTGTGCCTTCGAACAATCGAACATTGTTCAAACTGACCCCTAAGACATAAAACCTTCCCATTCTGCCAAGCAAAGGGATCAGAGGCTTGATATGAAAGTTATTTGTGATAATCAGAAGTTCCTCAAATTCAATAGGCAGACGATATACCATACGAAAATCATTGGACATGAAGATCGCCAGCCCGTCGCTCTGATGTCGCCAGAAATCATCGTTCGACAAAAGCTGCTCTGCCGGGCGCATCAAACTCTGGACATCAGCCCTGCGGAGTCCGTTTGCTAAGAGCTTTGTCTCTGCCTCGGCCAATAAGTTCTTGAGGCGTATCGGATCCTGCTGTTGCTCGCGGCCAACTCGATGGGTTGGCATGTATAGAGAGACGCACCACGTTCCTTGCTGTGCTGCTAAGGATTTCAAATCAGCTGGATTCAAAATATTCATCTGCGAATACTCCTTTCCCATATCCAGGCGGTTCACCTATTGACCCGGTTGCTGTCCCAAGTGTCGATGGCAGCGCTTAGATGTGCACCGAACAATGTGATGAGTGAAATAATATAGATCAGGAACAAAAACGCGACGATCGCTCCTAATGATCCATAGATCAATTGATAGCGTCCAAATTCGCTATTGAAATATAAGGTGAAAGCTGCTGTGACAGCTTTCCAAGTGAAGGAAGCAATTAGCGCTCCCCAGAAGGTCGCGCTCCATTTGACATGCAGCGTTGGAACCCAATGATAAAGCGTGAGAAAAACCAGAAAGATCATTAACCAGGAACCAAATCCTGAGATGAACCTCAACAGGATCAGGCTCGCCGGCGAGGCGTGAGCAATATCCATAAATGGCAGCCTGTTTGCAATCCAGCTCAGGACCAGGGATAAAATAATCAATCCAATCAGCCCCGCGATCATCCACAAACCGATTAAACGATTCTGGAGGAAGTTGCGGCGAGAGGCTCGCGGCCAGGCCAGATTGATGTTATAGGCCAGGCTCGTGAACATCCCGGATGCTGACCATAGCAGAGTGATGATGCTGATAACCCCGGCCGTGCCACGCGCGTCCAGGATCTGCTGCAGGTTGTCATTGATGATTTGTCTTGAGACGGGAAGAGCTTGTTGAATAAATTGGGTTACAGTATTGAACACTTGCGTGCGGTCGAGAAAGTAACTCCCGCCTGCGATAAAAACAAGCAGCAAGGGGAAAATTGAAAAAAGTGTGTAGTAGGCCAGACTGGCTGATGCCTGCGCTGCTTGTTTTTCAGTGAACGTTCTGACTGCATTTCTTAGAATGCCGAAATGGTCCTCACTGAGATGACCGATAGCCTGGTAGAACTCTTTCAGATACATGATGTTTCCGCGAACTCCCTATTGCTTCAAGTGCGCTGCAGGTCTTTTTCTAGAAAGTGAATGAAGTCCCGTAGCGATAAATGCGTAAGATCTTCCTCATAGGAGGCTTGCCATTTCATCTTGATGCTCCTGTTATCAGGAGACAAAAGAACAAATCGTACAGACGGATACTGTGCCATGCAGGTCGCGATCCAACTGGAGGAATTGTTGTTAGCAGGCTGCGACAGGATCACCCACTCCGGATCAAACTTTTCAATTGCGGCAGGCAATTCTTCATGATTACGAACCTCCTGCACAACCTCCAGATGTTCTGCCTTAGAGATCACGCGGTGGAGCATCTCTCGTAATAGGCGTGGCCCATTTGCCAAAATGACACGTTTTGTGGACATGGTAATGATCAACTCTCTTCTTGTGTATTGTTTTGATAACTCTGTTCTGTAAGAGTAGCATCCCGATTGAGAAAACTCCATAGATACAGTAATACGGAATGGATATAAACGAGGATACATTCTTTAAATGCAAAAACCCCGTCGGAAGACGGAGCTAGATCGTAAATCTTAGGCCCTAACAAGACTGAGTTTTATTTCTTAATAAAAGCCAGGTAAGCTGCGGCCTGATCGCGTGTTCTGACATCCAGTTTTTCAAGGATGCTGTGAACGTGATTCTTTACTGTGCCAATTTCAACGACGAGCTTCTCTGCGATCTGCTGGTTCGTGAGGCCTTTTCCCATCAACTCGAGAACTTCCAGTTCACGCGCGGTCAAATTCGTTGTGTTGGTGACATTATTCTCCACCTCCGAGAACATCTGTGCCAGATTGGAGAGACGCTCCATTAGGGCTGCCGCAATTTGTGGTGAAACAAACACTTTGCCATCTTGTGCGGCGCGTACCGTTTCGATTAGATCCTCTAGCGAATCATCCTTTAACACATAGCCGGTGGCGCCCGCTTCCACATAACGCAGTACGCGTTTTTTCTCTTCGGTTAGCCCGAGCGCCAGCACTTTGGTAGAGGGCGCCAGTTTCGTAATGGCGCTCGTGAGTTTGAGCGCTCCCTGTTCCGGCAGACGTGTGCTGACCAGGGCCACATCAATCGTTCTTTCCTGGACAATTTTCAGAGCTTCCTCTGCACTGGTAACGCTGGCCACCACCTTGAGATCCGGCTCATCTTCTAATGCCGCGCGAATTACATTTCCGATTAGTCCACTTTCGTTGACTAGCAGGAGGTTGATCGGGCGTTCAGGTTGGTCGGGCGGACCACTCATAGTGAAAATTATACTCGTCAAGACCTAATCCTCGGGTAAGTACAACTGACCTTGTTGTACCCCTCTGGCGCCCGACGTTCGAATTCAACAGCAGGACCATCAGACTCCGTTTACCGGGATATATCCAAATTTATATCTCTGCAATATATATTGATGCATACTCCGCGCAAGCTTTATATGCTATGTTTACCAGGTACTATATTGTTGCTGGATCTATAGATTGCTAAATTTTCTGCGCAAATTGCAGCCCAAAGAAGATCGGGTTAGTTTCTTCTATAGCGCTATGTGATTTGCCGAAGGGAGTACGAGTTTATGAACCATACCAAACTACACACTTTGGCCAATGTGGGCCAGTCCGTCTGGCTGGATTATATCCAGCGTTCTCTGATCACTTCGGGTGGCTTGCAATCATATGTGGCGAAAGGCTTGAGCGGTGTTACCTCTAATCCCTCGCTCTTCGAGAAGGCTATTGCTGAGAGCAATGAGTATGACGAACAAATCCAGACCCTGGGTCTACAGGGAAAATCAGCACAAGAGATCTACGAAGAGTTAACGGTTGAAGATGCCCGCATGGGTGCCGATGTACTTCGCCCAGTCTTTGATGAGACCGATGGGAACGACGGATTTTTCAGCCTGGAAGTAAATCCCAATCTCGCGCACGACCGGCAAGGAACTGTGAATGAAGCGATCCGCTTGTTTGCCCGCGTGGATCGACCCAATGTCATGATAAAAGTTCCCGCGACGATCGAAGGAGTATCAGCGTTTCAGGAATTGATCGAAGAAGGCATCAATATCAACGTGACATTGATGTTCTCATTGGCGCAGTACGACCAGATTGCGGAAGCTTACCTCACCGCAATGGAGAACCGCGCGGCCAAAGTCTATCATCTGAAGCAAATCGCCTCTGTTGCGTCGATCTTCGTCAGTCGGTTAGATAGTAAAGTGGACAAAATGCTGGAGGCCTTCGTTACGCCGAAGGCTGACGCTCTCAAAGGTACAATCGGGATCGCGAATGCAAAAATCGCCTATCAACACTTCAAGGAATATTTTCAAAGCGAGCGTTGGCAGAGACTGGCAGAGAAGGGTGCGCGAGTGCAGCGTGTTCTTTATGGAAGCACTGGCACCAAGAATCCTGACTATTCGGATGTGATGTATGTGGAAAATCTAATCGGACCAAATACGGTGAATACTATTCCGCCTAAAACGTTGGAGGCGTTCATCGATCATGGCACGGTTGCGTTAACACTGGAAAGCCATCTCGATGAGGCCCGTGCTCAGTTAGATAGTTTGCCGGAGTTGGGCATAAATCTCGACGATGTAACCCAGGAATTGCTTGACGAGGGTGTGGAAAATTTTGTAAAGCCTTATCATTCGTTGCTTCAAGCGATCTCCGAGAAGAAAGTCGCATTGATTGCAACTTAGCTTTAAGCCCGCAAAACGTCCCGAAGGTCCTCTTGAGCTTGCAGTTGGTATGGAATCAACCTTCAGGACAGTCGAAGCCTGATGCAAAATCTATGAGTAAGAAAGGAATCTGAAATGACAGAATTCAATCGGAAAGCAGGCGCACTTTGGACAGGTAATCTAAAAGACGGCCAGGGTCTGATCAGCACCGAGAGCAAAACGATTTATGAATTACCTTACAATTTCCAAACCCGCTTTGGCAACAAAGAAGGCTCAAACCCGGAAGAACTGGTCGCGGCGGCTCATGC
>DATGYJ010000008.1:0-2324 GCA_035298105.1 Anaerolineales bacterium | reverse complement strand
GGTATTTCACCGTTACTTTCCGGCGCGTTTTATTGGGTCGCTTCGTGGGCAAGGACGGGAAGTTGCCATTGAAGTTTCGCGTCTGTATGAGTTGATGGGAAGGATCTATTTCTATTCTCAGGAAACACTGCCCATTATGTACTCTATTTTGCGCCTGGTGAACACTGCCGAAAGGGCCGGCCCCTCCCCTGAGTTGGCATCTGCCTATGCGGGGTTGGCAATCCTGGCAGGCTTCGCTCAGTTACATTCACTGGCCGAAATCTATGTAAATCGAGCCCTGGCGGTTGCTGAGAATGTGAATCAGCCATCCAATTTGATTGCGGTGGGGGTGGTAACGAGTGTCTATAAAATGACAGTTGGGAAATGGGATGAAATCCGCGCCCGGGCAGAAGAAGCAAGGGAGATTTGCGAGCAGTTGGGTGATTACCGTCAATGGGGTGATAGCATGGACGTGTTGGGCGAGAGTGCGTTGATCTCAGGCGATATTCAGTACGCAATGAATACCTTAAACGCATTGCTAGAAGATGCGCGCCAAAGACGGAATCCCTTGCAGGTAGGTTGGGGGTTATTTGGGGTTGCTGCCATCCATATTCGACTGGGAAAAGATGCGACCGCAATTCCAATGCTGGAAGAAGCTCTCCAGATCCTGGCTGAGCTTCCTAATCTTGCATCCCTGATCAACACCTATGGACAGCTTGCTTTGGCGAATCTACATCTCGGTCGGGAGGAAGAAGCGCTCATTTATGCTAACAAGGTCATTGATTTGGCAGGGAATATATCTCCAACTGTTTACTCGATGGATATTGGATTTTCTGCTGTCGCTGAAGTATATTTCGAACTGTGGGAAAAGGCGCTTCACGACCCAACTCAAAAAGCTGATTCCGAGCGATTCAGGCTGCTTGCTGAGAAAGCGATCAAACTTCTGCGAGCGTTTCAGAAGGTTTTCCCGATTGGGCAGCCATACGCCCATTATTATGAGGGTTGGTATGAAGAGTTGACGGGCAGACCTCAGCTGGCTGTTAAATCCTGGCAAAAGGGCCTGGAAGCCGCCCAGAAATTCAAATTGCTTTATGAAGAAGGATTGACCCGCGTTAGATTAGGATCTTCTTTGCATGGCGATCCAATCGCGTGCAAGGAGCATTTTGAGCGCGCAATTCAAATCTTCGAGAAAATGGGGGCAGTTCACGAATTATGGTTTGTAAATAAAGCGCGAGCTGGAGAAGCCCGATTCTAAGATTGCGATCTTTTGAATTTCCATCTATCAATATTGGAACGCCAATCCAAATCCTTTCACGGTGCGGCTGACAAATCAGACGGATAAGGAGACCTCGGTCTACAATGCAAGCCTTAGATGTTGAAAACGATTATCGCTGGCATGTTCTTGAGCATTATAACCGCCATGCATATTTCTATGATCTGATGGAATTTATTCGCCGAGGAACTCGCCGCAAAGCCATGGTCTTGAGTGGCTGGCGCCCTGGTGAGAGTGTCTTGGATTTGTGTACCGGGACGGGTGAGTTAGCGCTGACTTTTGCATCCCAGGGTGCTAAAGTTGTGGGTACAGATATCGCTCGAGGAATGCTGAAACGGGCAGTTACTAAAAGCTCGAATTTAGGATCAACCTGGATAGAAATGGATGCCACTGATCTGGCATTCGCGGAGAACTCTTTTGAGATTTCCGTGCTTTCCTTAGCTCTTCATCACATGCCGATTGCGGTTCAATTGCGGGTGCTGAAAGAATTGCGTCGGGTTACTACGCGACGGATTGTTATTATCGAGCCACGTACACCTACCGACCCGCGTTGGTTTACACTCTGGGCGGGTGTGGCTTCGTTGATCGATGAGTCTGAATACATACAGGAATGGGTCCATCAGGATTTTACGAACACCTGCTATACTGCTCATCTACAGGTTGAGTCCGTGCATGTGACATCGCTAGGATTGCACCGCATTGTCTTATGCGATCCGGAGATCAGAGAGCCTGGAAACCAGAGCGGTATCGTGTGCGGATCAAAACTTGCAGAACCTACTGGTGTTTTATAGCTTTCGGAAGGTTGGTGGAATTGCGACGTTATAAAAACTTGCCTGCCAGTAATCCTGGGCCCGGAACATGTCTGCAGAAAGCTCGCGGGGTTTTCAAAGTACAGGATTATTACGACCGGGCTTCGGATTGGCAGCAGCACTTATGAAGAGGGAGCTTGGAACACTTGAGCGTTCACTAGTCATTGTCGACCAATATGCGCCCTTTCACATTCTTAGCGTTCTCCACCTTGAAAAGGCGCCTCCCGCACATCTCCTCAAACAGGCGCTGAAGGTGTTACAAA
>DATGYJ010000007.1:0-2235 GCA_035298105.1 Anaerolineales bacterium | reverse complement strand
CATCTTCGTCAACTAAAGTAAACAGTGTGGGCGTGGCCTCACTCCTATGACCAATTGCCGCATAAGACGAGCTTCCATGCGAGCGAATTCCGGAGCGGTATCTTATCCTGTGACCACCGGTAACGCCGGCACATTCGGGACCCATGCCGCGAGCGATACTTTCGGGGTCACTTAGGGGTCTGCCGCATTTGATACATCGTGCTGTTTCTTCCATGTGACCTCCTTTCAGTAAGTCACTCCATATTGTTTCTTTTGCCAATCCGCATTGGCGTAAAACACGATTTCTTCGCCCCACGCAAATTTCTCCAGTGGATTGCACTTGGCGCAAAGGACAAGCAGGATCAGTGCCATGTTGATATTCCCACCCTCGAAGTAGCCCTCCCAGTTGAACGCCTGCGAGTTGTTCCACGGCGAAATATCTGCCGCGTCTTTATGGATAACCAAATGAGTGTCCTTGTAATCGTTGGTTATTTCTTGCAAGATTCGCAGGGATGGGTCGGCGCTTGTAAACATGCTCTTTGCTGTTTCTTCGGGGATGCCAACGGTGACCAAAGCTTCGATCAACTTCTCTTTGGTCACCGGCCAGTTGGGGCGGTTTTCTTCGTCTTCGCCTTGTCCGAGCCATGCTTTGATTTCTTCAATGTTCATGTAACCTCCATCTATCGTTGTCTTGGTTTGCGAAGCAAATAGGGTTTGAGTCCAGACTTGCGCATGCGCGCGACCAGATCATCAACCGTCCCGTGTGAGATCTTGCCGATGATGTTGGGATTGACCTTCATCCCATTTGCTGCCATTTGGTTTTTCAGGATGCGCGCGATCAGGTAGCAATCGTCCGACGTGGCTTTACCATCGCGGTATCGCTCGAAGGCGCCACGTACCTGCGGGAAGCGATAGGCAAATTTGCGCCAGTCAGCATGAACGCCAACCTTGCGCCGGTACTCAATTTCCTTGAGTCCATATTTCGCTATTACTTTTTTCAAGTGTCGGGAGTTGTTCATCAGTTGGAAGCGCTGGGAGGTGGTGCTGTGGCAAAGGTTCACCATCTTGCCGATGGTCATGCCACTGAGTCCGATTGCACTTGCCAGTAAGATGAACGCGTGCCTTCGGTCTATCAGGTCATAAGCAGGCGACTTGAACTGCCATGCTTCTGCGTCAGACCGCTTTACTCCCCAGAATGCCCATTTCCCATCTTCGTGACGACCGTCCTTGCCGACAACATGAACTGCCGGCAGTTGGCGACGGAAGATCGTTTGACCAATCTGCCGAGTCGTGGTCCCTTTCAGATCAGCGACCTGTCGGGTTGTTAGCCATTCATCGCACCAGCGTTCTTGAGCGAGTTCAACCAAGCGGGCGAGATGCGGGTCCTGAATACGCTCCGTGTCGAAGTACAGCCACGAGACGGGGGAGACGATCCAGCGGCGCAATGAAATCTCACGCACCATCCACGTATCATCACCTGCCACTTGATGACCAAGCACCAAACCCTTTTTGACCCAGCCGATCACGGGGCGGGCATCCGGCATTCCCAAAAGCCGCATGACGCGGTTTGCGGAAAGCCATCCTTCGGTTTTTGAACTTGCCTTTATGTGCTGGCGTTGGCGCATGATCTTGACTGCGTCTTCGCTTCTGCCAAGCATCCGACCAACCACTTTGGGTGAGTAGAATGGCAGTAGATCCCGCACTCGGTTGATATCCCTTTCGCTCCATCGTGGGGCTTTTCGGGATGGCGCCTGAGCCGTTGCCACTTTTAGAGAACTTGCGATCAGCGTGGTAAGGTTGAAATCCAGCGTAGTATCTAAGAGAGCCATGGTCGCCTACGCTTCCTGTTCTTCAGCTTTCTTTGCGAGTTGAGCCACCATGCGGGCGGCAGTGCAGGCGGAACAAATCGGGTGACTGGCAAACCCGTACAGATCGCAGCCGGCGCAGATCATCAGCGCCGCTTCGCTGACCATGGACCACGGGGGCAACAATCCTGCCTCCTGCAGCACATCCCACTTTTGGGGTGAAGGCGGCTGGCCTTCGTCGATATCCAATTCAGAGAGCTTGGATGCCGCATCAAAGATGTTCTTTTTCTTCTTGGTGGGTTTCTCCTGCTTCAGAACGGACAGCTGATTCAGCACAGTGCTAGCTGTTTTGTTCGCAGCTTTGAGACCTGGCTTGGTGTCGGCAATCTGCTGTGCAAGCTCGTCACATGTCTTGGGGCTGATATCCGCAATTTCGTACATACGGGAAATG
>DATGYJ010000006.1:0-16779 GCA_035298105.1 Anaerolineales bacterium | reverse complement strand
CCTTCCGTCTTCAAGCACTCAAAGCACTGGGTCAACTATTTTCTCAAACCCTATCTGAGCATCATCAACGGTTATGGCGCGGCTCTCATGCATGAGACGATCTTCGGCGATCTGTTCCCCTTGTTCACGAAGTTCCCACTTCCCGGCTCCTGGAAGCTGCCCACGCCGTTGGGCAGCTTTACAGATCCCGGTGTAGGCTGGCAGCGCTTCACGCAGGGCGCCCGTTCCTGGGTCCAGGCCATGGCGGAGGTCGCCCAGGGGTTGGACCCCTCGATCGTCATCCACAACAATTGTTTTGCACAGGCAGTCTGGACCGATCCGAAGACCAGGCAAGTGACCGTGCAATGGGAAGGCAGCAAAAACAAACTCCACGAGGAAACCTTCGACAAAGTGGTGTTGACCACCGATATGTGGATGAATTCCGCCTTGCTGCAAAATGAGAAAAACAAATGGCTTTGGGGCAGTCTGTATGAAAAATATATTGGCTACGGCTTGAAGTATGAAGGGAAATATCCCCCAACCGGCAAAGATTGGAAATTACCGGACTACATAAAATATAGCGATAATCCGGTCTGGGACTTGATGTGGGGCATGTGCTATATCCACTCGGACTCATCGATGCTCTCGCCTGATTTGATGGATCAGCAGGAAACGCTCCAATTCAATGCCTATTATGCCCCCGGAGATACCGATGGAAATTACAACCTGAGCAAGACCTTTACCACCTACATCCAGAAAAATGTGCTCCAGGATCCTGACGCTGAAGGACTTTACCTGACGATGTATGGCTACATCCCCGATCCGAAGAAGGATAAAGTGCCTGACCCTAAGAAGGTGTATTTTGAAGAACCATGGACCCACGGCAAATGGACACCCGCCTTTATGAGTGGTCCAAAGGGCAAACTCCACAAAGCGCAGGGTCTGGGTTCGATCTCGTACCCCCATCAGGAAGATACCAACATATATTTCGCGGGCAATAACACCGTGGCCGACTCTGAAGAAGGGGCTTTGGTTTCCGCGATTGCCATGGCGGAATATGCGTTCAATGTCAAGAATCCGATTACCGGCTTCAATCCGCTGGCCTGGTTCATCCAGCACACCTATCGCAACGTGATGTTCCCCGGCTACACTGCCAAACGGATCATGGAATTCCTGCGCCCCATCTTCTATCTGGAGGTGGCGCTCGATACGTATGCCGCCCTCCTCGATCTGGTAAACCCGGCCGGATATGCCGCCCAATACACCCATCAGGTGGTCACCGGCATGGCTTTACAGCTCATCCGCTGGTTTGGGGATAACCTTGTGGCGATCCTGCTGGTGGAACTGGTCGCCCTGCGTTCAAAGCGGAATGATTTCCTGGCCTGGGTGCTTGCACCATTCCTGGTCGGCGATATCATTCAGCTCATCACGTACGCGAACTACTTGATCAACAATCCCGGCGCCCCATTGACAGGCGGCTTTATTTTCAGCGTAGTCACCGTTGTATTCCTGGCAATCGTCCGAATTATTTGGTTGCTGGCATACCGGAACGATGTCAAGAAGGAAAAAGCTGCATAAGGTTACTGATATTTAAAGAATTAATTTCCGTTCTTTGATCCAAGAGTTTGTATCCACAGAAATGGCAGGCAAAGGCACGCCACAGGAATTGACCCAAAAGAGCCGGCGCAACTCCTATGGGGTAATTGCCGCGTGTGTCATTCTTTTGACCATTTTGTGTCTTTATTTCTTCTATTTGACACAAGCGTATTACTTTGGCACGGACAATTCTTATATCGTTCTGCGGGCCGGTGTTCCTCAATTGACCTTTTTACCGGGCTTCGGCAGGGTCGTGATCCAGACAGATTTCAAAAGACAGGATCTGGCAAACGATAGAGTACGTCAGGACATTGACCGGGGCAAAGTACAGGGCTTTTGGTTCCTGCATACGAAAGAAGGCGATCAACTATGGGGGGACCAGTTGGCGAATTGCCTTGAACCGGTTACTCGAGCAAAATGGCTTCGACTGCTGGGACGAACTAAATTTCGTATTGAGAACTTTTCCAAAAGGATCGTGGATCCCGGTGCCATATCCAACTCAGAACAACTCACCGGGGCGAATCTCGATTCCTTCACCTCTGAGATGGTCCAGTCCCTGACTGCCCGGCTCTCCGATCAAGAGGCTGGCACGCGTTCTAGAGCAGCTTCCACCTTGCGCCAACTCGCAGAGGCTAAGCCTGCGCTATTCACACCTGAGATCGTTCAGTCATTGACTGCTCTTCTGACTGGCAAAGATTATGTTATTTACTCCGACCCGGTCATGTTGGTTCTGGGGCCATTGGTAGAGAGGCAGCCTGAAGTGGATCAATCCTTGATTGTTCTCCTCAGAGATAAAGACAGCAGTGTACGCTCCAGGGCCGCGTTCGCTCTGGAACAACTTGCCCGAAACGACCCCGCTTCCTTCACGCCTGAGCTCGTCCACGCCCTGGCGGTGTTGTTCACCGACCAGGATAGCGATGTCCGCTCCGGGGCAGTCTCGGCCCTGGGACAGCTCGCCAAGACCGGGCCCGAGTTATTCACACCTGAGGTCATTCAAGCCTTGATCAATTTGCTCGCTGATGAAGCATACAGTGTGCGCTCCGAGGCAGTCTCCGCCCTGGGAGGACTCTCACAGACCGGGCCCGAGTTATTCACCTCCGAGATCGTTCCATCCCTGACCGCCCTGCTTGCTGACCGAGAAGCCTCCGTGCGCTCCAGCGCAGCGCTTGCTATAGGAGAATTTGCAGCGACCCGGCCTGAGTTCTTTACGTCCGAGATCGTTCAAGCCCTGACGCCTTTGCTCAATGACGGAGGATCCTTTGTGCCCTGCAGCGCAGCCTCTGCCTTACGCCAGCTTGCAGGGACCCGGCCTGAGTTTTTCACAGCAGGCACGGTTCAATCCCTGACGGCTCGGCTCGCTGACGAAGACCCGGGTGTGCGCTCCAATTCAGCCTCTGCCCTCGGAGAATTGGCGCAAACGAACCCTGCCTCCTTTACGCCTGAGACCGTTCAAGCGCTGTCTATTCTGCTCAGCAATGAAGACGCCGATGTGCGCTCCGGGGCAGCCTCCGCTCTGGGAGAACTCACGCAGAAAAAGCCAGAGATCACTCAAGCTCTGGTTGCTCTTCTGAAGAATGGCAAGGATAGCAATGGACGCAATGGCGCCTCCGAGGGGCTTTTTGTCGCCGCTTTGAAAGATACGAGCCAGAAGGACTTTATCGACGCTGAACTGGAAAGACTGGCCAAAAGCCCCCAACCCTATCTGCGGGCTGCCGCTTCACAGACTTTGGAGATGATCGCCATTGGAGATCTACTGCAAGAACCCCGCGCGCATCCCGACCGGATAGACGATATCGAGTCAAGACTTAATGATCTTAAAAGCCTTGATGAATCTCTTCATGAAGAGCATTTACAGTTTGCAGCCCAAATTGTCTTAAATGAGATTGACAAAATCAGGCCAGAGGACAAGTAATTTCTACTCCAGCCTCTTCGCTTCCTGCCACAGGGCTTCCATCTCATCCAAAGTCAAGGAAGACAAATCACGTTCCTGTTTCTTCGCTCCCTGCTCCACGTAACCAAAGCGCTTTTTGAACTTCATGTTGGTCCCACGTAAAGCAGATTCAGAATCTATTTTTTTCCAACGCGCCAGGTTGACCAGCGCAAACAACAAATCTCCGATCTCAGCGGCCAGTTCCTTTTCGTTGGTGGCATGCTTCACTTCTTCAATCTCTTCGGCAATCTTCTCGAGCACGCCCTCAATCTCCGGCCAATCGAAGCCTACGCGGGCGGCACGATCCTGGTACTCCTGCGCCTGATTCAAAGCGGGCAGAGCCAGGGGCACACCATCCAACAGTCCCTTGCCATCCTGCTTCTTGCCTCTTTCTTTTTCCTTCAATTTCTCCCAGTTCACCAGGACGCCTTCGACACCTTCCAGCTTCAAATCTCCAAACACATGCGGATGGCGTCGTATGATCTTGGAATAGATTCCCTGCACAACCTGATTGACGTTGAACTGGCCCTCTTCATTGGCGATCTGTGATTGTAGAACGATCTGCAACAATAAATCCCCGAATTCTTCACGCATATCCATGAAGTTGCCGGAATCAATTGCGGAAATCGCTTCATAGGATTCTTCGAGCAGATGCTTTCTTAACGAATCATGGGTCTGCTCACGGTCCCAGGGGCAGCCATTCGGTGCACGCAAGTGAGCCACAACTTCAACAAAGGACTCAAATGAGGTTCCCTCGCTCAGGGCCGGAACATATAAACAGGATCCTTTAGAAAATCCATCACCACTCACTTCGCTTAATACTTCTTCTCTCCTGTCACTGCCTCGCACCACATAAATGGCCTGGTCTTTTGGGTAGGCTGTCAACAAAACATCCTTCAAATGCAAAGCAAGTTCACGCGAATCAATGTTTGTTATGAGCACAGGCAGATCGGGCGGATAAGGTGGCACATGCGCCGAGGCAAGCGTCTTTCCTTCAAGCAGAACCAACTTCGGGGGCGGAGAGAGCTGCAGTGTTTGAAATGTTTGAGCAGCCAGCGTGAAATCCATGGTATTTCCTCATTTTTGTTAAACATAAAACGTAATGCGGAACTGGCGTCAGCCGCCACGCATTACGTCTATGATTTACCATCAGCCACGTGGACCGACACGTGACCTGAGCGCCTTTAGCGCCCCGCGACACCTGAAAGCGAATTAACGCTTGGTGTAGGTGGGAGCCTTGCGGGCTTTCTTCAGGCCTGGCTTCTTGCGTTCCTTGACACGGGCATCGCGGGTAAGCAAACCATGCTTACGCAGGGGCGATGTCCAATCAACATTGATCAGAACAAGTGCACGGGCAAGTCCCAGGCGGACGGCTTCGGTCTGGCCCGTTACACCGCCGCCATTGACTTTGACGGTAACATCATATTTGCTCGCGTCCTGACCCACGGCATTGAATGCGCGCAGAACATCTTGCAGGTCACCCACGCGCGGAAAATATACAGCCGCTTCCTTATCATTCACGGTAAAAGTGCCAGCTCCACTTGCCACGCGGACACGGGCTGTACTTTCCTTACGGCGGCCAATTGCTTCATAATACTGTGCCATAACTTCTTTCCTCTTTCTTTACTTCACGCTCGTGGGGTGTCCAACGGCAGGGGGTTGTTGGTTGTATGCGGGTGGTTCGGACCAGCATAAATCTTCAAGCGCTTGAGCAGTGCACGTCCCATACGGTTGTGCGGCAACATGCCCCAGACAGCGGCCCGCAGCACACGATCGGGATGTTGCTGCAGTTGATCGCGCAATGAGATCGCTTTGTGACCGCCGGGGTAATTTGAGTGGCGGTGATACATTTTGGTTTCCATTTTTGTGCTGGTCTTGGTACCAGTCACAGTCACACGTTCGGCATTGACCACTACAACGTAATCACCCATCTCCACGCCGGGCGTAAAGGTCGGTTTGTGTTTGCCAAGCAAAACATGCGCAATACGCGTGGCAATCCGTCCCAGGTTTTGACCATTGGCATCCACCAGCACCCACTTGTGTTCGATTTCGCTTGCTTTCGGATAGTACGATTTGTACACTTTCTGATCTCCGTTTCTTTTCTTATTGACCTATTGACTCTATGATTGGCCTTTCAGCATATGCCACTTCGACTAATGTCAGTCCATGTGCGGGGGCCAATCCCGCGGGAGCTGCCGTAGGCGCTTCGCTTCTCGTCCCAACCGAAGCCTGCTTCGCTAAAGAGCGGGCAACAGCCTCAGCTGAAAGTTTTCCCTGGGCAACAGCCACCTGGATGAATACCAGCCGCCGCACCATTCGATATAAAAAGGCGTCGGCCTGCACCTCGAAGTGCCATTCATCCTGTTCAGCTTGCAACCATTCAGCTTTCATCACGGTTCGCACGGTACTGCCACTGGGAGTGGTCGGGGAACCGAAGGCAGAAAAATCGTGCGTTCCAAGGAAAAGCTGGGCGGTCTCGGCGAGAGAGTCACGATTGATCGCAAGCCAGACCCGCCAGGCAAATCGCTCCCTGAGCGGATCACGCGAGGGTTGGCAGAACAACTTGTAACGATAACAGCGGGACAATGCATCAAAACGCGGATGGAACTTTGCATGGACCATCCGTGCCTGGTGAATAGCCATATCGGCAGGTAAAGCCGCATTCAATGCATGGACAAGATCTTCGGCAGAATGAGACCAATCAAGGTCAAACGCGGCAACCTGACCAGTTGCGTGAACTCCGGTATCTGTCCGCCCGGACATAAGGACTGAGCGTCCAGTCCAGCCCAGCTTACACAAAGCTTTTTCGAGCTCGCCCTGTATCGTTCTTTTTTTTGCCTGCCGCTGACTTCCGAAAAAGTCCGTGCCATCGTAGGCAAGAGTCAATTGGTAACGTGCCATTGTTTGTTCATCCAGTTCATCCAGCACGATTTGCCTAGCAAATCGAACTGCTGGATGAACTAGATGAGCAGAATTTATTCTTCAACCAGTTCCAAAATCACCATCTCAGCCGAATCACCCATACGGGGTCCGAGCTTCAATATACGAGTATAGCCACCGTTGCGATTCGCAAAGCGAGGGGCGATCTCATCGAAGAGGCGCTTGATCACCTGATTATCTCCAAGCTTGGAGATGGCCAAACGGCGAGCATGTACCTTCTGCGCATCATCGCCTGCGGCGCTATTGCGTGCAATGGTAATGAGGCGTTCGGCTTCACCACGAATTGCGTTCGCTTTGGCGCGTGTCGTCTGAATACGCTCGTGTATGAAAAATTGTTTAATAAGGTTGCGACGAAGCGCTACACGTGCACCTGTCGTCCTTCCAAGTCTGTAACCTGATACTTGATGTCGCATTGCAAATTACTCCGCAGAACTCGTTTCGTCTTTAAGGTAACCTTTTTCGCGCATTTTCTGGCGTAGTTCATCCAGGCTTTTCTCACCAAAATTGCGGATGGACATGACTGCCGTCTCACCCTTTTCAAGAAGATCCAGCACATCGCCAACCGTGGTAATGCCTGTTCGTTTGAGTGAATTAAAGACACGCACCGAAAGGTCAAGGGCCTCCACAGGTGTATCGGCTACCTCACTCGTCAAACGACTGCCGCCCACTTCCTTTTCAACAGAAATTGCCAGGGTCTCTTCGCTCACACCCGCAATATAGCGCAGGTGATCGATAATTAATTTGGCAGCCGTACTGAGCGCTCTTTCAGGGGAGATGGTGCCGTCGCTCCAAATCTCCAGCGAAAGCTTATCGTAATTTGTACTCTGACCGACGCGAGCGGATGTTACTTCCCAATTCACGCGCTTGACAGGGCTATAGATCGCGTCGATTGGCAACTCACCGATAGGCATATGTCCACTGCGCTCGTTAGCCGGCGAATAACCTCGGCCGCGCTCCACGGTAAACTCAAGATCAAGCTTGGTCTTGGGACTATCCACCGTGAAGAGATAGAGCTCGGGGTTGACAATTTCAACCTCGGCAGGAGTAATGATATCTGCCGCGGTCACGGTCCCTTCGCCACGTACTTCCAGATTCATGCGGGTAGTGTCTACGCCATCAAGTTTGAGGCGTAACTGCTTGACCTGCAAGGTCACCTGGATCACATCTTCGCGGACGCCAGGGATCTCGCTGAACTCGTGCAACACATCCGCGATACGGATGGATGTCACTGCCGCACCTTCCAATGAAGATAACAGGACGCGGCGCAGTGCGTTTCCCAATGTCACGCCATAGCCGCGTTCAAGGGGACTGATAACAAATTTACCGTAATTTCGAGCTTCAGCCTCGCGCTCGATTTTCGGCATAACCATATTCGTGATACCCATCACGGTTCACCTCTCCCTGTAAGAAAACAGTAGAAATTTGACTGGCTGAACGCGCCGCCAGCTCAAAGCAACCAATTACTACCGTGAGTAGTATTCGACGATAAGCTGTTCGTTCAGGAAACCGTCGATTTCAGCACGCTCGGGAAGACGCTGGAGGGAACCAGCTAATTGCTTGATGTCACGATTCAGCCAGCTCGGTGGTGTGCGACCTTCTGCAAGATCCGGCAAAACCTTGAAATATTCCAGGCCGCCTGAGCCTTCGCGTACTGCAACGGTATCGCCCTCCTTAAGTAGCATAGAGGGCACATCTGTGCGACGACCATTTACTGTGAAGTGACCATGAGTCACCAGTAAACGGGCCTGCGCACGGTTGACTGCAAATCCGAGGCGATAGACAACATTGTCCAGGCGCGACTCAAGAATTTGCAAAAGATTTAGACCTGTCAGGCCGCGGCGTTGAAGGGCAACTTCATAGTAGCGGCGGAACTGACGTTCCAAAATTCCATACACACGTCGGGCGCGTTGTTTAGCGCGCAGTTGTCTCAAATAATCGGACTCGCGACCCGAGCGACTGCCACGGCTACCCGTACGTCCATGCTGACCGGGTGGAAAGCCACGGCGGTCGATCGCGCATTTTGGGGTGAAGCAGCGTTCACCTTTCAGATAGAGCTTTTCGCCCTCGCGCCGACAGAGTCTGCAAACAGGACCAAGATTCTTCGACATATATTACTTTCCTCTAAATCAAATCAGACGCGGCGCTTCTTCGGCGGTCGACAGCCGTTATGCGGCACCGGCGTAATATCAGAAATTGAACGGACCCTTAATCCCATGGCCTGAACAGCACGAATTGCATTTTCACGTCCGGGACCAGGTCCTTTCACAAACAAATCTACTTCCTGGATGCCCAATTGCTGAGCAGCCTTGATAGCCTGTTCCGCGGCAAGGCGAGCCGCAAACGGCGTGCTCTTGCGGGAGCCTTTAAAGCCGGCGGAACCTGCGCTGCCCCAGGCAACCGTGTTGCCTTCCGTATCTGTAACGGTGACAATCGTATTATTAAATGATGCAAAGATATGCACCTGCCCGGAGGAGATGGCGCGTTTGGTTTTCTTTGCGCCTGCACCTCGGCGTGTAGAGCGTACACTTTGAGCCATAATTTTTCAACCTTCTATTTCTTTGCACCACGGCGGCGTCCGCGCCCGGCAACCGTTTTCTTGGTACCTTTGCGGGTACGGGAGTTTGTGCGGGTCCGCTGACCACGGACTGGCAAATTACGGCGATGGCGCATACCGCGATAAGACCCAATCTCGATCAGGCGCTTAATGCTCATTTGAACTTCACGGCGTAAGTCACCTTCCACCTTGTAGTTCTTGCCAATGAACTCGCGAATCGCAGCAACGTCTGCTTCAGAAAGATCCTTCACACGTATATCAGGATTAACCTTTGTGTGAGCCAGGATTTCCTGTGCGCGAGTCGGTCCTATCCCGTAGAGATAGGTCAAGCCAACTTCAACCCGCTTATTGCGGGGCAGATCGACACCTTCAATTCTTGCCATAGTTCAACTATCCCTGTCGCTGTTTATGCTTTGGATTTTCGCAGATAACAAATACTCTGCCTTTGCGCCTAACGATTCTGCACTTGGCGCAGCGCTTCCGTATTGACGGAGAAACTTTCATGATAATGCTCCTTACCAACTTTCATTGTCTACATAGCCAAGTTTTTGATTATACACGTTCGTCTTTCATTCGTCCAGATTACACGAAATACCACACGCTTCGCAGGGATCATGGGACAGTCAGGATAAGAGGTTTTCCTTCGGTGACAGCCACAGAATGCTCAAAATGGGCCGTCAATGATCCGTCTGCTGAGACTACCGTCCACTCGTCGGAAAGGACACGTGTCTCTGCGGTACCTATAAGCACCATGGGTTCAAGAGCAATCGTCATACCTGCCTTGAGTGGCATCCCGGTACCGGGCTTGCCATAATTTGGCACTTGAGGTCCCTCATGCATTTGCCTTCCAACGCCGTGACCGGTATACTCACGTGTCACATAATAGCCACGGCTCTCCACATAATTTTGTATCGCCGCAGAAACATCACCCGTTCGATTGCCTAGGCACATCTTTTCGATGCCCGCCTCCAACGCTGCCGAGGTAACGTCGAGAAGCTGTTGGGCTTCAGCTGAGATCTGACCCACACCAGCAGTAAAGGCTGAATCAGCCACCCACCCATCCAGTATGGTTCCGCAATCAACCGAGACGATGTCGCCAGCTTTAAGCTTCCGCTTTTTACTCGGAATGCCGTGAACAAGCTCCTGGTTAATGCTGACCGTAATCGAGGCAGGGTATGGCGGATGGCCATATCCCTTGAACGGCGATACACATCCATGTTTCCTCAGCACTTCCTCAGCAGCCGCGTTGAGGTCGGCCGTGGAAACACCTGGTTTTAAAAGTTCTTTTGCTGCTGCCAGTACCTCTGCGTTAATACGGCCCGCTTCGCGCATAACTTGTAGCTCGGCTGGGCTCTTGATATGGATCTGGCGTGACCAACTCATAATTACTTCTTCAATGCACTCAGTAGATCTTCTGTTACCTGATCTATTGACTGCGTCCCATCGATTTCAATCAATTTGCCGTGATCCCGATAATAGGAGATTAGCGGTGAAGTCTGCTCAAAGTAAACTTCGATTCTATGCTTCACGGTTTCAGCCTTATCATCATCACGTTGATAAAGTTCGGACCCATCAAAATCGCATTTTTTATCGTTTTTTGGCGGGTTCGTTTTCTCATTAAAAATATGGCCATTTGCACGGCAGGTCCAGCGACCACTTAATCGCTCAACGAGGGTAGCCTCTTGTGCAGTAATAAAAGGCACTGCATCGACATGTCCATTAAATTCGAGCAGCATAGCCTCCAGCGCCTCGGCCTGCGCCGGCGTACGGGGAAAGCCATCTAAGAGGGCACCCGCTTCACAGTCCGGACGAGCGAGGCGGTCTCTGATCATCGCAACGGTCACATCGTCCGGCACCAATTCCCCTTTGGTCATATAGGTTTGAGCAAGTTTTCCAAGCTCGGTTTGATTCTTAAGGTTCTCACGGAACAGGTCACCTGAAGAAATATGCGCCAGTCCTGTTTTTTCGGATAATATCTTAGCTTGCGTACCTTTACCAACACCTGGAGGGCCAAGCAGGACAATGAAGGTCGTCATAAATACTCCTAGCTAATGAGAAGTTTTTCTTGATAACCGTGCAACTTAAGTTCGGCCTCAATATTCATAAAGGTATCACGCACAACTCCAACCACGATCAGCAGACCGGAAGATGTAATGAGAAACAAACCGGCGCCATTCGATGCGGCAGGCAAGACTAATTTCAACAGGAAAGGCATGATCGCGACTGTGCCTAACAACAATGCACCTGGTAAAGTAATGCGACTCTGGATACGGCTCAGATACTTCTGTGTCGCGGTGCCTGTGTGGACCCCGGGAATTTGGGCACCTGAGCGCTTCAAATTATCACCATAGTTCTGTTGCTCAAAAATTACGGTTGTGTAGAAATAGGTAAAGCTCACAACCATGATGAAATACAGAACCCAATAGCCCCAGGAATTCGTGCCAGTTGCATTAAAGAAATCCTGAACACTCCTTGAGAAGCTACTGACCCACGCCGTGCTTGACCGCGCAAAATAGCTGGCAATAATTGCCGGAAATTGTAGAATAGCACTGGCAAAGATCAGTGGGATCATGCCTGAAAGGTTCACCATTAATGGCAGTGTGGGCTGAGGCATTCTGACGGATTTGCCGCGTTGGATGGCGTAAAAGACCTGACTTTTATGAGGGTACATGATCGGCACGTTGCGACGCCCCTGTTGGACATACACAATTGCCAGTACCGTCAGCACAATCACAATGATCATTGCTGTCAGCAACGTCCAGCGGTTCTGCTGGTCAAGCCAAAGCTCATAAATATTAAAAGGAATTTGAGAAACAATTCCCGCAAATATCACCAGCGAGAGGCCCTGGCCCCGAATGCCATATTCCGAAATCAATTCTCCCAGCCAAATTGCAAACATCGTTCCGGCGGTCATCACTAACAGGGTAGTGACCGAAGCTAACCATAAATCCGGCGCGGTAAGGCTAAATCTGATAATTGGCTGTTGAGCGAGTGAATTGACTATGTTAATCTGGCCAACCGCTGAAAGCATCGCCATCGGGACCGCCAGGTAATATGTCCATTTTTCCATCCAGCGACGACCTTCGCGCTGATCCTCCTGCATGCGGCGCTGCAGGGCAGGAATGATGGGAACCAGCAATTGCAGGATGATCTGCGCAGTAATATACGGATAGACACCCATCGCCAAAAGGGAAAAGCGACGAATCGTCCCGCCAGAAAGCAAGTTCAAAAATCCTATGAAACCGCTCTGGCCACTTTGCTGTTGAAAGAATGCCTCTAATGCAGTGCGATCAACACCCGGTGCCGGAATATTGGCTGCAATACGAAAGATCATTAATAGACCCAGGGTAATGAGCAGCTTCCTCCGAATATCTTGTGAGCGCCATAAAAAGCGCCAAGGTGATTGTTTCTTCTCAGGCATATCTCGTCATTCCTCGTGAATCAGAATCAACCGATCAACTCAACACTTCCGCCAGCCGCTTCAATCTTGGTCTTGGCACCGGCGCTAACACGATGAGCCTTCACTTTGAGGGCGACTTTCATTTCTCCGCGTCCCAAAATGACAACAGGGTTCCGTGGGTCGCGTAGCAGATGGGCCTTTTCCAGCGCTTCAGGATTGACCTCAGTGTCAGCTTTGAAGGATTCAGTCAACTGATCCAAATTAACTTCGTTGTAATTCACCTGATTGCGCGGCGTAAATCCTTGACCACGCATAAACGGCAGGCGGCGATAGAATGGCAGGTTTCCACCCTGGCGATAGGTCTTTCCACCTTCACCGGAGCGGGCCCCTTGACCTTTGGTGCCGCGACCAGCAGTCTTGCCCTGCCCTGCCGAAATACCACGACCAACGCGCTTTCGATTCTTTTTGGAGCCCGGATTGGGCACAAGATCATGTAGTTTCATCTTTCTTTCCTACTCTTCGACCTGAACCAAATGAATAACTTTATTGATCATGCCGCGCAAAGCCGGATTATCCTTGTGTTCAACGGTCTGATGCATGCGACGTAGACCCAACGCGAGGACAGTTCGCTTTTGATCCTTGGTATAACCAATCGGACTCCGAACCAAAGTCACACGTACGGTTTTGTCACTTGTTTCCTTCTTAGGCATGTTGCTTCCTCCGTTCCCAGAACGGCAACAATTCATTGACATTTTTGCCACGGCGGCCCGCTTCCACTTGAGCTGACTTCAGTTGCTCGAGCGCATCGAAAGTCGCCTGCACCACATTCAAAACATTAGCACTGCCCTGCGATTTCGTCAAAATATCCCGCACGCCGGCTACTTCCAGCACAGCCCGTACACCCCCTGCAGCAATAACTCCGGTACCAGGAGAGGCAGGTTTGAGCATGACACGTGCGCCGCCAACCTTACCCAGCACTTCATGTGGGATCGTTGTACCAGAAAGATTGACGACATGCATATTTTTGCGGGCGCGTTCTGAAGCTTTGCGCATGGCATCCGGTACAGCATTGGCCTTGCCAACACCCATGGAGACAGTGCCTTTCTTATCGCCGACCACTACGGTAACACGGAACTGAAACCGGCGTCCACCTTTCACAACCTTGGCAACCCGCGCGATCTCAATCACACGCTCTTCAAACTGGTCCTGGACTTCATAATTCTGTTGTTCGGCATTTTCGTAATCTGTCATTTCGTTCTCCACTCGAGCCTAAAATTGCAGGCCGCCTTCGCGCGCGCCATCTGCAAACGCCTTGACACGCCCAATATAGCGATAGCCACCGCGATCAAAGACAACCGTCTGAATGCCTTTGCTCTTGGCACGTTCGGCTAGCGTCTGACCAACCAGTTTTGCCTGTTCAGCTTTTTTCAGGCCCTTCATTTTTTCGCGTAATTCACGATCTACAGTTGAAGCAGATAACAGGGTATGACCAGCCTGATCATCGATTACCTGCCCATAAATGGCAGATAAACTTCGAAAAATATTCAAACGCGGACGTTCAGCGGTTCCCATCAAATTTTTGCGGACGCGCACGTGACGGCGTGTCCGTGCAACGGAACGAGAATTCTTAGCCATGGTTTACTTGGCTCCTTTCCCAGCCTTACCGGCTTTGCGGCGGATCCTCTCGTTGGCATAACGAATTCCCTTACCATGATAGGGTTCAGGCGGCCGAACACGCCGGATCTCAGATGCAGTTTGACCGACAATCTCGCGGTCAGAACCAAGCACCTTGATCTGCCGTGTCTTCTGATCAACTTCAAAAGAAATACCGGCCGGAGGCTCCACCTTGACAGGGTGTGAATAACCGACAAATAAGGAAAGATCCTTGCCGCTCATTTCGGCGCGGTAACCCACGCCTTCCACTGCAAGCACAACTTCAAAACCGGAACTGACCCCACGCACCATATTCGCGATCACAGCTCGGGTCGTACCATGCAATGCGCGTTCTCTTGGGTTATCCGAATTACGCGTGATAACCACCTGACCATCTTCCAACGCTATTCCAACCAACGAGGAAAATGTTCTTTTCAATTCGCCTTTCGGGCCTTTCACGTGGACATCCGAACCCTGTACATTCACCTGTACTCCGCTCGGAACTGCCACCGGTAATCGTCCAATACGAGACACTGATACCTCCTACCTACCACACTTTGCAAAGGATCTCGCCGCCCACACCCAACTGTCGGGCACGCGCGCCAGTCATAACACCCTTCGGTGTTGAAAGTATGGCAACACCAATACCTGAAAGCACCCAGGGAATTTCCTGCTTCTTGGTATAGATTCGGCGTCCAGGCTTGCTCACTCGCTCGATACCAGAAATCACCGGACGACGCTCACGTCGTTCCCCTACATACTTGATTTTCAGACGCAGGACCTTCTGGCTCGTTTGCTCACCATCAGCGATGTCAAAACCCTCAAGATAACCTTCATCCTTCATGATCTTGGCAATTTCGACCTTGAGCTTGGAACTCGGCATTGCGACCATTGCATGGCCCGCCATCACGGCATTTCGGATGCGAGTCAGCATATCAGCAATCGGATCAATAATAGTCATGCTAGCACCTCCACCCGCTTACCATGAAGACTTCACGACACCAGGGATCTTGCCCTGTAATGCCAATTCACGAAAACAAATTCGGCACAAGCCAAAACGACGGATGTAGCCTCGTGGACGCCCGCAGCGGACGCAGCGATTGCGTATCTGGGAGGCATACTGCCTGCGAGTTTCACGATATTGCATTGCTTTCTTTGCCATAATTTACGCTTCCTTCTTGCTAAACGGCATACCAAGCAACTGCAGCATCACACGTGCCTGGTCATCGTTTTTGGCAGTGGTCACAATCGTGACCTCCATGCCGCGCAATTTATCAATTTTGTCGTACTCGATCTCCGGGAAGATCAACTGATCACGCAGACCCAGTGTGTAATTCCCGCGCCCATCAAATGCGTTAGCAGAGACACCGCGAAAATCGCGCACGCGTGGCAGGGCGGTATTCATCAAACGATCAAGGAATGCCCACATCCGGTCACCGCGCAGAGTGACCTTGGTTCCGATCAAGCGACCTTCGCGCAGCTTGAAGTTCGCGATACTCTTACGGGCCTTGATCGTCACCGGCTTTTGACCCGTGACGGTGGTCAAATCGGACACCGCGGATTCAAGCGCTTTCGGGTTATCCAGCGCCTCACCCATTCCAATGTTCACAATGACCTTGGTAATGCGTGGCACCTGCATAACGTTCTTGAGATCGAACGCCTTGCGCAGAGCCGGAGAAACTTCATTGTTGTATTTTTCTTGCATTCTATTCATTACGATCACTCCGCGGCTAATCGATCAACGCCTGACAATTCTTGCACACCCGACGTGCCCCATCCTCATCACGCTGGACTGCAATACGGGTCGGCTCACCGCATTTCGGGCATACCAACATCACGTTCGAGATATCGATCGGCCCCTCGAATTGGATCCGGCCTGGGTTAATGTTACGACCGGCCTGGGTTTGTACCTGCTTCTGATGCTTGGTACGGATATTCACACCTTGAACGACAACGCGGCGGTCTTCCAATAACACGTTGATCACTTCACCGCGCTTACCTTTATCTTCCAGGCGACCACTAATGACTTCTACAGTATCGCCTTTGCGAATTTTGACTCTCATATCTAAAACTCCTCAGCCTATAGCACCTCAGGAGCCAGTGAAACGATTTTCATAAAACCTTTTTCACGGAGCTCTCTGGCAACGGGTCCAAAAATACGAGTGCCTCTAGGGTTGACACCATCAGCATCCAGAATGACAGCAGCATTATCATCAAAGCGGATATATGAGCCGTCTTCGCGCCGCCATTCCTTTGAACAACGCACAATGACGGCCCGCACTTTTTCGCTTTTCTTTACGCCACCCTGAGGTGAGGCTGACTTGACAGAAGCAACGACAACATCGCCAATACTTCCATATCGCCGCGTCGAACCGCCAAGCACATGGATGACCAGCAATTCGCGAGCGCCGGAATTATCCGCAACCTTCAGACGAGACTCATGCTGAATCATCGCTGACCTCCGCCTCATCGTTTACTTCCACTTTTAGGTCAGCAACGCCCGTATCGGCAGTCCGGATTTCACGCTTTACAACGCTTTCTACAACCCAGCGCTTGTCGCGCGAGAGTGGCCGTGATTCGACAATCTGAACCTGGTCACCAATTTGACAACCGATCTCATCATGGGCCTTCACGCGCTTGCTGGAGTGAACCACTTTGCGGTACAGTGGGTGACGAAATTTACGGGAAATTTCCACCACGACTGTCTTGGTCATTTTATTACTGGTG
>DATGYJ010000005.1:0-11077 GCA_035298105.1 Anaerolineales bacterium | reverse complement strand
AGGCGGGGCGACAGCCTACATGCTGCAGGAAGTCATCGAAAAACAAGGCGGCTACTATCATCTTGATTCCGAGCCGCGGACTTTATCTGCTACGGCCCATCGCCCGGCCTATGGCAGTGATGGCGATTACTGGTCGAAGCCCAATGCAGAAACAGTGTTTGATACGGTTTATGACTTGATGCATGAGGTTGACCCGGACCGGTATCCAACGATACACTAACCGCAGAGACACACACCTGCCCTGGCGTGCGGTGCCAGGGGAGTCCGCGGAGAGTTTTGGAGTGAGAGAAATGCATTACGCCACCCGTATTGACGTCCTGGACATAAACAAGACTACTGAATCAGTGATTGGGGCAGCAATTGAAGTCCATCGTCATCTTGGTCCTGGGCTTCTTGAATCCGCGTATGAAGAATGTGTGTGTGAAGAACTTTCATTGCGCAAAATTCCTTTCAAACGCCAAATGCCCCTACCAGTATTGTATAAAGGTAAAAAATTAGACGTGGATATCGGATTGATTTGTTAGTCAATGATGAGGTTGTAGTTGAACTGAAAACAGTTGAAGCGATCCTCCCAATACATGAGGCGCAAACCTTGACCTATATGCGGCTTGGCGGATGGCAAGTTGGTCTTATCCTTAATTTCAATGTGACGATCTTGAAAAATGGTATTAAACGATTAGTTTACAAACTCAAAGAATAAGAGACTCTGTGTTCTCCGCGTCTCGGCGGTGAAACAAGGAGAATTTATGGCGACGAAGGTGCTGGTTCCATTACTGGGTGAGGGGGTCGAAGAAGTCACGGTCATAAAATGGCTCAAGAAGGAAGGCGACTCGGTCAATGAGCTCGAGCCTCTTCTAGAGGTGAATACCGATAAAGTCGATACGGAAATCCCTGCGCCCGCCTCAGGAACGGTGTTAAAGATCCTGGCGGAGGAAGGCGTTCCTGCCAAGGTGGGAGCGTTATTAGCGTTGATCGGGAAACCCGGGGAAAATGTCGATGTGTCAGGCGGTCAGGTTTCAGGTGGCAAGCCACAGAATATGGAAAAGCCTAAAACCAAGGAAGGCCTGATACCTGAAACCTCGCACATGACGCGTGAGGTTGGCTTTATCTCTCCCGTCGTTGCCAAGATCGCGGCTGAGCATGGTGTGAATTTATCTCAAGTTCAGGGTACCGGCCTGAATGGACGCATTACGAAGAACGATGTACTGAACTACGTGGAAAGTGGAAAGTCTTCTACACCTGCTACCCATCGGGCGCGACACCTGACACCTGATACTGGAGCACATGACACATTAATCAAACATACGGTCATTAGAAAGCAGATTGCCGAGCATATGGTGATGTCCAAGCAGACCTCGCCGCATGTGTTGACCGTGATGGAAGCGGATATGAGCCGTGTGGCAAGACATCGCTCTGCTAATAAGGAAACTTTCGGGCGGGATGGCGTCAATCTCACCTTTACGGCCTATTTCATGATGGCAATTGTCGCGGGATTAAAAGCATACCCAAACGTCAACTCCTCTTGGACGGATGAAGGCATTCTGGTCCATAAAGCCGTCAATATCGGCATGGCAACCTCGCTGGGTGAGGAGGGGTTGATTGTCCCCGTGATCAAAGCTGCGGATAATTTATCTCTGCTTGCCATGGCACGGGCGGTCAATGATCTGGCAAACCGGGCCCGTACCAGGAAGCTCCAGCCTGAGGACGTGCGAGGCGGGACGTTCACCCTCACCAATCACGGGATCAGCGGATCGCTGTTTGCCTTCCCTGTGATCAATCAGCCGCAATCCGGGATATTAGGAGTGGGTGCAATGCAAAAGCGCGTAGTGGTGATCGACGATGCCATTGCTATTCGCCCGATGGTGTATCTCTCATTTGTATTCGATCATCGTATCCTGGATGGCGCCTCCGCCGATTGGTTCTTGATGAAGGTCAAAGAGACCTTGGAGAATTGGGCATAAATGACGAATTTTGATGAACAGGCCCGGGATTGGGATTCTGATCCGGATAAGGTGGAGCGTGCCCGCGTGATAGCAGACGCTATTCGCAATACAGTCCCATTATCGCAAGACATGAATGCTCTCGAATATGGCTGCGGGACAGGCTTGTTGAGCTTTGCACTTCAATCAGAGCTGGGCCAAATCACGCTGGTGGACACCTCTCAGGGCATGCTGGATGTGCTGCAGGAGAAGATCCTGGCAGCAGGAATGACAAACATGCACCCTGTGAAGCTCGATCTTGGCACGGACGCCCTGCCGGCAGAGCGCTATCACCTGATCTATTCACTGATGACATTGCATCATATCCATGATACGAAAGGTGTGCTCAGGAAATTCCATGCTTTGCTTGAGCCAAATGGCTATCTGCTGGCCGCGGATCTGGATCAAGAGGATGGCTCATTCCACACCGATGGATCGACCGATGTGCATCTCGGTTTTCAGCGGGCTGAGCTGAGCGAGATGCTCGAAAATGCCGGATTTGAAAACATAAGTTTTTCAACCGTCTACGAGATTAGAAAAAAGATACAAGGCAAAGAGAAGGCATTTCCCATTTTCTTCATGAAAGCACAAAAGTCGAAATGACTAACCCTGCCGATCGCGCTGCCGTGAAAATCGCTCCACCTGTTTTACTGCTCGTGCATATATTTGCTGCATTTATACTCAATTGGCTTCTACCCTTACCATTTGTGTTTCCAGGGTTTCTCATATGGATTGGTGATGCTTTTATTTTGGCAGGCTTAGCCCTTCCATTCAGCGCGGTGAATCAATTAAGGAAGGCACATACCACACTCGATCCGCATAGCCCGGTGACTGAAATTGTCACCAGTGGACCCTATCGCTTCTCACGAAATCCGATCTATCTTGGATTTCTTTGTCTGCTGATCGGTTTTCCGCTGATATTCAGAAGCTATTGGGGGTTGATCTTAAGTCCTGTATTTATGGTATTGCTTTATGAGCTTGTTATTAAACATGAAGAGGCTTATCTGGAAAATAAGTTTGGAGAGATTTATACAGCCTATAAAGCCCGAGTGAGGCGCTGGCTGTAGTGTAAAATAATATAAACCAATGTCATTGCGAGCTATTCGCGCTGAACGGAGAGCGAGTGTTCTTCTCGCTCGCAGTCGAAGCGGCGGCTCGCAATGACATACAAGAGGAGAAATAGAATGGCTGAAAGTTTTGATGTGGTTGTGATCGGCGCGGGACCTGCAGGCTATGTTGCTGCGATCCGTGCTGCGCAACTGAAGCAAAAGGTGGCGATTGTCGATAAGCAATGGCTCGGCGGTGTTTGTCTCAACGTGGGTTGCATCCCCTCGAAGTCATTATTGAAAAATGCCGAGATTGCGCACACGCTCCGTGAACGCGGCAAGGACTTTGGCTTTTCATTTGATAACCTGAAACTGGACTATGGTGTGGCCGTCAAACGCTCGAGACAGAATTCAGACCGCCTGGTCAAAGGTGTTGGATTCCTGATGCGGAAGAACAATATCGCGGTCTTTATGGGAGAGGCGCGTCTCACCAAGCCGACAACGGTTTCTGTTAAGGACAAAGACGGAAAGACGACGGAGCTAACCGCAAAGAACATCATCCTGGCGACGGGCGCAAGTGCGGCTGTCCCAGGCGCCTGGAAGGTGGATGGCGAGAAAGTGGTCACGTATCTCGAAGCGATCCTGCAGGAGAAATTGCCGAAGTCTGTGATCGTGATCGGCTCTGGCGCGATTGGTGTGGAATTCTCCACAGTCTGGAACTCTTACGGCGTCGAAGTGACCATCGTTGAAATGCTGCCGCGTCTTGTTCCCCTGGAAGATGAAGAAGTCTCGAAAGATCTAAAAAAGGAATTCGAGAAGCGCGGCATTAAGTGCCTGGTTGGAAATAAGGTCGAGTCTGTCGAAGCGACCGCAAATGGCGTCAAGGTAAAAGTATCCGCCGAAGGGAAGGAAACAACTCTCGAAGCGGATCAGGCTTTGGTTGCGATCGGCTTCCGCCCCAATTCCAAAGGATTTGGATTGGAAGAGATCGGCGTCAAGCTCAACGAGCGGGGCTTCGTCGAGATCAACGAGAAGATGCAAACCAGCGTGCCAAATATCTATGCCATCGGCGATCTAACCGGCAAGTTGATGCTGGCGCATGTCGGTTCGGCCATGGGCATTGTCGCTGCGGAGAATATCGCTGGCGCCGAGACCGTCACGTTTGATTATGAGATGATGCCGCGTGCCACGTACTCGCATCCGCAGGTGGCCTCGTTCGGATTGACCGAAGCGCAGGCAAAGGAACGCGGCTACAGCATCAAGGTGGGACGGTTCCCCTTCCAGGCAAACGGCAAGGCACTGGGGCTTGGCGACTATGCGGGCTGGGTGAAGATCATCATGGATGAGAAGTATGGCGAGATTTTGGGCGCCCACATGATCGGTCCCGAAGTCACCGAGTTACTTCCCGAACTCACGCTCGCTCATCTGATGGAACTGACCCCACATGAGATTGCTCGCAACGTTCATGCCCACCCATCGTTGAGTGAAGTGCTGATGGAAGCAGCGCACGCCGCCGAAGGTAGTCCGATCCATATTTAGTGAAGAGTGACTGTCATGTCTAAAGTGACAGTCACTTTTTTGAATGGAATTATGTCTACGTATTCTCTCTATCAGGTTGATGCTTTTACCACCCATACCCTGGGCGGCAATCCGTGCGCGATTGTTTTCGACTGCGCCGATCTGCATGACAGGGTGATGCTGGCCATTGCCCGGGAGATGAATCTTTCCGAAACATCCTTCGTCTGGCGCATGGACGACGGGCGCTTCCGTGCCCGCTACTTTACGCCTGCCGAAGAAATTCCGCTGGCAGGGCACCCCACCGTTGCGACCGTTTACGCGCTGATCGACTCGGGGCGGCTTAAAATGGATGGTGACTATCTCAAGCTTCCACTCGTTTTGCGTGATGGCCCCGTGGATGTTGAGGTGTGTGCTACAGGTAATAAAGTGGAACGGGTAGTCATGTCCCAGCGCCAGCCACAATTCTTATCAATCCATCATCCCGCGGACGTTCTGCCTGCTTTCGGTTTGGATGAATCAGACTTGCTCCCAAATTCTGTCATCCAGACCGTCAGCACCGGAACACCACAACTGATGATCCTGATCAAAGATCATGCGTCACTCCGCAAAGCGACGCTCGACCTCGTGAAGTATGCGGACCTGCGCAAGAGGAGCGACTTTTTCAGCCCGCATTTGTTCTGTTTGCAGGGAATTGAAAAGGGCACGACTTTTGCCCGTCACTTCGGTGTGCCGCCAGACATCATGGAAGATCCGTTCACCGGTTCGGCAACAGGCGGCATGGCAGCTTACCTCTGGCATTATGGTTGGATCAAAAGCCCCACCTTTATTGCTGAGCAGGGACATTGGATGCACAGGCCCGGTATGGGTTATGTTGAGGTTGTAGGTCCCCGCGAGGATATTCAAACGGTCAAAGTTGGTGGTGCAGCCGTGACGGTGCTCAAAGGGGAATTGGCGATTTAGCGAAAACAAAGACTTCCGAAGTCCAATCGACTTCGGAAGTCTCTTCTTACTTTCACTTATTACTTATTTCTTAATACTTATTTGCTTCACCAACACCAATTGCTCTATGAGTGCCCTCACTTGTTCGCGCGGCAGCGTGCTGTCGATCGCGTACGTGTGACCATTCGGCGCCTGCATCAGCCCCCCGGTAAATTTTGGGTCGATACTCGGTTGGTTGACGAAATAGAGTACTAATCCACTGGCAGCGGTGTAAATTTCGTCTGCCCAGGAAGTATCTTCAAGCGGCTTGTCGTCGAAGGCTCGAATGATGAAATAGTCACCAGTCTGGTTTATATAACCTGCTTCATAAAAAAATGGTCCATTCCCAGATCGATTCGTAAATTGCTTTGGCAGGGCGCTGAGTTCCAGCGAAAAACCATCCGGGACTGTCCGAAGGAGATAAGCAGATGGAATTCTCGTTGCCAGTGCTTCGACGGAAATCACTTCGGGCAAAGCGTGTTGGCCGTTTGGATCATTAACGATATTTACGCCTTGCAAGTCGCTCAAATCCCAGGCTACGCTGCTTCCTTCGGCAAGGGTTTCGTCCACTAGAATGCGCTGCGAGCCGATCAGCAGTTCCTTGCCATCCTTTTGGATGGTGACGCGATTGCCGACCAGTTCGTAGGTGTCCACGTCAAAGTACACATCGACAATCCCGTTGGGGCTTTGCGCTTCATTCGCCATTAAGACTCTGACCGGTTGTTCCGAGCGCAGCACATAGACCGTGCGCCCATCATCCCATGTTTCCTTACCGGCAAGCTGCACTTGGGGATCGCTGCGCATCTTGTCGAACAGAGCCTTTGTGTCTAAACCACTGTTTCCATTGCCCAATGTTTCAATCCCTCTGGTTGGTGGATTCTGAGGAGTGCGATAGATGATGAGCGGGGCAGCACTTTGCGGGGCGCCCTTTGTGCTGTCCGAACTATAGGCGTTCGATCCATCATATCCAAAAACATCGATCACTCTGCCAGTTTGATTGTCGATGATGATCCACCGGAATTTGTCACTCTGGAGGTCAAGATATTTGTCCGTAGTTGTATAGAGCCCCTGTTCTTCTGGCTGGGCTTCAAGATTACCATAGATTTCGGTGCGAATATGTTCAATCCCCTGTGATGCTGCTGCCTGGGTCTGGACCTGATACGCCCGATCCAGGATTTCCTTGGCAGAAACAGTGGTCACAGAGTTTACGATGACCACAACTACAATCGACAGGATCAGCACTGCTGTTAGGGCAGTGAACACGACTCTTTTATTCATAGAAAGCTCCTTGGTTTGCAATAGAGTTTTGCTCGTTGCAAGGTTCGCTCGGACGGCAGGCCACAGGTCGACCTTCTCTGGATGGATTGTTTCCTGTGCCAGGTGCTTCAACATGGATTGGATGGTAGGATTTTTGTTTCCTGTAGGCTGTTTGTTATCTTTCATCTTGCGCCTCTTGATACTCTGATTTCCAGAAAAACTGGAGAAGTTTCCGGAGTTGGTTACGGGCTGTTTTTAGCCGCCACCGGATGGTGGTCAGTGGACGATCCAGTTCCTCGGTCATTTCTGCTTCGCTCATTTCGAGAAAATGCCGCATGACAATGACCGCGCGTTGCTCTGCTGTTAATTGTCCCAGGGCCTTCCAGACCATCTGGCGGGTTTCCTGTGTTTCGAGTATTTGTTCCGGGTGTGGATCAGGGTCGATCAACCAATCAGCGATGTTGGATGTTTCTGCCTCGTGCATCCTATCCAACGGAATGAAACGTTTTTGTTTTCGAACAGCCTTGCTGGAAGCGTTGATTACACTGCGGAGGAACCAGGGACCAAACGGTCTGCTTTCATCGAATTGATCGATCTTTTCTGCCGCATGCAGGAAAGCCTCTTGAACAATATCCTCGGCCAGTTTTGGGTCGCGCACGACCAGATAGGCAGCCGAGACCGCCTGAACCTGATAGCGCCTGACCAGCGCCTCCATTCCGTCCAGATCACCTTGCTTTAAGCGAGCAATAGCTAATTTTTCTTCCAGGCCTGGAATTTTCACAGTCACAATGAGGTCCCCTACCTATACTATCCTTTTGGCGGCAAAAGTGGGAGTTTATCAGGAAAATCCCGGATGAGTAGTGCCGTTCGAATATAGTCAAAAAAACCTGAGGTCTCCAGGACCTCAGGTTAGTATTATTCTACACGGATTTGCGTGTTAGGACTATTGTTTGACTAGCGCCAATTCTTCTGCCCAGGCCTTGACCGTTTCGCTCGTCAGCGTGCTATTGAGGACAAATGCCGTGCCTTCTGGTGTTTCAAGAATTGCCGAAGTGAACTGCTTCCCTGAATCACCCTTACGGTTATGGCTGTCATCCATGAAGGTCAGTTTCAAACCACTGGCTGTGGTGTAAGACTCGCCCGAGCCTTCCTCTACAAATTTGAGCTTCTCTGTGCCGATCGGTTGAATGACGAAATAGTCACCTGTTTCGTTGCGATAAGAAGCAACATAACTGAATGGTTGATCTTTGGACTGTTTTGGCGCAGCACTGATCTCCAAGTTGAACCCATCTGGGACGCGGCTCAGCAGGTAGGCAGATTGGGTATAAGAAGCAAGCTCCTGCTCAGAAATGACCTCAGGTAGGAAATCCACATGCTGACCGTCGGGATCATCAACGATCGTTATCCCTTTCTGATCACTCAAATCCCAGCCTTGGTAGCTCCCCAGCGGCAAGACTTCATCTGCTAAGACACGGTAGGAATAAACCAGTAGATCCTTTCCATTTCTTTCAATTGTTGCGCGGCTTTCCACAATTTTGTACGTTTGCTCGTCGAAGTAGGATGTCATCCAGCCCATTGGCGGTTCTGTGCTTCCTTCTATAAATGCTTTAACAGGTTGCCAAGAGCGCAGGACAAACACCCCGCGACCGTCTACCCAGGTTTGTTTACCGAGCAATTCTGCGTTGGGGTCACTGCGCATCTTTTGAAACATCTCTTCGTTCGTTTGGGCGCCCTCACTCTTGGGAAGGCTTACTGAGGCGATGTTGCTTTGTGCGCCACGGTAAACGATGAGCGCGCCATCTATGGAACCATAAATCCGTTGGTCGCAAATGACTTGCTTCTTTCCAGACTCTGGACCGCCTTCAGGTTGACCATCTTTGACCTCCATTGACCGATGCCCGGTGTAAATATGGGATCCATCAAAAGCAAAGACTTCCAGCACGGCTCCAGTTTCAGCTTCCGTGCTGACCGAGCGGAAATAGCCTGTCTGTGGATCCAGATAGCTATCCATCACAGTTGTGATCGTCCCGCCTTGACCTTCTGGGCGAGCACAAAGGTTTTGATACGTCTCGATCCGCGTGTGGAGAATTCCTTCGCCTTCACTCTGTGTCGATTGGACACTATAGGCACGATCCAGAATCTCACGCGCCGATACGGGGGTGACATTCCTTGCTACAAAGATAGCCAGGACAGAGAGCACAAGCACTCCCGCCAGGCCAGAGAAGATCCATCTTTTTTGCATTCTTACGCCTCCTAAACGTTGATTAGATGCGTGACTTGTGCTAGGCGCCTTGCGCAAGAACCACGCCATAAACTTCGACGAAGGTTGCGCAGCCTCCGTCAGCCTTGCCTCGAGCCGGCTCCAGGCTCCCTGAGAGGGGGCTGCTTGGAGCGCACGGCGCTGCAGCGCCGCACGAACCTGGCTACGAGCCGTAGACAGCAGGTTAAGTTCCTGCTGGCAAACAGTACAACCAGAGAGATGTGTCAGGATCAATGCACGTTCCGATGGCGTAATCTCACCATCTAGATAGGAAAGCAAAAGGGCTTGTACTTGCTCACAGTTCATTCGCACATCTCCATTTGAGAAACAGAGCTTTTGCCGGTTTCCTGTTTCTCAAGTACTTTTCGTAACGTCTTCAACGCCAGATCGATTCTCGATTTGACAGTTCCCAGTGGCAGATCCAGGATCTGAGCGATCTCAGCGTAGGGCAGATCCCAGAAATAACGCAGGATCACCACCGCTTTTTGTTTATCGGTTAACCTGCCGATTGCCTGTTGCAGGACTTCTTCCTCCGCCAGTTGGGAACCAGGAAATTCACTCTTCAATGTCGGAGAAATCTCATCCAATGGCAAACTGATGGGATGTTTTTTCCGGCGCTGATTTAAACAATAATTGAATGTGACGCGATAGAGCCAGGTCGTAAAAGCAGCCTTGTGTGGGTCGAACCCGGCAAGCGACCGATATACTTGAACGAAGACTTCCTGAAGCGCATCTTCCGCTTCGGTGGATTCGCCCAGCATTAAATAAGCCGTTTTATAGACCAGGTTCCTGTATTGTTCGAACAAAAGGGCAAAAGCTTCTCGATCGCCGCTCTGTGCACGGATAATGATCTGCAATTTTTCTCCAGGGATTGGATTTGCCGCTTGTCCTGATCATTACCGGATTAGGGAAATCCATGCGGCACGCTGTACTATACTATACACGGATGAGAGGGGAAAAGTTCGGCGCGCAGGATCAGACCTTCGAGGGCGCCCATCCACCAATCACTACTCTCTAATCTCGAAGATCTAATATCGACTTTCTCCACTTTACGCTTATTCCTTCTTCTCTTCGACTTTTTACTCTTTCCTGCCTTCCCATATTTGGGGGTTAATTTGGGTCAAGGTTTAGAGCGAAGGAAGAGCGAATTCAGAGCGAGTTCAGAGCGAATTCATATATTTCAAAGGAATGAGGTTTATGCGCAGTTTTGACCCCTATATATGGGGGCTGGGTTTAAATGATTTTCTGAAGGTGACAAGAACAATCTGGAAAGTCTGGATCGACAATGAAAGCCTTTGCGGGAATAAAGAGTGTATGATTTGGGATATGAGAACTCAAACAAGGAGATCGCTCAAGACCCTAACAGTTGTTGTTTTCTTCTTGACGGTCTTCTTCATCGCCTTTTTTGATACTAGCAAAAATCTTTCGTGGCTGGCAATCGTCAACCCATTCGCCGATGATCCTTATGATGCCGTCGGGTCTTTCGGCATTCAATTGTCATTTTTTGCAGCTTTGCTTTCTTTAATCCGTGTCTTTCGCCCATACAGAACAGAGGAAATTCCTCCTACTCAACGATTGTTGATCCTGCATGGAGAGATAGTTGCCCTGCTATCCATCATGGTGACTTTAGCGATAGATACTGTGGCAATGTTTCGCTACCCATCGATGTGGCTGGATTCGCCCTCAGGCAGGATTCTGCCAATTCTGATTGGCGGCTTGATTGTATTAACGGCGTTGATCGGTTTGCTGCTATCTCGTTTCGTGGCTGGTTTGTCCTTATCCTTCGCAAATCGCTCGTGGAGAAGAGCAATTCCGTTCCCTATAAGTCTCTTTATCCTGGCGGTCTACCCATCAGATTTGCTGGAAAGCATCCCGGGTGGGATCCTTAGTGCTTTACTGGGAATGGTGCTTCTATTTATCTCCACCTGGGCGTTGGCAACAGCTTTATTTTCGCACACCGTCTTGGAATTTGAAGATGTCCTGGACGACCTTACGTCTATTTATCAGAGCATCAAATCTCGCCTGGGGATTGCCATAGG
>DATGYJ010000004.1:0-19564 GCA_035298105.1 Anaerolineales bacterium | reverse complement strand
GGGTGGGCGGGCAGCCGGGAATGTAAACATCCACCGGCAGGAATTTATCAATGCCGGCCACAACGTTATAACCCTCTTTGAATGGACCACCGCTCGAGGCGCAGGCGCCCATGGCCACCACGTATTTCGGCTCCGGCATTTGGTTGTAGAGGCGGACCACGGCAGGGACCATCTTCTTGGTTACCGTGCCGGAGACGATCATCAGATCCGCCTGGCGTGGGGTGGGACGCATCACTTCCATGCCGAAGCGAGCCATATCGTAGCGCGCGGTCTGTGCGACGATCATTTCAATGGCGCAGCACGCCAGACCGAACATGAGCGGCCACACCGAGGAACGCCGACCCCAGTTATAGAGGCGGTCGAGCGTGGTAACCGTTACGGCATTCTGGATATCGGCCGGAATGTCGTATTGGGGCAAGCTAAGTTTTTCATTATCCATTGATGTTCTCCTCGAACCAGTCTTGATAGATTGCGTAAAGGATATCGTCATTGGCAAGTGACGGGTCATCCTCAAATTCCGGTAGCTGCAGTGTCCATTGGTAAATCTGTACTAAGGTGACATCATCCAAATTTACATCCGGATGTTGTCTCCGTAGCTCTAAAGCGATGGCGTAGGTACTTTCCCAGGTTAAAGTCATCAGTAATCAGTGTTCAGTGATCAGTGTTCAGTGTTTAGTAAGCAGTTTACGTGTTTACCTGTGTACTTGCTACTTGCCTACTTGTCTACTCTGCGCGGTTATCGATCTGTGCACGCTGCAATTTACCTGAGTAGTCCACATAGATGGACTTCCATTCTGTAAATACTTCCAGGGCGGCCTGGCCTGCTTCGCGATGCCCGTTGCCTGTGCCGCGTATGCCGCCAAACGGGAACTGGATCTCTGCGCCGGTGGTGCCATGATTGATGTAGACCAGTCCGCTAAAGATATCGCGCATCGCGGTAAAGGCCCGGTTCACATCCTGGGTAAAGATCGAGGTCGATAATCCATACTGGGAACGGTTATTGACTTCGATCGCGGCCTCAAGCGAATTGACTTCGACGATGGAAAGCACCGGGCCAAAGATCTCTTCCGCTTCCAGCGTTGAGCCGGGCTGGACCCCGTCAAAGAGAGTGGGGCTGTAGAAAAAGCCTTTGCCGTTTACATCCACCACCGAGGCGCCGGTCAACGCGCGTGCACCTTCTTTCTGACCAATCTGCACGTACCTATCGATTCTCTCAATCGCCGCCTTGTTGATCACTGGACCGATCTCCACGCTCTCGTCGAGGCCATCGCCGAGCTTAAGAGTTTTCGTCCGTTCGACCAATGCCTCTTTGACTTTGCTGGCGATCCCGCTTTGAACGATCAAACGGCTGGCGGCGGTGCAGCGTTGACCTGTGGTTCCAAACGCAGCCCAAAGCGTGGCGTCTGTGACCAGGTCAAGGTCCGCATCGTCCAGCACGATAATGGCGTTCTTGCCGCCCATCTCAAGGGATAACTTTTTGTTGAGGCGTGCGGCTGATTCTGCAATCGAGCGTCCGGTTGGAGTTGACCCGGTAAATGAAAGAACGCGCACCGCGGGGTGATTGACGAGCGCCTTTGCCACTTCCACGCCGGGCGCCAAAAGCAGATTGAAGACGCCGGCCGGCAAGCCCGCCTCTTCAAAGACCTTGACGAAGGCGGCTGAGATGGCGGGCGTCTCCGGCGACGGTTTCCAGATAATCGTGTTACCGGCGACCAATGCAGGGAAGATCTTCCAGGAAGGCACGGCAATCGGGAAATTCCACGGTGTGATCAGCCCCACAATACCGGCGGGATCACGGACCGCCATCCCGAACTTGTTCGGCATTTCCACAGGAGCGGTGTAGCCAAGCAGGCGGCGTCCTTCGCCGCCCATGTAGTATGCCATGTCAATGGCTTCCTGCACGTCGCCACGCGCTTCTGAGATCACTTTGCCCATATCCTGGGTGAGCAGGCGTGCCAGTTCTTCCTTCTTTTGTTTGAGGATATCTCCGATTTTAAAGAGCAATTCACCACGCAGGGGGGCAGGCATGAGCCGCCAGGATTGGAAAGCCTGCGCCGCAGCGTTCACCGCGGACTCTACATCAGTAGCTTCGGCCTGGGCGATCTCAGCGACCAATTCTTCATTGGCCGGGTTAATGGTCTGAAACCTGTTTCTGCCTTCGACCCACTTGCCATTGATGTAGTTTTGGAATTCCATTATTTTCCTCTACGGCCTGTCATATTAGATTCTAAAGTGTTTGCAACCAGATCTAGGTGTGATTTCAACGATGCAATCTCGATCTTCGTGTAGTGTTCGCTGAATATGATTTCTATCCTAATCACCTGACAGTTTGTCTAAGAAGCAACCCTCTGGTCGAGTAGGCGGCAGCTCTAGTCCAGCTTATTCAAAAATGCATCGCCTTGGCCGCCGTATCGAGACCACAAGCTTCAGGAAAACGAAGATTTTTCTGAAATCGGTGGTTTCGACACGCCCCTGGGGTCTGAATGAGTTTGTCGAAGGAACGATCCCGGGCACTCAACCACCGGTGACTGGTTGAAATTTGAAACTGTCAGGTAACTAGATTTCAATCAATTCTGGTACTATCTATCACAAATCTGATTATAACTCCTGAGCCTCTAAAGTCAACGCAATTATGTAAAAATATTTATACAAAATTAAGAAAGTGAGTATAATCACTCTGTCAGTTGTGACAAATTCAGTAAATGACGAAACGCTCCGGCGGACAGCTGCCCTCCCACTCCGCTGCGCTTCGGGGACGCTCCGCAGTGGCGGTGCCAGGTGCAAGTGTCGTCGAGAAGATCACCCTCCTCGCAACACCGCACCTGCAGTCGGTGCAGGTGTGACGGAGAGTGGCTAGAGCGTTCCAGGGAATATATGGTAACTGCCCGCCAAAAAGTTCTTGCTTACCTGAACAAGACCCGTACCGCCTCGGCGCGGGAGATTTCCCGTGCCCTGAAGATGTCCACGGCTACGGTCAGACATCACCTCAGGGTCCTGGTCTCAGATGGGCGTCTGGAGGTAGCGGCTGTAGGTGAACGAGGCGGGCGAGGCAGGCCGGAGCAGGTCTATTCGCTGCCTCAGGCTGCCCTGGGTGATAACCTGGCGGCGTTGAGCGAGGCGCTGTTAGTGGAAGCAGGATCGGATATCCGTATGGAAGCATTGGCGAAGCGCCTGGCAGGCGAAGCCCATTTCGTGACCCAGCCGCTTTCAAAGAGACTGAATCTCACGGTCGAAAAACTCAATCAAATGAATTATCATGCGCGCTGGGAAGCCGGTTCAGAGGGACCGCGCCTGATCTTTGGTCATTGCCCCTATGCCGCGATCCTGGAAAAGCATCCTGAGCTCTGTAGAATGGATGAGGCGCTGCTGAAGGAATGGATGGGCCAGCCAGCGACGCAGATTTTCAAGACGGGGAAAGAGGGGAGCTCGGTCTGTGTCTTTGTGATGGGAAGATAACAGGCGGGGAAGCGAATGTTTCAGGTTCACTACTTTAGAGGAGACACTGGGCCCCGTTATAATCCTGAAGCCGCCAAAGATGCCTGGGAGCGAACCCTGGCCTGGTTTGACCGGTACGTCCGGAATGCGTGAGCTGCCCCTGCGACTTTTCCAAATCTCCTGCGTACATAATATTGAATTACTGATAAACAGGAGATGTAAAATGACTACCCATCAAAAACAAGCCTTGCGACGCTCACGCAGGCATCGCATACTGGCCGGTGTCTGTGGCGGATTGGGCGAATTCTTTGGTATCAGCGCTTTTTGGTTCCGCCTGGCGATGCTGATCGCCTTCATTCCGGGCGGTGTGCCAGGAATTCTGCTCTACATTCTGCTGTGGCTCATCATCCCAAGTGAATAATATTCAATCAAAGCAGAAAGAGCCGCGCTGACGAAAGCGCGGCTCTTTCGATTTGCTGGCGCTATGCCATTGGTGTAAATGCCTGCTGCACAACTTCAATATGCGCGGCTTCAAGGAAGCTGATCGCATTTTCATCTGTGCGATAGGCAACGCTATAGACAATGCGGGAAATGCCTGCGTTGATGAGCGCTTTTGTGCAATTGATACAAGGCAGATGGGTGACATAACAAGTTGCCCCCTTCGTTGAAACGCCATGCAGCGCAGCCTGGATAATGGCATTGGTCTCGGCATGGATCGTGCGGACGCAATGTCCATCCACGAGCAGGTGCCCAATCTCGTCGCAGTGTGCTTGCCCGGCCGGCGAGCCATTGAAGCCTGTCGTCAGGATCCGTTTCTCCAGTACCAGTACACAACCGACCAAAGCACGGTCACAGGTACTGCGTTCCGAAACGGCATAAGCGATTTTCATGAAATAGGAGTCCCAGTCGGGACGCATAACATTCACCTCAAATAAGATTATTCAGGTTATCCATAGTTCGCTTGCAAGTTTATGTTCAGGTGATGCCTCCGCCGCCGAGGACGCCGGCTCGAGCAGGGAAGTTAACCTCAAATAAGATTGGTTACCTTAAGGTGTTGGGGTTTCTGCGGGGGTGTTAGCCGCTCCGGGAGTTGCCGGGACTACCGTAAGCCCCAGCAGGCGAGCTACTTCCAAAAGGTACTGGTCGTGCTGTTGGCCGGCCAGGGCAATATTTTGACAGAGCGCTTGTGCTTCGGGATTATTAGCCGTGTCGTTGCAGTGGATAGACAGTGGATCGCTCACGTGCATAAATGCAAGCAGGGTACTGATCACCGTATTCATATGCACAACTTCATAAGTCTTCAGGTTGGTCAAACAAGCGGGGATTGGCTGGTCTTCGGCTTCACGACGAATTCTCTGCAGGTCGGCGATGGAGTCACCCAGCCGGTCACGGGGCACACTGGAAGCCAGGGTAGAAGCATCATCAAACTCACGCATGTGCTTGTTGACTTTCTGAACTTCCGCTTCGATCTGGTCCGGTCCGCACGGATCAGGTGTTGTTGTAATCGTGGGAACAATTGCCGCTTGCGTGGGAGGCACTGTAGTAGCTGGCGCGGGCGGGGGTGGTGCTCCGCAGCCTGCCAAAACAATTGTCAAAATAAAGACCGGGAGAATAATAGACAAAGATTTTCTTTTCATGATCGATTTCCCTTAAATAAAATTGAGGAACGGTTATGAGCCGTTCCTCAATTGTAGCAGAGAATATGCAGAACTTATCCTGCAAACCAGCGAAATCTCTACCTGGTCTTTATACTTCTGCGATCAATACGCTCGATAGGTTCCTTCCATTGCGATTTCATCCAGGGAGGGGGTAAACACCACGATCTGGATCCCAGAGTTGGAAAATACGTATGCGTATCTTCCTGCAAAGGAACTGAGTGCGTTTGCACTTGACAGGAAACTCTTGAACGTAAGATTTCCGAAGCTTGAGCTGGAGGCGAGAACAGTCGTTCCGCCAGTTGTGCCACCGGTAGCCATTCCAGCAGCGGGGCCGCCAGCAGTATTTCCACCCAGGACGAGAGTACAAGTGGGTGGATTGGTCGGGAAGATATCACCTGCGCCGTTGCCCGAGAATGTGGGCGCATTCGCCGCATCCAGGTCCAGGGCGGAGCTGCCAAGGTTCAATCCGTACTGACCATTGCCGGAATAGGTGCCGCCACTCAGGTGAGTACAAGCGGTTTGGACCGCTACACCGTCTGCGCCATTGTTCGTTGCCGTGACAGTAGTCAGGAAGACATCGCCGCCAGCCTGAATCGTTGCGCCGAAAGTCTGGTTGCTGTCTAATATCACGTTCAAGAGGGCAGTGTTTCCGGTGCTGACAACATCCAGGCCTATGCCCAAAGCAGCGGAAGGCGTACAGGTCGTGCAGTCGCTGAAGGTGCTGTTGGCAATGTTTACATCTCCGCCGGCATTCAACTGAGCGCCAAAGAGCATATTGTTCGACGCAGTGACATTGTTGAGGTTGATCGTGGCAAGTGAAGTCACTTTCAGACCATGCCCGTGAAATTCAGTTACGCCGCCGGTCGTAGTGGTGCCCCTGTTATTGTTGAATGTGCTATTGTTAATGGAAACTGTTCCGGTTGCGTCGATCACGGCGCCAAACAGGCGGTTATCGTTGGCCGTGACGCTATTGAGGGCAACATTACTGCCGCCTTTGATGACCAGGCCAGTATCGTCGATGAAGCCCGTCGAAGCCGTTGTATTTGCATTGAATATACTGTTGTTAACAGCGATATTTCCGCCAGCCTGAAGTGAAGCGCCCCAGAGGAAATTATCATTTGCGGTGACAGTGTCAATCGAAATAATATCCGGTGTAACCACCTGCAAGCCATAGCCCAGGAAGGTAGCCCCTTGTATCAATTTTGTTCCTGAGAAGACACTGTTGCCGATTGTCACTGCGCCGGTTGAATTGATATTGGCGCCTGCGACGCGGTTGTCATTTGCAAGGACATTGAATAGGGAGGTAGATGCGCCACTGGTAATATCCAAACCGGTTTCCTGGCGACGCCCATTGACAGGATTGCTAAATGAGCTATCTCCGACGTTAACATTTCTGCCGGCCTTGACGAGCATACCTGTCGTCTGATTTCGCTCAAAGTCCGCGCCGCTCACATTGACGTCCCGACCCGCGGTAATGTCAGCTCCATCGTTGGGAGCATTGTTGACGCTGACCTTAGTCAAGTTGACATCCAATTGTGAGGAGAGCGTGAGGCCATTCATCGTCTGGTTGCTGGCATTATTGGAGAAGGTCGTATCGAAACTCATGGTGATGTTATTAAGCGTCAGCGAGCCGCCCCAGGGATTTGCGCTGGAACCAATGATAATGGCTGTGTTCGTGAAATCGCTCGTGGCTGCGGGATCGACAACATTCGTGCTGGTATTCCACCCGCCAGTGATGGTCAGGTCAGCGTTGCTGATGTTGCTCAAGTTGTAAGCGTTAAAGTCTATGGTAGTCTCGCCGCCAGTGTAGGCGCCCTGCTGAACGTAAATCGTGCCGGCACCCTGATAGGAGGCGTTCCCTGACAGGAAAGTTAACAAGGCATCAAAGCTTGGGAATGTATCCGTACAACCATTGGCTGCGGGCGTCGGTGCTTGTGTACCCGGACACCAGATCGGGTCACTGGTGGTAGCAATTGCCTGCGCGGCCTCCTGTGAAGCCAAAGGCCGGGACTGTCCGTGGGCATCCAGCACGGTGACCGTTGTATTCTCGGGGACCGCACTCAAGACATTCGAATCGGCAGGAGCGCTAGTTGCCTGTGCACTATTCGTGTTTTTATTGTGGTGAGTTTTGGTTGCCTCTTTAGGAGTGTGGGTTTTGGTGCCGGTTGCGTGTGTACTCGCTTCATCAGAACTGCCGGTTGTTGCGGCGGCCGGTTTGTCTGGTGGCGGATCCCCATCGGCATATACAATTGTTGTCCCAACTGCACTAAAAACTAAAACTGCTATGATTGTCAATGAAAGTAGGGATGCGCGTATTTTATCTGACATAGATCCTCCTTGAGTGACACAGGAAAATAAAAATGATGCTGTGTGTCCAATTTATTATACAAATTCGCCATATCAAAGTCAACGAGGAAAAAGTTACACCCCCTGTTCAGGACTTATGGGGGGTATGGATCTAATGCGCCGACAGACAAAGATATCCAGGCATCCGTTTCCTCCGCCACACGCAGCTTGTGAAGCTGCAATAAAAAGACAAAGCCGGGCACTGCAAGCCCGGCTTTGTCACGTTAATGATCTTATCTTATTTTGTCAACTGAATCTGCGTCGCCGAATTGGCCGGGACTACGAGTGCGGGATTATAGTCAATATTAATATCTCCACCCCCTTTAAAATGGACTTTATCGCCAATAATTTGGGTGCTGAGCGCCAGGGTGTGACTGTTCCCCTGGATCTCGACGGTGGAGCCGGTTGCAATGATCGAACCGGTAAATTGGCTGCCTGAGTTGCCGGTAATGGTAACATCGCTCTTATTTGAGTTGGGTAAATATACCAACAGGCCCTGGTAAGGTCCACTGCTTGGGGCGCTAATATTGTTGACAGGATTTCCACCCCAGAACACACTCCCTGTAGCCATATAGAGAGTCAGGCCTGCACAAGTGTTCGTGCCATTCCCATTGAAGCTTACACTGCTTCCGCCATTTACATAGATCATCGTATTGGTGCAATTAAAATTACCATTCATATTGGCATCAAGACTGCCTCCACTGATCAGGAAGTTGGCGCCATCCTCCACAGTGATGGTGTTATTCCCATTGATCTTCAAGCCGTTCGGGAAACAGTGATCACCGGATGCGAAGCTGTATGTTCCGTTCGGGATATTCGCGTTAGTATGTATACCAGGAGAGAAGGTTGATCCATTTAAAACACTGGGTGCTGAGCAGGAAATGGACGGAACAGGGAAATTATATGAAGGCGATGGCAGTTGGGTTGCGCCCTCATTGAGGGCAGTCGAGGGATTGAGGTCAGGAAATCCATTCTTGCAATAGTGGCCAACAACATCATAAGAGGTAGATACCGTATAGCTGCCAGAAGTGCCATTCGTTCTAAACGCACAGCCATTATCTGAGTTGTCGAACATACCGCTATTCGTGATGTTCAGCGTGAAATTTCCGTCTCCTAAAATTGCATCGGGGTCATGAGGATTGAACGCAGCAACAGCCGGAGTTCCTCCGGCGGAGCCAGTGCCTCCCACCTGGGCTCGGGCGATCGCGGTAACGATACCCGGCACCTCGGGCCTGCCGATGATCCGTGCAAAGGTGGTCTTGGTGATAAATCTGATCACAACTTGAATATATTCAGCCGGGTCCGCTCCGGTAGGCAGGCCAACGCAAGGCGGCTGGAGGTTATTGTCTGCCACCTCCTTGCAGGTATGGACCTCAACCGTGCTGTTTGTATTATTATAGCCATTACTGTCGGCGCGTTTCGAGGCGGCAAGGGCATAGTCGCCCCCTCTAATTTTAGAGAGTGCAGCCGCGAGAACCGCCGTGTCGGCGGCGTTTTGGGCATGGCGCCGGTCAGAAAATACCCGGCTGCCATCGATGGCCAGAGCTGCAAAAGCAAATAACCCCACCGCCGCAAGTACGATAAGAATTAATGCCTGGCCCCGTTCCTGTAGTTTATGTTCCATAGGGCAACTCCTTACTGACTCAAAAAAGCAAACATTTGATTTCTAAGTATATTTTACTCATCTTACATTAATATAAAGTTACAATCATAGTATCCAAAAGTACTAGGTAAAGAAGACATGATTCATCTTTTTCTTGAGAGCCTGTGATGCATTTTTCGGGCGATATAAGATGGATGAAGGATCGCAGCTCTTTGTCTTTTCCAGGGGTGTAGAAGTGCCAGGATAATTCTTATGAGACTTGTTCCGTGCCATAAAGCAAGAATGAGGAGTCAAGCGCTTAAAAGAAAAAAGCGACGCATTTTGGGCGTCGCTCTTGATGATTGAATTGATTATCTCAATTGTGAGATGAATGGAAATACGGGATCTTGATGGTTTTCATCGGCCTCATAATTGATATAAACCTGATTCTTAGCGCCCGCATTCCCGTTCGAGCTTACGGTGTAAGCAATGATCTGCGTATGCATACCATCGGTATCCCCATTACCACGCAAGTCGAGGCAGGCAGAGGGTGCCAGGATCGTTCCATAGAAACTGCCGCTGCCATTGCCTCTCCACTCAATGGTCTGGTCGCCCTTGGTGAAGTCTTCGCAGGGCGGGTCGCTCATGGCAATGATCATATAATAGTCTTCATAAGGTTTACTGCCGGTATACCCTCCGCTCTCTGTCGGGGTGCCATAAAAACCGCCGGTGCCTGCAAATTTCAGACTAAAGTTTGTGTCGGTAACATAGAGTGTTGCGTTGTCCAGGACGATATCCTTTTTATCATAATCATCAAAATGTGAAATGCAGTAAACGCCATTGGTGAATGTCGAGCCGCTCGTGGGTGGGGGAAGGCCGATGTCTCCAGGTGTGCCATCACAGGGATTGGGTGGCATGATCTTAAGTACATCCGTCGGATAATTGATCTCCAGCAGAGTTTGGTTTTGTTGGACCGTGCAGCCGAAGCCGGAGGCTGCCCCAACGCTTGTGACACAGGTACCCGGATCAACAAATGTGACCGAGTCGCTGTCCTTTGAGTGGGCGCAGCCATTTGAAAAGATGCCTCCCCCCTTGACCTTCCACTCAGCCGCCTTACTTTGGCCGCTATCGAAGGCGCAATTCTTCATCTTGGGGTCGTTGTAGCGGCCGAGTCCTACAATTGGATAACCGCCAAACAATGGAGCCAAATAATAGCCACAGGCCCGGGAGGTCGCGGTCACAGCCGTCTTCACTCGATCCCTCCCGATCACGCGGGTGAAGGAAGTGTCCACGTAGGCGATGATGGTGACCGTAATGTTCTTTCCGGCTGCCCCTCCTGGACAGACGGTACTCTCCACCGCGATGGTGATGTCGCTTTTCTCGAGGTTGTCAAAACCATTGGAGGTGGCGCGGTCCTGCGCTATCTGCTGAAGCTCGGGAATGGTCGCGCTGTTATTGCGTGTGTAGCTCAGAGCTGCGGCCAGCGCCGCGGTATCCGCGGCGTTCTGGGCATGCCGCTTTTCAGAATACACCCGACTTCCATCGATTGCCAGGGCTGCGAATGCAAAAAGCCCTACGGCTGCTAAGGCGATCAATATGAGCGCCTGTCCCTTTTCGGGGGCCTTGGAAAACATGATGAGAACTCCTGAATGAATGGTGATGCATAAATTATGAATGATTCTATATAATTCTACATGGACATGACGTCAAGCTTGTGCTTTTGGGTACAAACCTGTTGACAGTATTGAAAGTTTTGTCGTGTATTGCCCGGCCTGACGAAATAGTCGCTCCGATAGTCCGAAAGCAGTTGCTGGCGCAGCGGTCAGACTATCCATGTAAAAACGCGGACCTGACCAAGCTCGTGTTTTCAGTGGATGGAGAAGCAGCCTCCTGAAAATGGCGGTCAGGTCCGGTAAATATGTCTTGATCCGGTATTTGCCAAACTACTTAAGGAACGTGAGTTTCACTCCGCCCGTCCCAAATTCGATCACGTCGCCGTAAACCAGCATATGGGGCTCGTTTGACGACAACCGTTTCCCATTGACGAAGGTGCCGTTCCGGCTGTCGAGATCATGCAGGACAAACTCGTTATTCTCACGCTGGATCATCGCATGACGGCGTGAGATGATTTTCTTCACATCCAGGTCGCTCAGATCGATATCATTTTGGATATTCCTGGCAGAACTATTCCTGCCAAGCACCACGGTTTCTTCAGCCACAGGGAAGGATTTTCCGGTTTCGGCCAGCAGGCTCGCAATCCCCATGGATTCCATCGTCGTCGAGGACGTATCGCGCTGCTCAGTATTGGGCAGCCAGGCTTTCTTAAAGGCATTCACCAGGTCTGCTACCTTGGCATAACGGTCACTGCGTTGCTTGGCGAGGGCTTTCAGGATGACCCGCTCCACTTCCTCGGGTAAATCCGGCTTGATGGAGGTGGGCAGAGGCGGTGGTTTATGGATATGATCTTCAATGACAGTGAACATTGTATCGGCATCAAAGGGTAAACAGCCGGTGACCATTTCGTACATCATCACCCCAAATGAATATATGTCTGTGCCTTCATCCAGGTGTTCGGCGTTTATGGCCTGTTCAGGGGACATATATTGGGGCGTGCCGACAATCATATCGCCGGTCAGGCTGGAGGCGCTTTCCACGATCCTGGCTAACCCAAAATCTGTGAGATAAATTTTTCCATCGCCTGCCACCAAAACATTGGACGGTTTAATGTCGCGATGCAGGACCCCCCGATTGTGCGCGTACTGCAGCCCATCTCCCACTGCACTGACGATCTTCAGGATTTCAAATTCTGAAAGAGGTGAGGCCTTCATGCGATCTCTCAGAGTTTGGCCGTCGATAAATTTCAAGACGATATAAGGCTGTCCATCCTCTTCGTCAAAGTCATAGACCGGCACAATATGGCCGTTATCGAGCTTGGCAATCACGCGGGCTTCGCGTTTGAATCGTTCGATGAAATCCCGTTCCTTGCCTAAGGTGGCATCCAGGACCTTGATGGCGACATAACGGTCGAGGGCCGAATGATAGGCTTTATAAACTGTTGCCATCCCCCCTTGTCCTAACAGCTCTTGAATACTGTAAGGTCCTACCGTTGCACCATTGATAAATGACATACAGACCTCCTGAAACGAAGCGCAAATTACCTGAAAAATATTGCGTTTAGGGATTCCACATCGCAGGCGGAACCAAATTCAAATCGAGCTCTTTCAGGTTGAGAAACCATGACCGTTATTCTTTGCTGACTGTACCGAGTTATTGCGCCTGCGTTTGATCAACGTCCTCGGTGCCAGTCAGATCATCATAGGTCAGCATATCGGCATCTACGTCACGCGCATAGGATTCGAACTTCAAGCGGACGCGCTTTCCCAGTTGGATTTCATCCCCAGTCTTTAACAAAGCTGGGTCTGGTCCCATGGGTGTCTGATTCAAGAACGTTCCATATTTAGGAGGTTTCGCGGTACCAGAGTCATCCGTCGTTTCTACTTCCCTCAGGTAGAGCTTGTCACCGATCTGATAGATTTCGGCATGATGACGGGAGACCGGTTTATCGTTTGGAAAATTAATGTCATTGTCGGCGCTGCGACCGAGGGTGATCAACGAAGTAGTGATTTCAAAGCGATGGCCCAGCAGCGACGAATCGTCACTCGCCTCTACGGTGAGTGCGCCTAAGCCGCCGGAATCAAATTCAGAGCTGCTTTCTTTCCGATCTTCGTCGACCTTGTGGTAGACCGGTATGCTCATCATGGGGGGCTGTGTGTTGTCATCCACATCGTTTTCCAGGGTCCGGACGCCCGCCTGCTTCTGCTGGCGCACCAAAAAGAAGAGCAGCACGGCAATGGCAACAATGCTCAAGCCGCTGAGGATCACGGCCGTAACGACCATGGAACTGCTATTCTCGACCGGTCCGGCCGGCACAGACGCGGATTGGACTTCAGCAGGAGTCACCAGGAGCTCTCCAACATGCTCTGCGTGGGTTAGGTGCACTGGAGAACTACGGGCAAGCTCCGTATTATTTGCCCCATAGGCGATGGCCGAGACTGCCATTGCGCCGATGGGGTACTGCCGGGCATCGAGTTCGATCTCATATGGCTTGGTTTCATCGCTGTCTACTTCGACACCGTTGACCTCAAAGGCGACCCTTTCTATGACCGTGTCCCCCTGACTGGTGAGGGAAACCGCGATCTTCAAAAGATTTCCGACCGTTTCGCCTTCGAGGGGCGTGGTGAAAGCGATATGGACGGGAAGGGCAGACAGTTGAAAGTTGCGGCTATCTTTCACTTCGACACCGGTCTGGTTCATACTCAGCGTGACGATATGCGGTCCCGGCAAAGAAGTCGATTTGTATGTAACAATATACTGCAGGCGCAGGCGGTCCGATAAGGTCTGCAGGACATTTGTCAGCTTCGATGAATTGGAAGCATAGAAATAAAGACCACCGGTGCGCTTCGAGAGGTTTCGAAGGGACTCCGTATCACTGCCTGATCCCAGGCCCAGCGTGTAGATCGGGGTACGCTTTTCACCGTTTGAAGCCAGTTGGATCACCTCCTCGGCGGTCCGCGCACTACAGATGGCATGATTGGCAGTCTCGTCTCTGCCGTCAGTCAACAGGATCACAGCCCGACTTCCGCTCGAAAAAGTAGAAACGGCATCCACGGCTGCATAGGCAGAGTCATAGAGACAGGATCCTGTTTCGTTGATCACATCGATCCGGTTGATCCCGTCGGTAATGGTTTTTTGATCGCTGGTGAAGTTAACCTGGGTCTTGAAATTATTGTCAAACGTCATGATGGAGGCTTGATCGTTTGGTTTCATCAATCCCAGTACAAAGTTGATGGTCGCGGCTTTTGCGTCGGTGATGCTTGCGCCCAGCATACTTCCGCTGGTATCCATCACCAGGACCAGGTTAAGAGGCTGATCGGTGATGGTGCCAAGTCTCTGGACTTCAACTTTTTGACCATCTTCTGCGACCGTCAGCGCCTGCTCCGTCAGGTCCCTCACTGGGTTGGCCGAGTCATCCAGCACAGAAAAATAGACATTCACGCCATAGGAAGTTCCATCTTCAGCGCGAGTGACTTCCACATAATGCACCACCAGGTCAACCGCCGACTGCGCCAGTCCCTTTATTGGAGTCAGTAAGAGGATGCTAACAGCTATGACGATCTTGCCCAGGGTTAGGAAATGATTCAATCGCATGCGCAGTGTACTCCGGGTGTCATGTGAGGGTCTTGAAGATAACTCTCGGCGATCAACTACGGTAAGCCCCAGATGCGGATACTGGCTTCATTGCCCGCACCGGAGGCAATGTTGCGACCATCAGGCGAAAAGCAGGCCCCGACTACCCGGCCAGTATGTCCCGTCAATTCTTTGATGACCGAACCTGAGGCTACGTCCCAGATCCGGACGATATTATCGTCCGTCCCGGTCACGAGCATGGAATCATCCGGTGAAAAATCCAGGCTGCTGACAATGCCAAACTTTTCGTTATCTACCTGGCGCACGATTTCGCCATCTGCGACGTTCCAAAAGAAGATGAAACCGTCGCCGGCGCCGGCGATGGTTTTGCCATCATGTGAGAATGCGAGGCTTCTTACGATTTTGTCCTGCCCGCCACTAATCGGCTGCCATAAGCCGGTGGCAGTTTCCCACTTCAGGATTCCCTGTGAAGTTCCACTGACAACGTATTGTGAGTCCGGTGAAAACGCCACAGCCCAGCCTCCGTAATTGCTTTTCAGGTTGCGGATCACTGTGCCGTCCTCAGCATTGAGCAATTGTGTCTTGTTGTTCGAGATCCCCAGGGCGAGTAATTTTCCATCGGGCGAGGCAGCCATGCTGATCGCCCCGCCGGTAATCGGTGAAATGGTCTTGATCACTTTAAGGGTCTCGGCATCTATGACCTTGATACTGTTGTTCAACAGGATATAGATGTGATTATTAGAGACCGACATGGAGAGGGGCACGCCGCCGTCCAGGCTGACCTTGGTCGCTTTTGCAGTCTTGGTGTCGATGAAGGAAAGGGCATTGCTGCCAGCATCGACCAGCCAGTTCCCGTTCTCGATCCAGTCCATCTTGATGACGGAGATCCGAAGTATGCGACTGATCTCAACCACCTGCGAAGCATTCTGAGTCTGGATCGTGAATGGAGAGATCACAGTGGCTGTCGGCGCAGGCGTCTCAGCGCCAGGTGTTGCGGTGCCGGTTTGCGGAGCCGGCTCGGTCGGCGAGGGTTTTGGCGGCACGACCGTTATCGTCGCCACAATGGCTGGAGGTGTACTGGTTGCCGGCCCGGCGAGGAAGGGAATGTCCTGCCTGAAAATAGCCATCAAAACTGCGAGAATTACCACGATGGCGGCGATACCATAGACCGGCGTCCGGGAACGGCCCTGCTTCTTCTCCGCCTTTTCCCGCGCGGCTTTCTCAGCCAGTTGTTTCTTTTCTTCGGCAGCCTTCAGGGCGCGTCGTTCGGCCGTCGTCGTGCCCACCGTTGTGCCGCTGAGTTTTTCAAGTGCCTGTGCGAAAACAGCCATGCTGGGGAAGCGGTCTTCAGGGTTCTTCGCGATCGCCCGTGCGATGATTTGATCTACTTCTGCCGGCAGGTCGCGCACCACTTGCCTGGCTTTTGGGATCGGATCGTGCAAGTGTTGCAGCGAAAGCTCAATCGGTGTGTTGGCGTTGTACGGTTTTCTCCCGGTAACCAGCTCATAGAAGAGGATGCCCAGGGAGTACATGTCTGTCCGACCGTCCACTTCCCGCCCACGAATTTGTTCGGGTGACATATAAGCGGGTGTGCCGACAATTTTGCCTGTGCCGGTCAGACCGTGGCTCTCTTCCACATCCACCAGCTTTAGAATTCCAAAGTCCGAGAGCATGGGCTGGTCCGAATCGTTGAGCAGGATGTTTTCCGGCTTTACGTCACGGTGCACGATCTTCTGTTGATGCGCATGCTGCAAGGCGCGCGCAATCGGCAGGAGCAGAGTGGCAGCTTCGGCATAAGGAATGGGTTTGCCCATTTTGGATCTCAAGGCGCCGCCGGAAATGAACTCCATAACCAGGTAAGGTGTGCTCTCGTATTCACCGTAATCCAGGACCTTGACAATGTTCGGGTGGGATAAAGCCGCCAGGGTCTTCGCTTCCCGGTTAAAACGCTTCAATAATTTTTCCGATTTTTCCTGGCTGGTATTTTCCAGAAGGATCATCTTAATGGCCACGTTCCGGTCGAGCATGGTATCGATGGCGCGATATACAACAGCCATGCCTCCCCGTCCCAGCTCTCTGAGGATTTTGTATCGTTCGATGGTGACGCCCGTTAAGTCCTGCATGGTTTCTCCCTTTATGGATATAGACCGAAAAAGCGCAGCGTGCCGTCGGCTAACCCGGCAATGAGATACTTGCTGTTGTTGGAAAATAAGACGTGATTAACGGGACCGGTTCGCAATTCCAAAACCTTAATGAGCTCCATGGTTTCCAGGTCATAGATTTCGATGGTTCCGCTGGCAGAGGCCGCTGCCAATAGTTTGCCGTCGTTTGAAATTGCTACGTCCAAAACATCGCCGGGAGTCTGGAGTTTTATCTCGTGGGTCGAGCTGTCTTTTCGGAGATCCCAGATTTCCATGCGTTGGTTTTGCAGAGACAGGGCAATTATACTGCCGTCAGAAAGGAAGTCTTCGGAGGTGGTACGCGGGTTGCGCAGCACCTGACAAAAGTATTTTAGATTTTTATCGGAATGGATCACGCCATTTTCGGAACCTGCGGCGATAAACGTGTTATCCCGACGATAGATGACCCGGCAATGACTTTCGCTTTTTAGCACGCTGGCTTTCAGCTCTCTGCCCGTGGAAGTTGACCAGTAGGCAAACTTCCCGCCAGAAAACGCGCTGACAATCCTGCCGTCTGGTGAATAGCCCATCGAGCCATGGAGTGGAAAATCATAGAGGGTGAACAGTGGCGCGGTTGCAGATACAGAAAGGGGATATAGATTCAAGTCATCGGCCTGAATACCGATCATTTTGTTATCAGGTGAGAAGGGATCGCCTCTGGGTAGAGTGCCATCGATTTGGATATTCTGGGCGTCATTCTCAATCGAAAGAAGGTCCACAAACGACTCACCGTTTTGAAATGCCAGGAAGTGATCGTCTGGTGAGATCGCCATACGCTTGACTGGCTGAGAGCCCAGCTCTTTGAATACTTCCCGTTTCTTCGTGGTGAAATCCCAAAGCTCGACAAGACCGTTCTCGAATCCGACGACGAATTTAGAGCCGCTCCCAAATACGGCCACGGTTTTAATAGGGTTGACCGTGCCCGGATGGTCCGTTTGATCGATGGAGGTGGTCTCCCAAAGATATTCTGAGTCAACCAGCGTATTCCAAATACGGATGAAACCGTCTGCCGACCCGGTCAGGAAGTTGGTGTCGTTGGGCAGGAAGGCGATAAATGTGAACGGCTTCAGGACCTCATAATCCGTACCCTTGATTTCGTTGACGACCGTTTTGGAAGACAAATCCCAGATCTGGATCATCGCCTGATTGAGGGCCAGCGCCAGATAATGGCCATCGGATGAAATGGCCATATCGTTGATCTTTTGCGCTGCGGCAAGCTGGTCCTTTAGTTTGCCGGTGCCGACATCCCAGATCATGATCTGAAAATTATCGCCGCCGCTGATGACCGTCTCGCCTGCATCGGAGAACAGGACCCTGTTGGCATTTGCAGTCAGCCTTTTTTCAAAGGGATAAGGCTCCTGATTCTGTTCCAGATTCCAAAGATAAATGTTTTTCTTCGCATCGCTGAAGACGAGCTTCGAATGATCGTCGGAGAAATCAAGGGACAGGACTTTTAACCCATCGTGGTGAAACTGGTGCAGCCGTTGACCGGTCAGCAGGCTCCAAACTGCGACGGTGCCTTGTGCATCGGCGGTTGCCACCCACTCACCATCCTTTGAGACCGTGAGTACCGATACAGAGCCAGCGGTGTCAAAGAAAGCCCGGGCCGACAGATCTTTGGGGTCGAAATAATAAAGTCCGGCGCTCGTGGCTGCCAGGATCACTTGATCATTGTTGATCAATGCCAGTTGATTGATGGTCGGCTTTCCCCAACGGGCGAGTTCCCGGATCGAGCCAGCGTTGTTTGGATCGATGGCTTGATCGCCGGGCGGCAGTGGAGTGCCCGGCAGAACCGGTACCGCCGGCAGTTTGTAAATTGCGAAAGGGCCCTCAAGGAGTGAGTTGATCGGCGTGGGGGAGGGTGAGGCTTCAGTGGGTATCTCGGGTCCTGGGGTAGTAGTAGGAGAGGTGACCTCCGTCTGCGTGACTGAAGTTTGAGCAGCCGTGCCGGCCCGACTGGAAGAGAAAGCCGGTAAAAAGTTCTTAGCAAAGACCAGGCCAATGGCAACCAAAGCCAAACTGATCCCCCCGATCAGGATCCCAAGCTGCCGGCGTGGTAAACGCCTGGTTTTCTGTTTCTCCTTATTTGCAGCCTCGATCACAGCTTTCATGGCATTGGAAAACTCTTCCATGGTTTGATAGCGCCTGGCAGGATCTTTTGAAAGCGCAGTGAGGATGATGTTTTCGACCATCTTCGGCAAAGTCGGGATGATGCTGCGGGGTTTGGGCGGGTCAGCCATAATGTGCTGGATGACGATTTCCATGCTGTTGGTCGCATAGAATAGCTTTTTGCCTGTCACCATTTCGAAGAAAATCACGCCTAATGAATAAATGTCTGAGCGGAAATCGACCGATAACCCCTGACCTTGTTCAGGCGAAATATAAGCAGGGGATCCCAATCCGACATTTGTTCCGGTGAAGTCGCGGGTCTCTTCATCCTCGATGATTCTCATCAGGCTGAAATCGCTCAGGATCGGTTGATCGTCGGTGTTGATGACGATGTTGTCAGGTTTCAGATCTCTGTGAATAATCCCGCGTGAATGGGCGTAAAGCAGGGCGTTGGTTAAAGGCAGCAGGATGTTGATGGCTTTTTGCCATGGCAAAGGATGATTCATCAGGTCTGAAAGCGGTTGTCCCTGAACATATTCACTGATGAGATATAAATTGCCGCTCTCATAGCCAAAATCCAGGACCTTGGCGATATTGGGATGCGCCAGCTTTGCCAGGGTCTTTGATTCGGCCAGGAAAAAATGTACGGCTTGCTCTGAGTAATCAGAGGAATGCAGGATCGTTTTGAGCAATACGTACCGCTCCAGCTTGGTGTCATAGGCCTTATAGATGCCGATCACGTCTGACTTGCGGACGGATTCGCGGATCTCATAGCGATTGATGCGGCTGCCAATTAAAGGATCTTTCATCCGATACTCCTTTACGGCATCGTCCAAATATGAATGGAGCCATATTGGGAGCCAAGCGCCATGAGTTTCCTGCCAGGCAAGAGAGCCACCTGATAACGATAGTCATCCTGCTGCTCGATGGTTGTCTCAGCGCCGCCATTGATATTCCTGATGACTATTTTCCCCTGTCCGATATCCTTATAGGCATACCATCCGCTGGCCTGGTCGGCGGCCAGGAAGATCTCGTTACTTAACGGA
>DATGYJ010000003.1:0-1697 GCA_035298105.1 Anaerolineales bacterium | reverse complement strand
GCGGGCGCCTGCCTTGCAGCCGGGCACAGCTCTATTCACGTTCGAACAGCCCTCTCTTTTTGTCACGCATTATTCGGATGCAGGCTTTGCGTTCAATATTTTGTATCATTACCAGACGGAAGACGGTTCGCTGCCCTACTGGTTCTTCTCTCGCCGGTTCCACTTTGATTACAAACCGGATATGTGGTTTAAATATCAACTGCGCGGTCTCGTATTTGAGGGGAACACCTCCGATGGGATTGCCGTCCTGCACCAGGAGGGTGCGAAATGTCTGCGGGTACTGGATCAGGTTTACACCTATGACCGGGTCCTGGGCGACGGGCGGGATGTATTGCTGGCTGTTTCCAACCCGGACCGCATCCTTGCCGACCCGAATGCGCCGCTGCCCGACCCCGAGATTTTCGGACCGGAGCCTGCTCACAACTGGTGTTACTTCTTCGAGAAGGCTGACCTGGCGCGCCAGGTCAAAGATTGGCAGACTGTCCTCTCTTTGTATAAGCAGGCGAAGGGACAGGGACTGGCTCCCGAATATGGCGCTGAATACGTTCCGTTCATCGAAGCCTATGCTCAAACAGGGGAGTGGCAGAAAGCCTACGACATGACCCTCCAGGCGCAAGACCTGACCCATGAGCTGAGCAGGATGTTGTGTGCCAATTGGCTGCGCTTTGGTCAAGATCCGTCGGCAGACATGAAAGTAATAAATCAGCTCAAGCGATCTCTTTCGTGTTCGAAATATTGAGCAGGGCCATCAACCTCGTAGTGGCGACTTCAGTCGCTTTTGCCTGAAATCAACGACTGCACCCCCTGGCACCACCCCTGATTTGCCCAGCAAATCAGGTGAAGCGTTCAGCTTCACATTTGCCCCGGGCGCACACCCCCTGGCACCGTACGCCAGGACAGGTGTGCCTTGGCGGGCGGTGCCAGGGAGTGCCGGGGAATGCGAGTGAGCAATCTCCCGTTGAGTGGAGTATTCCCAGGAATGAGGGGATTGCTTCGTCGGGATCCTTCGACTTCGCTGCGCTGCGCTCCGGATGCCCTCCTCGCAACGACATGGATACGACGGAAAATATTAATTCAAAACTCTGTAGTAGAGGCCCTGTAAAAGGTACACACGGTAGGGCGGAGGTCGAGTGCCCTGTGATAGTGTCCATCAAAGTTTTGGTATACTGACAAAGAACCAAAGCCTCTAAACAACGATACTCCACCGAATAGGAACCATTCATGAAAATCGATTCAATGACACTTCATCACATCAGTATGCCGCTCGTTGCGCCGTTTGAAACATCCTTTGGACGCGAGACAGATCGCCAGTGTGTTCTGATCACGCTGCAGGGTGAAGGGCTAACGGGTTACGGCGAATGTGTCGCCACGCGTGACCCGGGCTATAACTATGAGACTGCCGGGACAGCCTGGCACATTCTCAAAGAATTTGTTGCCCCACTGCTGCTCGGACAGAATGTCATTGGTTTCGTCAGAGCACGCCGTTTCCGGAGGTTGCCGGCCTGATGGAACGCATCGAACATCTGGTCGGCATTGCCGACGCGCTGCGCACGTCCTATCCGCGCAACGCCTACATGGCATCGATCTGGATGAACAGAATCAATCACCGTTTCGACAACCGCACGCCGCTTGCCGCGATGCTCGAGGACGGTCTGAACGGCATCATTGCAGTGCGGACGCACCTCGATTGTGCTTAC
>DATGYJ010000002.1:0-25625 GCA_035298105.1 Anaerolineales bacterium | reverse complement strand
GGTGGACGGCGTTTTCCAGGTCTTTTTCTTCAAGCAGAGACTGACCCAATTTAGCCTGCGCAAGGACCAGGCCTAACCTTAACAAATCCACCTGTATACCATGTCCCCGAACACCCGTATACCATCTCTCCAGTCTGTACAGCATATCTGTACATGCCGGCCATATTTGGGGGTCATTTTGGCTCATAGAGATGAGCGAAGCATCTACGAAGGAACTACGAAGGAATAGCGAAGGATTATTTTCGAAAAAACGCTGGTTATCCGCCATTTTATGCCCCCATATGTGGGGGCTAGTAGCGTACAAATGGAGCGAGAAAACAACTCGGGCCTCTGCGCTCATAAGCTCTAGCAGGCTGTCGGAGAACCTGGTCAGCATCGATTTTTCACCGCGAAGGACGCGAAGATCGCTAAAAAACCTTTTAAACTTCGCGTTCTTAGCGCTCTTCGCGGTTCAAATTGGCTTTTTGCGCCTCGGAACACTGCTCTCCGACAAGCTGCTAGACCCTTCGTAACCGGTGGCGCAGTTCTTCATGAAACCAACCTATCGAGCGGCAGACTGCGCAAATCGAAGCGGTTCTCAGCACTGTTCAGAAAGGCCAGGTAATCCGTCTCCAGGAATTGCTTGAACGAGTGCGCAAACGCCCGCACGAACTGCTGCGGGTCGAGGATCACTTCCAACATCAGCTGATCGATCGCCGGCTTGATCTTTGGATGCTGCCCGATGATCTTCAATCGGAATTGACCCGGCTTCGGGGTCGGCTCCGCCTGAAAATGAAAGACCACCTCCATCCCAAACATGGAAAACAGCCCCGCGGCAGCTTCCCCTTCCCTTTTGAAAACCACCGCCACCGGCAGGTCTCCGCTTTTGATCTTTTCGAGCAGTCCGAACCAGGCCTGCCAGAGCTCCGCGTGATCATCCATCGCCATGAACAGGGCCGGGTGGTCATCCACCCAGATGGTGAAGGCCGGCGTCTGGGTGCCTCCGTAGCCGCTGTAATGATTGAAAACAAAATGAGGGGTACTCACCAGCCCGGGACGGACAGGCTTATGGAAGCCCTGCGCCAGGTCGCGCTCAAAATCCTCGATCAGGAAGTATGGGAACTGCCACTCACTCTCCGCACCCGGGCAGTCCAGTGCCACGTGACGTAAGGACTCGAGCAATCCGCCGGCGATCTGCATCCGGTCGAATTCGGCATCCACCACCACTTCTCCATCATGCGTGACCTGCAGGCGGAACCTGCCGCTCCTGGGTGAAAGGGGCCGCGCCTGGAACTTTACGCCGTGCCCCTCCTCATCCCAGAAGAATTCGTGCGGGAGCTGGTTTTGGGCGATGGCTCGCGCAAACCTGAGCACATCGCCAAAGGGAGGAAAGACGCTCGTGGCATCCAGGTAGTGAGAACGTCCGTCCACCACCAGCCAGCAGTGCATCCAGCCGTTTCCGGAGCTCAGAGGATCGATTACCAGAGCAAAAGAATTTGCCATGCTCTTTTCCATCTACTCCAATCTGTATTTTAACGCCTATCCGGGGCGAGGACGTTGAGGTTCTTCAGGATTTGCCGTGATAGCCCAGTATATCTGGCGGTGTGCCGTAAGTCGGACACCTGCACCCACCGCAGGTGCGGTGTTGGCAATCCGACCTACTGCTGGCGGGTCACAGGCCTGAGGAGCGGCCAGCTATAGACGACCGTCGCTTTGCCGAATACAAACAGGCCATATTTAGGGGGTACTTTGGCTCCAGGTTCAGAACGAGTTTAGAGTAAAGGAAGAGCGAATTCACAGCGAGTTCATATTTTCAGAAGAACATCGGTCATACGCCATTTTATGCCCCCACATATGGGGGCCTGTATTGTACAAATGGATTCGCGAAATCACCATCCAGTCTTGCGACCAAAGGGAGTGCCGCGCAGCGGTAGGTTCCTGGGATCAAACCTCACAGAATCAGTGTCGGGACGTTTTACCAGGCTTGGCGCTACTCTGAATACAGCTCGATCATGTTTCCATCCGGGTCGCGCACGGCAGCCTGGAGCTTGTCGCCGCTGCGCAGGATCTTGCCTTCCAGCCTGCCTCCATGCTGAAGCACCAGGGTAACGACGGCTTCGACATCCGGCACCGTGAAGCCAAGCTGATGGACCGGGAAACCCTCGAAATCCGCCTGGTCCCGGATCGGCACGAACTTCAAAGTGATCCCATTGACTTCCCCGAACTGCGAGCGGAGGCCGTAGGTACTCACTTCGCGGAACTGGACCTGCAGGGCTTCTGAATAGAAGGCCAGCATGGCGTCCAGATCATCGACTCGGATGGCGACACTTGAGATATGGGGCATAGGGGTCAACTTCCTTCCTATGGAATGGTAGCAAGAGATTCAAGAAGTGTGGTGAAGCGAGGGTCTCACGACCTGGCCGAGATTTTATAGACTCGCAGCTTTTCGCTGATGCCGATCAGGCGGCCAGCTTATCGATAAACATTGGGATTCGATACAGAGATCAGATCAAGCCTTGAATGGCAAGGATGATCATGGCGCTCAACATATACAGCGAGGCGTAGCGGAACAGCATGAAGTTCATCTTGTCCGTGTGGATGCGCAGGGTGGCAAAGGCCAGGATCAGCATGACGGCTGTCAGCACCGCGATCAGGCTCAATAATCCGGCGCTCAGCCCGATGAGCACACTTGCCCAGCCGATCGCAATCGCTGCGAGGATGGAGGAGACCGCAATGGTCAAACGCGTGAACCCTTCTCCGTACGTTTCAGGGAAGGTAGGGATGCCCGCGTTCTTATAATCATGGCGGAATTTCATGGAATAGGTCAGTGTGTGGGTGGGGATCCAAAAGAGAATCGATAACGCCAGCAGCAGGCCAACGATCTCGATCTGCCCGACCGCCAACGCCCGGCCGGAAAGGATGGGCATTGCGCCGGAAATGCCGCCCCACAGAATACTCCAGCAGGTGCGGCGCTTCAACCAGACCGTATACACGATCACATCGAAGAACCAGCCCGCCAGGACGACCAGCCCATATAGTGGCGCAAGCAGGAAAGCCAGCCCAATCCCAATCCCCGAAATGGCGATCCCGACGATGAAGACTTCTTTTTGATCCAGCTGCCCCGAGGCGGCCGGACGCATATGAGTCCGCTTCATCTTTGCGTCGATATCGCGGTCATACCACATGTTCATGATGGTGCTTCCGCTGATCGCAAGGAAAAGACTGGCTGCCAGGCCGAGCAGGTGTAAGATGCTAAAGGGCGGGCGCGAACTCAAATACCCCGCGATCCCGGTGGAAAGAAGCAAACCTGTTTGCAGCGATTTGATCAGCGGCCAATACAGGCGAAGCCGCCCTGTGGGCAAGCGCAGCCGCCCTGTGGACAAGCGCATTTTGTTCGTCATTTAATTTTTACCTATAATTCAAGTTTGAAAGATTATACCCGCGTGTCTCACAACTGGTTCTTCAAAAGGTCCTGCACGCTCTGCCTTTGGACGATCAGGCGGGCGTTCCCTTCTTCCAGCCATAGCACCGCGGGCCGGCGTGCGCCGTTGTAATTGGAGGACATGCTCATATGATACGCGCCGGCGACGGGGATGGCGATCAATTCCCCTTCCCTGACCTCCGGCATCAACAGGTCATCGATGACCACATCGCCGGACTCACAATAGGGACCCCCGATCGAGACCTTCTCGCTTCTCTCTCGACCGAGCCCGGTTACCGTTAAACAGGAGTAGTGCGACCCGTAAAGGGCATGGCGCGGGTTATCGGCCATACCTCCATCGGTTAAAAGCCAGGTCCGGTTGCCGCGCTGTTTGACTGCGCCGACGCGATAAATGGCAACCCCGGCCCGGGCGATCAGGCTGCGTCCCGGCTCCAAATGCAAATGGGGCAGCTCTAGTCCCCGCTGGTAACAGCCTTCGATGACCGACTCTGCGACCCCGTGCACATAGCTCTCAATGGAGGGGTTGGGCAATTCATCTTCATGATAGGCAACGCCCCATCCGCCGCCGGGACAGAAGTGCCACTCGCCCTGAAAGCCGATCTCTTTTGCGAGATCCAGCGCCAGGTCGATGGCAGGGAGCAACGGCTCGGGGTCGCGGAAGTTCGAGCCTTGATGGAAGTGAATTCCATTCAGCGCTAAATGGTGCTCTTTGCAAAACTTGGCCGCTTCCAAAATCTCAGGCGGAGTCATGCCGAACTTGCTGTCGTGCTGGCCTGTTTGGGTGTGAGCGTGATGGGTGGTCACAGCGACGCCGGGCAGCAGGCGGAGCCAGAGATCCGGGGGAGGGGAGTTGGTCAATTGGGAATGGGTCGACTGGTTTTGGATATGCCCGAGTTCGGTCAGGTTATCGACCACGATCGTCCCGGCCTGCTTCAGCGCAAATTGCAGGTCTGAGATGGATTTATTGACGCCGTGGATGAGAATGTTCGCGCGCGGCACGCCGCTGGTCATTGCAATGGTGATCTCGGTCTCACCGGCACAGTCGACAAGGAGATCGTGAGTCTGTGTCCAGGCGGCAATGGCCTTGCAGAGAAAGGCTTTCCCGGCATATGTGATCCGCGCGGGAGCCGGGTAATAAGCGGCCAGCGCCTCCGTGTAGGTTTTGAGGGAGGCCTCTAACGTGAGGCGGTCATACACATATAACGGCGTCAGGTACTGGTCGGCGAGGGCGGCGAGCGCATGTCCCGCGATGAAAAGCGCATCGTCCTGGATGCGGGCCGAATCCGGGAATAGGGCAAGCCGGTCCGAGACACGGTAGGGAATGGATGGAATAGTATGCATAGATGGAGAGTTTACGAGTTTTGGATTTTGTCTGAAAGGTTCGCAGCATGGACTCGATTTTTACCGAGTCGTTTCGCGGTCAATTCCGCTTTATCGGCTGCGTGCAGCAATTCTTCCACCGAGCCGGCATCATCGGGAAAAGTCGCTACACCCAGGCTGATAGTATAGCCTGATATGGGAGAATTCACGCCATTCTTATAAGGCGAATTGGCCTCAGCCGCCTGGCGCAATCTTTCTGCGAGCCTGAGTGCTCCGATTTTCACTGTGTTCGGCAGGATAATGGCAAACTCTTCCCCGCCATAGCGGGCGGCGACATCCGGTTCACGCACATTCGCTCGCAGGAGATCGGAGATTTCTCTCAGGCGCACATCCCCGGCCGGATGTCCCCATTTGTCGTTATAGGCCTTGAAGGAGTCCAGGTCAAGGATGATCAGCGAAAGCGACTGGCCATAACGACTGGCCCGCGCGATCTCGGCCTCGAGCAGCTCGTCAAACGCCCGGCGGTTGGCAAGCCCACTGACTACATCGGTTAACGCCATCTGTTTGACCTCGGCATGCAGGCGGGCATTATCGATTGCAACTGCAATCGAACCTGCCAGCGCATTCAGGAAATTCACATCATTTTCATCCAGCGCGGTCGCATCCTTCGATTCGACATTCAGAACACCCAGCACGTTTTCATCTTTCAACAAAGGTATGGCGATCTCGCTCCGCACTTCATAGGAAGCTCGTATGAAATCCGGATCGGCGCTCACGTCACGGATAAATTGAGTTTCTTTCGTGCGGGCTGTCCTTCCGATCACACCTAGGGTCAGCGGGATCTCACGGATCAGCTGGTCATACGGATAACCGAGCTGCGCACCCAAATGCAAAACCTCACCATCCAATAAATAAACGCCGAGGTAGGTATACCCAAGCGAATCCTTTAGCAGCCGGATCACATTCTTCAGGATTTCATCCAGCTCCAGTGAGGAAGTCACTGCCCGCGAGATGGATTGCAGGATCGTCATCAGCCGCAAGTGCTGCTGTGTGCGGGCATACAGGCGTGCTTTCTGCAGCGCAGTCGCGACCTGGTTTGCCAGGGTCTGGAGGGTCTGCACATCATCTGACCGGATGGCATTCCTGGCGGCGCTTTCAACGTAGATGACGCCCAGTAATTGATCCTTGTCCAGCATGGGAATCCCCACTGCTGATCCGCTGCGCTCGGCAGACGAGAAATAATAAGGATCGACCGAAACATCCACCGCCATATGGGCTTTATGGGTCAGTGCCACATGGCCTGCAATGCCGTGGCCCACTTTTTGCTGGAAGCCGGGCGGGTAGCCGAAGTCCTCCGTGCCGGAAATCGCTGCAATCTCCAAAAGATCATCCTTGACCAGCAAAGAAATGGCGGTTTGGGCATAGCCAAATTTATTCACCACGGCTTCGAGGGTGCGCTCCAGGATCTCCTTTTCATCCAGGCTTTCAGTGATCTGTCGGCCCACTTCTTCCAGTAGACTGAGCTGGGCAGAGCGGCGCTGCTCGATGGCAAGCAGGATTCGTTCGTGGCTGGAGTGCTTGGTCAGGGCGAGTTGTTGTTCCTGGATAAAACGGCGGGTTTGGCTGGAAAAGCCGATCAGGGCACAAAAAACAAATAGAAACAGGAAGATGGTTATTGCCGCGGGGTTCAATAGCGAGATCCCCAATACCCCCGCCAGGATCATCGAACTGGTAATCACATAGCCCCGCAGCGAAAAAAAGAGATCCCCCATCAGGATCGCAATGATCAAATAGTAAAGGATGAGGAGATTATTGCCATGCTGAAAGTGCTGCCTGAGCGCTGCCACAAATATCGAGGTGATGAAGAAGCCCAGGGTGAGGAGCAGGGCTGTAGAGAATTGTCCCTGGCGGTTGAGGAAATATGCCAGCACCAGGACGGCTATCATCCCCAGGGCAAATTTGTCTCCAGCATTGAAAGGGTTACCGTCTAAACTGGATTGGATTTCGAATAGAGTCCCCCAGGTGATCAGCAGCAGCAAAATGATGTTGAGTACACGCGAAAGATCGCGTTCTCTGGCACTTCCAATCCACGCAGGTTCAACCAACCATTTCCAAACCCTCTTGAACCAGTGGGCCACCGACAGACCATTTTGGGATAATTTCTTCAATTGCTGTTATGCCATCACCAGTCGCACTCTTTATTTTCCAAAGAACAGATTCCACCATACTTGCCAATTTGCCAACTGCGTGGGGGCAGGAGCCGGTGTACTGGCCTCGAGAGGTGCCGATCCAAGTTCCCCCACCGGGACAACCGGCAAATCACCGTCTTTGATGTAATGACCATCGGTGCGCGCCCATTCCTCTACGGCACTATCTGCGCCGGCATACGCCACCTGGGTCTGCAAGGCAAATTGAGTCTGGATCGCCTGGGTCGCCTGGGTCTGAATAATTTCGTGCTGACCGTTTAGCATGTTGAGCTCTTCGAGGCGACGATTGAACTCCAACACGATGAAGACCAGCGCCAGGATACCGATCGCTACCAGCACGCGCCGTAGATTGATGGGGATATTAACCATAAGCCTATCTTAATCGTTATCGAATTCCCTGACAAGCGGCTATAATCAACCCTACAAAATTATTAAGTGCCAGACTTCGATCGTCTTTGGACTTATGGAGAAGTTTATGCCTCATGTGAAACAGATCAATCATGTTGCCGTCGTTGTGGACGATATGGAAAAAGCCCTCTCATTTTGGCGGGATGCGCTGGGGATGGAATTGCACGGGCTCCGCGACGTGCCGGCCGAAAAGTCACAGGTAGCTTTCCTGCCCCTGCCGGGCTCGGAAGTGGAACTGGTCAAACCGACAACCGAGGACTCTGGGATTGCGAAATATCTTGCCAAACGCGGTCCCGGGATGCATCATCTGTGTCTGGAAGTGGATGATATCGAGGGGATGATGGCGCAATTGAAATCCAGGGGTGTACGTCTCATCAATGAAGAACCGCGCAGCGCTGCCGATGGCAAGAAATATGCTTTTATCCACCCTGAAAGCACAGCCGGGGTGTTGGTTGAGCTTTATCAGATCTAACGTCGTGACCCTGGCACCTGGCGGAACGACGAATGCCCCTGAGCCAGGCCGAACATTGAGGAGCGTAGACGAAGCGCGATTTCCATGAAACGCAGCACTGCCTCTGCGCCCAGCGCGAAATGATATTTCCATGCTTGAAAACATTCAATCCATTCTTCGAGATCAATGCGGGCTGAGCGCCGATCACTCGGTGGTGGCAGGCGTCTCAGGCGGCCCCGATAGCCTATGCTTGATGAACGTTCTGCGTAAGGCGGGCTATCATGTCATCGTCGCACATTTCAACCATAAGCTGCGACCGGATTCGGATACCGATGCCAACCTCGTCGAGCAGACGGCGGCGCGTCTCAACCTTGTGTCGGTGATTGCCAATGGAGATGTGCGGGCGTTTGCGGAAAAAGAAAAACTATCCATTGAAGAGGCGGCGCGCCTGATGCGTTATCGTTTTCTCATGCAGCAGGCCCATCGTTTCCAGGCCCAGGCGGTCGCGGTGGGGCATACCGCCGACGATCAGGTGGAGACCGTGCTCATGCACTTCATTCGGGGCGCCGGGCTTGCCGGGCTGAAAGGCATGAGCTATCGGACGATCATCCATATGTTCGATCCCGAGATACCGGTGGTCCGTCCCTTGCTGGACATGTGGCGCGAGGAAACAGTCGTGTATTGCGCCGCGAATGGATTTCGTCCACGGCATGATCCGAGCAATGCCTCACTGGATTTCTTCCGCAATCGTTTGCGCCATTTGCTGATCCCCACCCTTGAATCCTACAACCCCCGTTTTCGTGAAGTCGTCTGGCGCACGTCACGGTCCCTGGCTGGTGACTATGAAGTCCTTTCCAATGCTTTGGAGCAGGCCTGGAAGGCCTGTGTGATCCAGGAGAACCCGGGGCTCATCATCTTCGAATCCGGCGCCATGACCAAACACACGGTCGGACTCCAGCGAAACCTGATCCAGCGCGCCATCGAGCGGATCCACCCCGACGAGCTGGATGTGAGCTATGCCACCCTGGAGCGCGCCGCAAATTTCATTGCCGACCCGGATGGGAAGCGCCGCATCCGCATGGATCTGATTGGCGGGATCCATTTGCTGCGTGAAGGGTCATTGATCTATGTGGTGGCAGGGAATGTGACTCTCCCAATCGAACGCTGGCCGCAAATCCCGGATGAGAGCAATACCATTCCATTGAAGATCCCATGTCAGGTCAGGTTATCTGGCGGTTGGAAGTTAAACTGCGAACGCTGGAACATGGCCTCGCTGGCAATGGAACAAGCCCACGCCAACGATGATCCGTTCCAGGTGTGGGTGGATGCCAAGGGAATTGCGGATGCCCTCGAGTTACGCGTCCGTCAGGATGGAGATCGCTTCGAGCCGCTCGGCATGGACGGTCACGAGATGAAGATCTCTGATTTCTTCATCAATGTCAAATTGCCGCAGCGCGCCCGTGACCGCTGGCCCCTGCTTTGCGTGGGCGAGAGGGTCATCTGGGTCCCGGGTTATCGCCCAGCACATCCATTCAGATTGACAGAGGAGACCCGGCAAGTTTTGTATTTTTCGATGACAAGAGGGTAAAACAATGCCTTCGCGCTGAGTGCTCCGCAATCGAAGCGGCACCACGACCGAAGCAATCTCCAATTTAACAAGTAATTCTTATCGAAAAGTGTTACTCTTTCATTGGAGATCGCTTTGCCATAGCAACGCCTGCGCCAGGCAATTTCCTCGTAAATCGGGCGCAAGTGTCGCAATCGTCAGGGCGTGCGCTCTCCTCGCAACGACATGATTCTAACTCCCACTCAACTGCTTTAACTTATTATGCAACTCACGCCATTGGATCTTTGAAACACCCAGCTTCTGGCGGATCTTATCGGGTTCTTCACCGGCACGGTAATCGTTCAGCGCGCAGGTCCAGCGACACATATCGAACGAGAGATGCTTTGTCAGTCCGGCTTCGTTGCCGATATCCTCGAGCAGATATTCCAGGCGGCGGGGAGACCAGGGGAACACTTGCTCGGTGGGCTGATATTGAACGAGGTATTCGTTGTAGGCAGGGACCCAATCATCCGGCAGGACCAGTTTTCTCTCTTTGTAGCGATTGGCCGGGCTGGCATAGCGGATGAAAATCTGGGGTCCATTGGGGGTATCCAGTTCAACATGTTCGAGCTTAAGCCCCAAGGTCTCACTCTTCTTGAGTCCGGTGGTCAATAAGAGATAGACCAGCGTATAAGGACGTGCATCAGGCTTCTGACCCCGGCGGTGGCGATCTGCCGCAAGCAAGGCTGCATCATACTCCTGGGGCGTCAACACCAGCGGAAGGGGGCTGATCGCTGAGCGTTGAGCGACCTTCTCGGCGGGATCGACCAGCAAAACGCCATACTGGTGCAGCCAGCGGAAAAGAGACTTCGTGGCTGTAATGCGGCGTGCCAGCGTTTTCGGGCTGCACGGCACGTCACGTTCTTTTTCCATCCATTCAAAGTAGCGGTTGAGATCCTTCGTGGTGACCCTGGCGAGGATAGTATCGTCGGGCAGGAAACTCGTGAGCAAGTGCACATCTGAGAGGAAGGCTTTAATCGTATTCGGAGAACGACCCTTATCCGCAAGGTAGGCTGCCCATGAATCAATGGCAGAGGTCAGGGCGCTTTGCGGGGTCAAATGAGAAGTTAAACGGGTATCAGGCATTATTGCTCCTGTTCTTTCTGTTGCGTATAGTTTAGCGAAAAAGAGATGAGATGTCAACACCCTCCTTGGCGAATTAGCCCTCCTCTCAATGATCCAGACCCGTAACTTAATGGGCGGAACTGCGACTAAATTGATATGTAAGAACGTCGGCGATCGAAACAATTGAATCGATACAGCGCTTATAATAAAGGCGGCTAAGATCTGTTTCCGCTTGCCGGACTGCTGCCGGGCAAGTCTGTCATTATTAATTCCTCCATCCTTGACCAACAGAGATTGTCCCCCTACATAAGCCATATTTTGCGCGCAATCAATGTTGGTGAGGGCTAAATTTATGGAAGTCGTTCCTTTGAATCGATTTGGATATTACCTGTCGGTTGTCATGTCAGTCGGTCTGTTGTGGTTGTCATGGGGGCCTGCCAAACCAGACGGCACGTCTGAGGCGGCTACTTCAGATCCGGTGATTGCGGCGGCAGGCGATATCGCCTGTGACCCAGCCAACCGAGGCTTTAATCGAGGCAGAGGGACGTTGAGTTCTTGCCGGCAAAGGTATACCTCCGACCTGTTGGTGAATGCCAGATTGGCGGCTGTCCTGGCCCTGGGAGATAACCAATATTATTGTGGCGGCTATAATGCGTTCATGCAGTCTTATGACCTGAGTTGGGGGCGTGTCAAATCCATTACGCATCCTGTGGTGGGCAACCATGAATATCTCACCTCCTATAACGAGGATTGTGCAAGTGACAATGAAGGCGCTGCCGGCTACTTCGATTATTTTGGACCAGCCGCCGGCGATCCTTCCCAAGGCTATTACAGTTTTGATATTGGTACCTGGCATCTGATCGCGCTCAACTCAAATTGTAATGATGTGGGCGGCTGCGGACCCACCTCACCGCAAGGGCTGTGGCTTGAAGCGGACCTGGCAGCCCACTCGAATCTCTGCACCCTGGCGTACTGGCATATCCCGCTGTTTAGCTCCGGAGGGCGTGATTCGTCTAATACGCAATCCATCTGGCAAAGCCTCTACGATCATAATGTGGAAGTTGTCTTGAACGGGCATGACCATATTTACGAGCGCTTTGCCCCTCAGACACCCAGCGGAATGCCTGATCCCATTCGCGGGATCCGTGAGTTCATCGTCGGGAGTGGGGGCGCCAACCATTCCGCCCTCGAGACGATCGCGGCCAACAGTGAAGTGCGTAATGCCGATACGTATGGAGTGCTCATGCTGACGCTGCATTCGAGTAGTTATTACTGGCGCTTTGTGCCTGAATTCGGCGAAAAGTTCACCGATTCGGGTACGGGGGTATGTCATAACAGCCCAAGAGTTACGGCGCGTTAATTCTTCAGAAATAAGCCGCCGCTGAGCTGCTTCAGGCGAATCCGCTCATAGTGAAATTTAAAAACCAAAACGGTGATCCCTGCTCACGCCGCCAGCCAGAGCAGCATCTGTTAATCCTATCCTAACCTTAGTACGGTTGACTTGGAGTAAATTTGTCGGTATTATCCTATAGGAAGAAGATATCAACGAAGCTCAATCCTTTGTCCAGGCATTCATCTGCTACAGGAATGATACAAGAGCTCCCTCTGGATAATCCTTCAAGTCAGTGACATTTTTTAACTGTGCCATATTTTATCGTGCATACAATAGAGTCAAAGGGTTAGGTCCATGCAAGTGAATTTCTTTAGACGTTTTGGATATTATCTTTCCATCGTCGCATTGACGGGTTTGCTGTCGCTGTTCCCTGGTCCGGCCAAACTGAGTGATAACAATGAAGCAGCTCTGGCTGCTTCCGACCCTGTCATCGCGGCCGCGGGAGATATTGCCTGCGACCCAACCAATGCGAGCTTCAACAGTGGCAACGGTACCTCCGGGTCCTGCCGGCAGAAATACACCTCTGACTTGTTGTTGAATGCGGGCCTGGCAGCTGTCCTGCCATTAGGGGACAATCAATATTACTGTGGAGGCTATCAGGCCTTCCTGCAATCCTATGATCTGAGCTGGGGGCGGGTCAAATCGATCACGCATCCCGTTGTCGGAAATCACGAGTACCTCACCTCAGGCGGCACAGATTGTACGATCGCGAATCAAGGCGCGGCAGGGTACTTCAATTATTTTGGGTCGGCTGCCGGTAATCCCTCTCAAGGCTACTACAGTTACGACATTGGTACGTGGCATCTGATCGCCATCAATTCGAATTGTTCGAGCGCGGGTGGCTGTGGGTCCACTTCACCGCAGGGGCAATGGCTGGCGGCCGACCTGGCTGCGCACTCGAACTTCTGCACCCTGGCGTACTGGCACATTCCTCTCTATAGCTCAGGCGGCCGGGCTTCAGCCAACACGAAGTCAATTTGGCAGACTTTATACAACTTCAACGCCGATCTTGTGTTGAGCGGGCATGATCACATCTATGAGCGCTTTGCGCCCCAGGACGCGAACGGGACGCTGGATACAGCGCGCGGCCTGCGAGAGTTTATCGTGGGCAGCGGCGGTGCCAACCATACCTCGCTGGCGACGATCTTTCCGAACAGTGAAGTGCGTGACACAACTACTTATGGAATCCTCAAGCTGACTCTGCACCCGACCAGTTACGATTGGCAATTCGTCCCTGAAGCCGGCAAAACGTTTACCGATTCGGGTACTGGCGTATGTCATGGCGGCACGCCTCCAAGCACCCCCACAAATACGCTCAGCCCTACCCCGGGCAATTCACCGACACCCACTAGGACCCCAACCCCAACAACTTTCGTCACCAGCACCCCTACACTGCCGGTGACCACGTCGACCTTTACCGCCGAAGCCGATGCACGCGTGAGACAGGCTTCCCCGGCCACCAATTATGGTACATTGGCGTATCTCAAGGTGGATGGCGCCCCCGATCCTATTGAGGAGAGTTATCTGCGCTTCACCGTGAGCGGTGTGAGTGGTCCCATCCAGAGTGCCAAACTGCGCGTGTTCCTGACCACCGACGCCACTAACAATGGTCCTGCGGCCTACCTGGCAGGGAACACCTGGACAGAGTCGACCCTGACATGGAACAACAAGCCGGCACTCTTGAGCGGAGCAATGGATAATAAAGCTGTATTGGCTACCAATACCTGGGTCGAGTATGATGTCACGCCATCAATCACTGGGAATGGGACTTATACCCTGGCTTTGATCGCGGATAGCACGGATGGCGCCCAGTTCTCATCCCGTGAAGGTGCCTCCCCGGCTCAATTGGTCGTCACGTATGGGACCTCAACCCTGACGCAGACGGCCACTTCAACACCCACTTTCACCGCGACCTCAACTTCCACATCAACAGCAACTGCAACCTTTACGTCCACCTCAACTCAAACGCCGACGGCGACCAATGGCCCAATTTCAACAGCGACAGCGACGTTCACCTCAACCGCGACTGCGACGCCCACAGATACAGCGACAACCGGACCCTCTCCGACCTCTACTGATACACCTACCTCAACACCAACCCGTACGCCGACCAGTGGAGTATCAATCCCCGCCACAGATACGATCACACCTGCTGTCGTTACCTTCGCTTTTGCTCCCAGTGCGGACTCATATGTCAATTCAGGTAGTCCCACTTCTAACTTTGGGACAGCGACCCAGATTCGGATCGACGGTTCACCGATCGTGAATACTTACATCCGCTTCGATGTTCAGGGTGTGAGCGGCGCGATTACACGCGTGACGCTGCGCGTGTTTGCGAACAGCAGTTCCGGCAGTGGCTATACGGTCAGCAGCGTGGCTGATAACACCTGGGGCGAGTTGACCCTCAACTACAATAATGCTCCTCCAATCGGCAACCCGGTAGGTTCTTCTACAGCGTTCGGTACTGGCGTCTGGACGACGGTGGATGTTACTCCTCTCGTCACCGGAAATGGCACCTTTAGCCTGGCGCTGACCACTGCCAGCGGCACCGCGGTCAGCCTTGCCAGCCGCGAGTCTGGAGCCAATGCGCCGCAATTGATTGTGGAGACGGTGCATTGAGAAGGAACGCCGCGCTGCGAATGCATAGATCGGTCTTTGGCTGTCTGGACCAAAGGTAGACGGCTGAGGTCAGAAGCATGGCTCCCTGATTTTTCGAAGCTTTGCCTGGCTGGTTCTCTCGGGCATGCCTCGCTCCCCTTCCAGTCTGCCTAAAAGATGCCCATAAGCTGCCTATATGGTGTCTATATCCTGGCTATATCCTCCATTCGCTCTGAATTGCTTTCAGTCTGCTATGGGGTCCGTCATGGGATAGCTGCAATCCCGGTCAGCTTTGTGCGCCGCTTTGGTTTATTTCCCGAAAAAGGCTAATGGCCAAAGGGCGATCTGGGTTTCGCCGCCATATCCTATGATTCCGACCTTCTTAATATCGCCCAGTGTCGGAAGCACTGCTTCATCGATGCGTTTCATTTTGCTCGGATCAATTTCTTTCACATTCGCAGGTACCTGTAAAGCTCCTTCCCGAAGATATATGATGTCCAGGCCCTGATTGTTTATTTCCAGGAAGATTTGAAGAGAGAATTGGTAATAAGGGTGGAGATATGAGCTTCTATCTGCCCTCAGATGAGTGGGGATCGATTGTTCATAATCCGCAGCAGCAGCGTTGTCTCGTACTTTCAAATACATTCTGTCGACATTATGGACATTTTCCAGCCAGAGAGTGTATTCCCGCCTTGTGTTGTTTGCACTCTCGACGAAAAAGCCGAATTCCTGCTTCGGCTCGAGCCTGAGTATCGATGTATCCATGGCAATGGCGCTGACTGTCTTGTCATTGAAACATGGCTTGAAATCAGTCTGAATCATATCTTCTGTGGTGCGGTCTTTTTCGATCCCGAAGCGCCAATAGCCGTCTTTTCTTCTGCTAAAGCCATCTAAGGGTCCCAGGCCAGAGGTTAAATTTGTCTCATTTGCCCAGCAAGTGTCTAATGAGGTGCTTTTATCAAAGACGAGAATAGGTTCGGTATATGCTGCAGGGGAGGGACTGATCGCCGGTGCCAGAGTGGCTGCCTGTGTGGCTGGTATTTCTGAAGGCAATGCAAGCGTCTCTGCAGCTATCAAGGTTGCCGAGGGTGTCCGAATCAGCACCGGGGTATCTGTCGCTGCCGATAAAGATAACGTCGCGGCAGGCAATGTCGATATGGCGGGGGGAGTTGAAAACCTTGCGCTCAAACGCGGAAATAACAGGAAAAAGAACAGTGCAGCCAAAGGAATAACGACCACAGCCGCAATTCGCTTGGCCCATTTTTTGATATGAATGGTAAGGCTCCACTTTTTTGAAATCCCGAATAATTCGGGCGCGGTATAAGGGGCCCGCTCACCTTCCATAGGAGTGCGCGGAGCCCACTTGCACAGGTTGCGAAATTGAACCGGTAAAGGTGCTAATCCAGGTACCAATTTAGAGTCATCCGGCAAAATAATGAACCCGGTCTCCGGAGGGCGACCCTTACGAGTAACAAGTGCATAAATAATCTCTGCTGAACGCGCCAGGTCCCAGGCAAATTCTGTTTTCTTTTTGGATTCAACTCCCAGCCTGGCATCGCCCCAATCAATAACAACCAGCTGTTTCTTATCTTTACTCGTTCGCCAGATGAGATGCTTGAGAGCAATGTCACCATTTACGATCCCCTTTTGATGGGCTTTTGCTAACAGGCCAAATAACTGGGTCAGAATTTCAATGCGTTCCCGCGCAGGTAAAATGTCGAGGTTCTTTTGAACATGTGCTTCCTCAATGTACTCGATCACCAGATAAAAATACTTCTTTGAGTCGTACTCAGCCTCACCTATCCCATAGATTTTCGGTACACCCAACCCTTTAAGCGCGAACAAGGCCCGAACTTCATTTTTTAATCCTTTCACTGCCTGTTCTGATTTTATTTCCGCCCATTTGAGGACCCCCAGACGTGCTATCTGCGTATCGATGACAAGCTGAGTATAGCCACTGCGGCCGCGGTCCCACTGATCACTGACGGGCTGTAAGCGGTAGCGGCCTGCAAATAATGGCGAGCCAGCTGAGTTCTCTGCCATGCTATTTACGACTCCGTGGTTGAACGCTCGACGGCTGCTTACTTATCTCAGTTGTCCCACTTCTAAAGCGATGATTCGCTCCCTTACCAGATAATCGAATACTTGTTGTTCGGCATTATACTCCAAATGATCCCCCAAAATTTGGGCCTGTCACCCGGCTGTAATCTATTGGCTTCACTTTTTGAGGCTGAATTAGCCGAAAAAAGTCACGTTGCCCTCATCAGGGCGCTCCGCAGCAAACATGACCTACTGAGCACTGATCACTGCCTACTGGTTACTAACCTACTGTCCCAACTTCTCCGGACTAAAGCACGGCTGGTAATCGTATCCCAAAATCAAGAGATAATTCGCTTTGCTATTCGGGTCCGGCGCGGAGATCAGGCTGCCCGGTTGCATTCCCATCGCATTCAGGACCGGGTCGCTCTGGGTGCGGTCTTGCCCGCTGGTCTTGTCGATCAGGACCGAATAGGCGTAATCCTGCCGGTCGGAGGGCAGGATGTGAGTTTCGTAGCCCGCGTAGTTGAGACGGGTGGATGCCAGGGTGTCATAACCTGCGATGGAGGTCCCATTCATCACGTCGATGGTCACTGCCTGCCGCTGCACCGTCTGCGTGGAGGCAGAGAGCGCCTGCGTCAGCATCTGCTGGAGCAGATCCTGGTTCGGGGACAGCACGTAGGCCCCGCCCTCGGTGATCCAGGAATTGACCAGCGGCGGACGGATGTAGTAGCTGCGGATATCGGCATTGGTCATCTTTGGGGCGTACACCGCCAGCTGCAAAAGATCGACCAGCCCTAGATCGGTTTCCACGGTGTTCTTGAGCTCGTTATACAGCTCAGGCATGCGGGAGAGCGTTCCCGTTTGTAATACTTGTGTGAATAAGGCCCGCAAGACTTCCTGCTGGCGGCGCCCACGGTCGAAGTCACTGGATTTTTGACGCGAGCGCGCATACCACAGTGCCAGGTCACCGTCCATATGCACCACCCCGGGACCGGTTGTATACAAATACCAGTTGTTTTCGTTGTTCGGGTCGTAGCTCGGATCGATCAGGCGCCAGTCTGTATAGGGGCAGGAGACGGGGACATCCACGCCGCCGAGCGTATCGACAATCTGGCGGAAGCCGTCGAACTCGACCATGGCAGTGTGGTCGATGCGAATGCCCAGGTTGTAAAGGATGGTATCTTTGAGTAAGCCCGGTCCGCCGCCGGGATAACCCACCGAGATGCCGTGCTGGTAGGCGGTATTGATGCGCTGGTTTTCCCAGCCAGGGATGGATACCCACAGATCGCGCGGGATCGAAATGAGCGAGACCTGTCCATCGTTGGGGCGCAGGATGGCGATCAACATCGTATCGGTGCGGAAGGAGCCGCCTGGTCGTTTATCCGATCCGATCAGCAGGAAGTTGACCGTCTCCTGCCCGTTGTTGAGCACCTGGCTGCCGGAAGCGTCAATGGTCGGCAGTGGCGCGACCGTGTTGATCAGGATGTTTGGGTCGACGGTGGGCAGCTCGGTCTGAGTGGGTGCAGGGGAAGTCGCAGTAGGGGTAGCGGTATCATTGACCGGCTGAGGCTGGATCGTGCCGGTCGGTGTCCAGGGAATCGGCTGGAATGGAGTGGGCGTGGGCGAAGCGTTCGGCGCCGCAGTCACTAAAGCAAAAGGCAGGCCCTGAGGGGTGGGCGCGGACACTCCGCATCCGGCGAGAAGATACCCCGCTAGAAGAATAATATGGAAAAACTTCCTCATACGCTACTGAGGTGGAACCTGGGTGAGCGTTACTGTGGCCGTGAAGGTAGAGCTGGGAAGGGGTGTGATGGTCGGAAGAGATGTGGATGTGGCGCTCGGTAACTCTGTAACCGTGGGAGGGGTAATTTCCGTCGGGAAGGTCGGAACAATCGTAACCCCTGGGACCGGTGTCAGTGTGGGGACATTGGGAACCCAGAGTCTTTGCCCGGCGTAAATCGTAGTGGAATTCCCCATGCAATTGCCGCGCTGCAATTGAGGGTACGTGATCCCATAAGAGACCGCGATCCGGTACAAGTTATCGCCAGGTTGTACGGTATGTGCTTTCACCCAGCCCGCCGGAGGTCCACAGGGGATGACGGTAACGGTGGGGACCGGCGGGACATATAAGGCAACACCGGCGGGCAGATCGGCAGTGGTCAGGCAGTTGGCCGAGCTCAAACTGTCTGCACTGGTTTTATAGCGCTGCGCCAGGGAATAGATTGTATCCCCCGTAGAGGTGATGATCCGGATCCATCCGGATGGCGAAGTACAAGAGGTGGGCAGCAGGACCAGTTGCGACGCAGTTGGCGAAGGCGAGCCGGTAGCAGTTTCGGTGGAGGTGGCGGTCTGGGCGCTTGGCGTGATCGTAATTGTTCCGGTTGGCGTTGGAAAGCTGGCTGGCAGCGTGGGAGGAATTTGGGTCGGGGTGGCAGAGCCGGGTAAGCTCTCAGCCAGGGAGAGAAAGATGCCCCCCAGGACCAAAATCACAGAGACGATCGCAATGATCACTCCACCACCCAGCTGGCGCAGGGATTGCATGACTAGTCCTCCGTGTTCTTAAAAGAGTTTTTAGCGATCGGCAGAAGGACGCTGAAGGTGGAACCAACCCCCAGCTCGCTATCTACCCAGATGCGTCCCTTCTGTGCTTCAGTCAGGGTCTTCGCAATGGAAAGCCCCACGCCTGTATCCCCTACCCCCTGGATCAGGACGTTATCGGCTCGGTACAAACGTGTGAATACCCGTCCCAAATCTTCCGCCGGGATGCCTCCGCCGGTATCGCTTACCTGGATGAGGACATATTCCTTGCCATCTTCCGTTTTCGTTTGGACCTTTAAATGCACAGTACCTTCCAATGGGGAGACCGTTCCCGCATTTTGCAGGAGATGGATCAAGATCTGCTGCAGGGCTTCGCGGTCCGCATAGATGGGTCCCACGTTCTTCGGCAGATCGAGATGCAGCGAAATATTCTTCTCGCGTATCTGGCTGCTCGTATACGACATGGCATTGTCAATGATGAGGTCCAGGTCCACCGGCTCGGGTTTGAGATCATGCAAGCCTGTTTCCAGTGTTGTCACCTGGATCAGATCGTCGATCAGGCTGCCAATCCGTTCCGTGGAAGCTTTAATCCGTTCCACGAATTTGCGCTGCAGCGTGCCAAGAATACCCACCGATTCGCCCAGTAGCAGGTCAGTATATCCCACAATGGATGACATCGGCTGGCGAAGTTCCTGCGAAATCGAGGCGACCACTTCGGATTGTTCTGTCGAGCGCGTGACCGATGAACCTTTTTCTGCTTCGATGATGCGCATGTTCGCTTCTGCCAGCTGGTTTTGCAGGTGAGCCACCTGTTCCAGTGTAAGCCGCAATTCGTTTTCTATCTGAATGGACGAAGCAAACGTGCCGGTCTTTTTCGCCTCTTTGACATTGGCGGAAGCGCGTAAATCTTCATTTTCCTGCTTGAGCTTTTCAAGCGCTTTTTGCGTCTCTTCCTGCATCGCTCTCAGCGCTGTGAGATTATCTGCCTGGGCAAGTCCTTCCTGCGCATCCGCTTTGACCGTTTCCATTTGCTTAAGCAGATCATTGTTGCGCCGTTCCAGGTCCGCAACGCGCGCCTGCGCCACATCCAGGGCCTGCTTGGCTTGTTCGCCCTTGATTTCGAGCGAATTCATCTTCTGCCCGCGTTGGATAATGGGCACAAGCGAGATCGCAATATTGGCAAGGAACGCCTGGTCTTCCGCGCTCCACAGCCGGTTCGAATAAGGTGATAAGAGCAATACACCGCCCAATGGCTCCTTTTCAGGACTCACAATCGGTACGCTCATCAAGTGACCCGGGTTCGTCAGACCCAGCAAATCGCTTAAGCCCTTGATGTCAGCTGAGGTGCTGCTCGACGGCAAGCGCAGCGGACGGCCGCGCTGCAGGGCATTGGTGAGCATTGGGATGATGGTCTTATTCAGGCTCCCGCCCTCCAGGCCTTCTTCGCGGATCAAATCGTATCCGCTGGCGATTTGCATCTGGTTATTGTTATCGGTGAGATAGATCAGGAAGCACAGGTCGGCCAGCATCGTCTGCGCGATGGCGCGTGTGATCGCCTGGCTCAATTTATCGGTGGCAGATTCGCCTGCCAGCGCCAGAAGTGCATGAAAGGTTTTGGGATCGGTGCTGTATTTGCGTCGTTCTCCAACCGGGGCATCCTGCTGTTTGACGGTGGTCAGCCTGTTTGAAGGGCTCGGGAAGCGTTGGGGCAGGGTCAGTAAAATAGGATACGCTGCCATATGGACGAGCCTCACGGCTCCGGGGAAATCTCCTTCGACGCGTCCGATCATCAAATACAGAAGATGTCCCGCGAAGCTGAGCAAAAATACCGCGATGCCATATCCCCATCCGTTCGGGCGGCGCACTCCTAAAATAAATAGGCCCAGGAGTGAAAATCCAATGCTGGCCAGCTGCCAGTAACCATCGTAAATCGTCTGGTTGTATGAGGAGACGGGCGCCTCGGTGGAGTATGCCACCAGGCTCAGGGCAAGCGCTGCGATCACAAGCAGGCTCAGGAGCCAGGTCGCGGCATCTGCCGGGCGGCTGGGTTCCGGGAATGCCCACAGCCAGATCATCCATACCAGCGAAAAGAGAGTTACGGCCCGGTCAAGCGGTGGCAAAAAGAGGCGCAGGTTGATCAGGCCCCCAATCCCGACCCCGCTGACCAGGAAGAGACCGATCTGCGCGATGAGCAGCATTCCCAACCCAAACATCGTCCGGCGTGCCTGCGGAAATTCACTTGACCGCCAGTGCACAAAAGCCGCCTGTAATGCACCGGCGATTGAAAATACCAGTATTAAGTGATAGATCAGGCTTCCTGGGGATTGAGTGAGAACGGAAAAAATCTGATTGAGAAATGCGCCCATGTTATCTGTGATTATATTCCACTTGCCGAAGATTGTAACGCAATCAAATCATATTGAAACGATTTTCCCCAACCGGCAGGTTACAACGGCCTTACAGTTGGTTACGGTGACTTTCGTTTGCAGTATCTCCAGCCATCCCGGCTGCTCACAACGAAGCTTTATCCTTGAGTTCCGTAAAGTCAAAGACCTGTGCCTGAGTGAGCGTTACTACATCTTGAGGGTTGATCTTGAGCGTATGATTAGCTTCACCGGTTCCTCCATAAATTGTCTTCATTTCCATTACTCGTTCATCTACGATGGTATTCAACCCCTGATTAACCAGGGCCACTTGTCCAACTTCTGAACCTGTCAGTTGTTTGACCTCTTCTGGAGTAGCCAGAGCGACATTCTTCAATCCTAATTTCCGCTTGATCTTCTTGTAGGATAGTCGTGTATCGCCCCTAATAATAGCCGCCAGAAAACCCGCCTCCGTCTGAAGGATAAAGGTAGGAGCCATCGCAGATAAGGTCCCCAAGCCCGCCTGCGTACCGTCTTGAGCGGATGAGATATTTTGGGCATGAACCAGGATCGTATAAAGGATCCCCGCGGCATCTAAATACATCTTTAATTGAGAGAGGCGAGTAGACATGTTATCTTGAGATTGCGCATGTTTTTCATTCGAGGCAGATTTGTTCATTGGAATAGTCCTAAAAACAGGATTTGGGTGTGTGCCTGCGTTCGTCTCGTGCGGAATACCAATCCAACACTCGTAAGGCGCGCAGCGTGTTCCAGCGGCTCGGCTTGCCCTCGACCTCGTCCATTCCCATATCCAGTTGCTCCGGATGCGGGTTCTCGAGGTACCATCGCCCGTCCTGGCCGCGCTTCTGGGCGACGAGATCGATCGCCTCAGCCATACGCTCGTCCCACGGGACTCCGGCATGCCGCAGATACTCCAGCGCCCGCAGGGCGTCGTAGTAGTAGCCGGTTGGGAATGAGAGCTCGGTAAAGGTCGGATCGATGATCTCGCCGGTCGAAAGCCGGCGGAGAAGTCGCCGCTCGAGCAGATAGCCCTGCCCTCGCTTGCGGGCGGCTGTCACCGCCGATGAGCCGCCCGTCGCTCGCTCGTGCTCGGCCAGGCCCTCGAGCACATTGATCGTCGTGTTGAACGAGCCGCGCACCAATCCGTGCTCCTGCTCGCAGTTCCACCCGCCGTCGTCCATCTGCTCGCCAAGCAGCCGGTCCACGAGGGTCCGGACATCCTGCCGGAAGTATGAGTCGACGGAGACGACCCGGCCATTGATGCACGGCTCGACCTCGCCCTCGAAGAACGGCTTGTTGTCCCACCAATGCCACGTCACATTGTCACGGATCAACGCGACGGCGCGACGGGCCTCGGTGCTGGACGGGTCGATCCCCAGGTCCCGCAGCCACAGGAGCGAAAGGAGACAGGTCCATTCCGGATTGTCCGGGTTGCCGCCCCAGCGGCCATTGGCTTCCTGGCGAGAGAGCAACTGCGCACCCCAACCTTCTGTCGCCACCTTCGCACGCTCGGCCGCGACAGTCTCGTCGGGCGCATCGGTCAGGTCTTGCATCACCTGCCAGCGGATCGAAGGGTCAGAATCAAGCAGCCACTGTATGACCGATCTCTCTGGCTTCGGGGATTGCCGTTTGGGTATATTAGTTGTCATCTGTTGGTACTCCTTATTTCTAAAATACGCTGTTGGTGGCCCAATGACCTACGTTGTCCGTCGTGCAGTCCTCGAGGGTGTTCTTCCCGAGTGGGGCTGGTGATCTCGACACGGTTGCGCCAGTCGATCCGGCGGGGTGGGACAGGAGTACAGCGCTTTGACGGAACTCGCTTGAGATACGAAAACTGCTTGCCAACGCGGCGATTGGGCCCGTTTTGGAGATTACCGACTCTTTGGCATTGAACTTCTAACGGTACGAATTAGATTGATTACTCCAATTACCAGGAGCAATGCTTCCATCTGCAAGGTCATTGATCCATTACCGATAGCAAAGACGCCTCTATTTACTAAGGCAAAACCTGTGCTGTTCACAATCTGCAATAGAATCGGATTCCTGAAAACCATTGAAGCGGCGAAAACCACAAAATTAATGCCGATCAACAAGCAGAGGAAGAGTGTCACCCAGGTTGATTTAAAATGTGTGAGCAATAGCCATGAAAGAAACACAGCAAGGATTACAAAGGCTAAAGGTAGCATGACATAGAAGAGCAGGAAAGGTTGCATGTTGAATTCGGCGCGTGCTTGTCTGCGCCAGGAAACCGCAACTATATCCAACCAATATGCCAGCCCAAATATGCTGACTATAGCCACAGCGCTCAGTAATTGTGATTTACGAACATCATTTGTTGCCATACAAACTCTCAGTTCTAGTAAGCAGAATTACATTGTCTCAAGCTATCCATTTTCACGCTTTATAAGTGCCTGGTAATACCACCATGCGCCTGCGCCATAGGTCGCAACGGACAACCCGCCTAAGGGTTCCCAACCCTCGTCTATATGCTGTTGTACTTTCTCCTGCAGAACTCGCGCACTAGGTGCTTCGACTATTAGATATTTCATAATAACACCACTCGTTTTATAACCTTTCTAATTATCTGCAACGTCTAACGGCTCGCGCCATCGTCCCCTGTAGGGGATACCTGTTGCGTTAGCACCCTGTAAAGTGCTGGTGATCTCGACGCGGCTCGATCCGGCGGGGCGAGACGAGATAACGCCATTTTGCCGGAACAAGCTTCAGGCCACATGAACTGCCTGGCTGCCCGCAGAGCGCCTATTGGAGAGTTACTATCCTTTCTTGTAACGTCTTAGGCGCAAGTCAGCCTGTTCTTTGTGCCCCCAGAAATTTTCCAATGCACAAAGGCGTGAAGCATATTCACCAATTACCACGCTTGCCTCAGGTGTAATCTGTTGATAGGTAACCGTCTTGATGAACTTACCAACCCACAAGCCGCCCGTGTAACGAGCCGCGCCACGTGTTGGCAAAGTGTGATTTGTGCCGATGACTTTATCGCCGTAAGCCACATTTGTCTCTTTACCGAGGAACATAGCGCCATATGTCTTCATGTGGTCGAGGAAATAACGAGGGTCTTTGGTTAAGATTTCAACATGTTCTGAAGCGACACGGTCACCTTCTGCAACTGCCTCTTCCAGCGTGTCCACGAGAATCACTTCACCATAATCGCGCCATGCAACACTTGCCAAATCAGCAGTCGGCAAAACTTTTAACTGCCTATTCACTTCTTGGATTGTTTCATGCGCAAGTGTTTCATTGTTTGTGATCAAGACAGCCGGGGAATCTGGTCCATGCTCAGCCTGACCGAGCAAGTCCGTTGCTACCATTTCGGCATCGGCGGTTTCATCTGCTATCACTAATACTTCTGTAGGACCCGCAAACAAATCTATACCTACCTTGCCAAAGAATTGTCGCTTGGCTTCCGCTACATAGGCATTTCCGGGTCCAACCAACATATCCACAGGCTGGATGGTTTCTGTACCGAGTGCCATAGCAGCAATTGCTTGCACCCCGCCGAGAATATAGATTTCGTCCGCGCCTGCAAACGCCATAGCTGCCACTGTTGCTGCTGGAATTTCGCTTTTAATGGGAGGTGTACAGGCTATCACACGCCGAACGCCAGCAACTTTGGCAGTCAACACGCTCATATGAGCCGAGGCGACCATAGGGTATCTTCCACCGGGGATGTAGCAACCTACGCTGTCAACTGGAATGTTTTTGTGCCCAAGCGTGACGCCGGGTAATGTTTCCACTTCAATATCACGCAAGGCTTTACGCTGTTCCTCGGCAAAGCGCCGGATCTGCGTCTGTGCAAACTTTATGTCATCAATAGTTTGCTGCGGCAGGTTCGCAATCAGATCTTCAATTTCCGTTTGGGAAAGGCGGAAACTTGGCGGAGACCATTTGTCTAAGCGTTGAGATATTTCTCGAACAGCCGCATCGCCACGCCTGGCGACCTCAGCGGTAATGGTCGATACGGTTTCGCGGACGCGCAAATTAACCTCTTCTACGTGGTCAGCACTTATCCCTTTTTTGATGTACCGAATCATTTTGCACTCCTTTGAAATTTTCTGAAAAACATGCCAAAGGATATTTTGACATTGGTCGCCCAACGGCTGGCGTTTGCGCGGCACCCTGCAAAGGGCTGGTGATCTCGACACGGCTACGCCAGTCGATCCGGCGGGGCGGGAC
>DATGYJ010000001.1:0-9534 GCA_035298105.1 Anaerolineales bacterium | reverse complement strand
GGTCGGTGAGCGCAGCACACGCCCAAGCGCACGCTTTTTGGCACGCGCCAGTTTCGGCTCAAGGCGGGAGGCAGCATAGAAGGGCGAGAAGTCCATGGCCAGCCCAAACATCCAGGTGACTTTATCGGCCACTTCGTTGCGTTCGGCTTTGTTGAGTTTGTCGGTTTCGACGACAACGCCATCGGTCCCATCCTGCAGCTTAAGCTCGATCACACGTCCGTTGGAAAGCCGCAGGATATAACAAAGCGTGTGGCTGTCCTCCTCGTATGTAAATGGCGCAAGCTGGCGCCAGCCGTGCGAGTTGAGGACCGAAAGAAAATTAAATGGCTTGCGAGCAGGCAGGGTGAATTTCATAGATCTCCGCAGTTGGTAAGATTCAATTTGCTGATACGTCTATTGAATGGTTGTGAGGGCAATCATAACGCATAAGGTACCAGATGATAAAACTTTTCCGTCAAGAGAATAGTGCACAGGCCGATGCCATCGAAGCGGAATTCCGCGAGCTGCTCCTGGGCTACGACCGCCTCGTCATCCCTGAGAAGGACGCAGAGCAAATGTTCGGCGAGAAGATCAGTTTGCCCGTGATCACGAATAATGAAAAGATCGTGTCCGGGCAAGATATTCCGGCTTACCTCGAGGAGCTGCGCCAGTTGATGCAGGACTGGCAAGCGTTCCAGGGTGATTCTTGTTATGTGAATGAGCGGGGAGAAAGTTGTTGAAGCTTGCCTGCCTAAGTTCGGGCAGCACGATTTGCCAGGTAAATCGTGCTGCCCGAACTTTTTTTAACCTCGTGTCGCGATCTTTGTCAACTGCGGTTTCGCAACGCGCAGATAATCATCCAATTTCATAAAAATGGATCGGTCCAGGCGGCCCGCATTGAATACGACTTCTTCATTCTGCAGGATCAACGGGTCAGCCAACACCTGAAGCTGGTCGCTGAACGAAAAAGGTGGGATCGCCCCGATCACGCAGCCCGTTATCTGCTGCGCCTTCTCGCGTGAGGCAAAAGCGACGCTATCCGCCTGAAAATGGCGTTTGATCCCGTCGAAGTCAATGCGGCAATCCCCAGGGACATTGGCAAGACCATAAATATTCTCCTTTCGATTCAGCCTGACCTGCACCACAATCGATTTGATCGACTGCTCGATCCTGTTGCCCCGGATCCTAGCAATCACTTCTGAGCGTCCCTCCGGCTCATGTTCGATGACCCGATAGGCCGCATTCTGGCTATCTAATAGATCTCGCAGCTGTTGGTGAATATCTTTTTCAGCGTCTGTCATTCGTTATCTTCGAGCAAGCGGATTAGAATAGAGTGTAGTCTGCTTCAATGAAAGCCCATTATACTTTTCTCACTGGCGCTCATAGCAACTGGATAGGATCAAGGTGAAACTCATGCCTATTTCCAAAGACCCTCACGATCTATTCCGTGACTCCACCGTATCCGATCATTTGAACCTGTTCCAGTCACTATTGGATGCCAGGGATTTGACGCCCCATCAGGCGCTTGCCTTACTGAAAATCGTCCGTCTTGAATTGGAGGCCCCACACAGGCACGGTCCTTCCGTCTACAGGCGCTACTCGGACGTGATGGGGTCTTTGAACCGGCAGATGCCCGAAGTATATGATCAAGTGGTCACTGCCTGGCAGCAGAGTCGTCCGGCAGTATCATCTGTCCAAACTGCGATTAAACCGCTGATTAAAGAACCGGTCAGGACAGAGCCCGGGACAATACGCCCAACAGAATCCAAAGCAGAGTTCGAAGAACCCGAAGCCGAAGAACATGCCACGGGTGGGCGTGAAACAGCAGATCGAGCAGAACCTCAGGAAAAACTGGAAGAGGCAGCTGGAGAATCTGAGGGAGAGCCCGAAGGACCTGAAGCGGAGGAAAAAGAAGGTGAGCCTGAAAAAGAAGAAACAGAAAAAGAAGAGGCAGCTGAAGAAGAGCCGGAAGAAGAGATCGAAAAAGAAGAGAAGGAAGAAGAAAAGGAAAATGAAGAGAAAGAGGAGGGGGGTGAAGAAGAGCAGCCGGAACAGGAAGAAAAGAGCGAGACCGAGGTAGAGGAAAAAGAGCAAGAAGGAGAACAGGAAGGCGAAGAACCGGAGGCCGAGGAAGCAGGCGAAACAGGGCAGGAGGAAGCTCCGGAGGCTGAAGCAGCGGAGACGGAAGAAGTCGAATTGGAGGCTGGCGAAGAAGCCGAAGTGGAAGCCGAGGAGGTTTCTGAAGCTGGAGAGACTGAGGCGGAAGCAGAGTCAGAAGCGGAAAGCGATCACATGGCGGCTGAAGCTGCGGAAGCTGCTGAGGAATCAGAGCATGTGGAAGCAGAAGAAGCCGAAGCTCCAGAAGCGGATGAGGCTGAGCCTCCCGTGGAAGGTGCGGAATAAAAAATAACCAACCACCTGACAAACAAAAGATATCTCAGTGGGGAGTCTCGCATCAGACAGAATCCAAAGCTGGACTTGGCAGTCCAGCAAAGCAAAGTAGCGCTAAAAAGAACTGACACACCTGCCTCGGACGCACACCTGCCCTCCCACTCCGCTACGCTTCGGGGACGCTTCGCAGTGGCGGGCGGTGCCAGGGGGTGCTGGAGAGTCCCATCTCGGACAGAATCCAAGGCTGGACTTGGCAGTCCAGCAGAGCCAAAGCGGATTTAGTGTGAATGGAGGATATAGCCAGGATATAGGCACCATATAGGCACCATTTAGGCAGCCTAAACTCAGCTTATAGGCAAGGCGACGGAAAAGCGAAAGAGCAGCGAGATCAACAGGAACTCGTAAAGTCGCCAAGAAATCATCAAAGCTTAAATAGCCGATTACACGCAGTTTCTTTCCCTCGTTTTTCTACAAACAGAATAGACCTCTGGACAAGCCAGAGGTCTATTCTGTGCACCTTGCCGGATTGTCACACCCGCATGCTGCCAGCGCAGGTGTGACGGCACAAAAGTTTTCTAAGTATTTTCGGTCGATGATTTAGCTTAGGAGGTCGTCCGTCATAACTGCAAAGCCACTCTGGCCTCCTCGATCAATTGGACCAATTCCTGAGCTTTGGGCAGGGCTTCCTCGCTGACATCGACAACGACAAGCTGGTATTCACCTTTAATTTGCAGGGAATATTTCTCCTTGCCGCGGCTGACAGGAACGATCTCAACGGATTTGATGTGACCGACATGCATTCTTCTGTTCCCGCCCTGCAATTCATCGAAGAAGAACTCGATCACATGCCCATCGAAAATCACGATCGGCTTCAGCATGGATCTGATTGAAAGCTGGGCTTCGATCATCGTATATCTCCTTTCGTTTACTTCACAGTATAGATTGCGTATCCGCGTGGCGGAGCGTAGAACTGTGCCCGCCCATCACGGTCGGTAGATTGGTTGATCGGGCGCGCCGGGTCAGTTTTGCTCCACCAGGCCACCGGTTCAAATAAAGCGTTCGCCCAATTGGTAGTAATCAACCTTCCATTCCAGTTGTCACCGAGGTTATTGAGCACATAGATCAGACCAGGGTCATCCGCAAAGCCTGCGCGCTGCATAATATAAAGATTGTCGTCTACATAAAGGACATTCGTCGCGCCGCCGGCGTATTTTTCGTGAGCACTCACGAGTGCGGCAATTCCATTCGGTGTGCCATCAAGAGCCAGGTTATAGTTGAAGTAATCGTGCCAGAACACACACGGATAACCTTCGTGGGTGAGGATATAACTATACGCGAGTAATTTGTCGTTGACGATAGGACGACCTTCATCGCGCAGGTCATGATTCTCGACGAAGGTTACGGTGGTTTCGGGCTGCTTCTGCAAAATCGTTTCCCACGTGATGAGATTCTTCAGGCTAAACCCATATTGATCGCACAGTGCCTTGAGCATCTCGCGCAGAGGGAAATCGAAGGCGTCCACCGGATTCGAATTGGAGAAGTTAGCCTCCTCCACCCAATGGAGCGTATTACTGGCCGAATCCCAAAACTCGGCGACCCCATAAGGCACAAAGGGTTTGCCATTGCGAATGTAACGATACTCCTGAAAAGCAGTGATCGTATTCGCGCCATAGCCTTTGACAAAGTCATAACGAAATCCGTCAAAGCCCAGATCTTCGATCAACCAGCGCGCCAGTTTGAGCAGTTCGGCATAGACATACGGATTGCGATGCGACAGGTCCGGCATATCACCGAAGGTCATCTCATCCCAGCTCTCATAGAGGCACGGATGAAAACATTCCCAGTTGCGCGGGAATTTCCCACTTTTCGGATTGAATAACGTCCAACGCGATTGGCCAGTGATCGGGTTGATCTCCTCTTCATCCGCTCCACTGTTGTGGTTCATAACAATATCGGCGATCAGATCCAGCCCATGGCCGTGTGCCGTTGCGATGAGGCTCAGCAATTCATCCCTGGTACCGAACCAGGTGGGAATCGTTCCTTTCTGGTCGAACTCCCCGAGGTCGTAGTAATCATAAGGGTCATATCCCATCGAAGATCCGCCCAGATTCGCAGCTTTATGGACCGGCGGAAGCCATAAGGAGGTGAAACCAACCCTGGCAAGCGACGGAATTTGCTCGCACACATAGTTCCACCATTGAAATTCCTTATTGTCCGCGCGCGGACAATCCCAAAAGAAAGCTTGCATCATAACGCCCATAGGTTTCTCCTTTGATCACATTACGATTCGTTCATGCGCACTCGCCAGGGTCAATCCAACGATTTGAAGAACGCCCGCAACTCCTGCATAGAATGGATGGTAGTGTGTAATTCACTATTGCGCCTCTCGTCTGATCTGGGGTTGAACCATACCGCAAACATACCGGCTGCATTCGCAGCCAGGACATCCTTTTCGAAGGTATCTCCTACCATCAGCACCTCAGAGACAGGAATGCGGAGGTCACTCAGAATGTGACGATAAAATGCTTCGCCTTTCGGCAGTTGGGTATTCTTGAAGCAGTAAATGCGCGAGAAATACTGATCGAGTTCCACACGCTTCAACGCCCCACGGATTTGACGCTCATCGGAGATCTCAGCGCTGGTTGCCAGTACGATCTGCCGCCCGCTGGAATGAAGATCAGCGAGCACATCCGCAATACCCTGGATGGCTTCAACCGTCTGCCACTCCACCATTGGCACGGTCAAGGCAGGGTCATCGCGCATGACGGTATCACCCCAATCGAACAGGACAGTTGGATAACGAAGTGGTTTGTCTGTCATTCCCTGATGAATTTAATCTCGAACAGGATATTCCTTAAAGAAGTTGGGCGAATTTTACCGCAAGCACGAATCAATTACACTTTATGCCTTATCCCAATCGATAAACCCGGGCCTCGTAAGGACGCAGGGTGATCTGGCGCAAGTCTTCGCTGTCATCCACCTCATAATTACTAACCAGCAATTCTTTGCTGGCGTAGTGGATATTCTTAGGTAACTGGAACACGGGCGTATTCCTGCTAAAGTTCAGGATCACAATCAGGCGGTCGGCGTCCAACGTTCGGGTAAAGGCGTAGATCTCCTCATGAGAATCGAGAATCAGGTCATAGCTACCATAGACAATCACCGGATTTTGTTTGCGCAGCTGTATCAGTTTTTTATAGTAATGGAAAATGGAGTTTGGGTCCGCCAGGGCATCCGCGACATTGATCTCTTTATAGTTCGAGTTGACCCTGAACCACGGTGTTCCAGTGGTAAAACCGGCCTGTTCGCCGGCATCCCATTGGATGGGCGTCCGGGCATTATCACGGCTTTTGGCATGCAGGATCTTCAAGATTTCTTTTGGGTCAGCCCCTCTCTCTTCGACAGCTTCCTTATACATATTGAGGGTTTCTACATCACGATATTCCTCAATCGATTCAAAAGCGACATTCGTCATGCCGATCTCATCGCCCTGATAGACATAAGGCGTCCCTTGTAGCATATGGATGAACGTCGCCAGTAGTTTGGCAGATTCAACCCGGTATTGTCCATCATCCCCAAAACGTGAGACAGAGCGGGGCTGGTCGTGGTTGCCGAGAAAGATGCTATTCCAGGCACGTTTCTCCAAATCCTTTTGCCAGCGGGTCATCACATCTTTCAAATCCAGAAGCTTCCATTGTCCGATCGTCCGCCTGGGATCATCACCCTCTCTTCCGTCCAGCTCCATGTGTTCGAATTGGAAGACCATATTCAACGCACCGGTTTCCTCGTTGGCGATCATGATCGCGTCCTGAGTAGTCACAAAAGGAGTCTCGCCCACCGTGAGAATATCGTAATGGGAAAGCACCTTTTGTTTCATCTCCCTCAGGAACGCTATCAGGCGCGGTCCATTGGCGAAATATTGACCGCCGAACTGATAGCGGGCGTTACTCACCACTGGTGCATCTGGCAGGCCCTCCACTTTGGAGATCAGATTGATCACATCCATCCGAAAGCCGTCAATCCCTTTTTGCAGCCACCAATCCATCATCTTGTAGACTTCATCACGAACCTGCGGATTTTCCCAATTAAGATCGGGTTGTTGTCGGGTGAAAAGGTGCAAATAATATTCATCGGTTGGTTCATCATACTGCCAGGCGGAACCGCTGAAAAACGAAACCCAGTTGTTCGGCTCGGCGCCATTTTTACCGGGACGCCAGACGTAAAAATTGCGGTAGGGATTGTCTTTCGATTTGCGAGATTCTTTGAACCAGGCATGCTCATCTGAAGTGTGGTTCACCACCAAATCCATTACCAGCTTAATCCCACGCTTATGCATCTCGGCCAGCAACTCATCCCAATCTGCCAGCGTTCCAAACTCGTCCATAATATCCTGATAATTACTGATATCGTAACCATTATCGGCGTTGGGAGATTTATAAACGGGACAGAGCCAAATGACGTCAATCCCCAGTTCCTTGAGATAATCGAGCTTTTGAATAATGCCGCGTAAATCGCCGATCCCATCTCCATTGCTATCATAAAAACTGCGCGGGTAAATCTGATAAACAACACACTCTTTCCACCAGGCCTTGTCCATACTCTCTATCTCCTTCGCAAATTTCGCTATATCTTTTCTTTGTAAGCGTAGTCGGTATTGATGATTTTGATGAAAGCCGAGCAGCTCTCATCACAAGGGCTTTGCGGCAAGCGTATACAACACATGAAAGGATTGTTGAAATCCTTTAGAGTCTTTCCGGGCGGATATTTGCTCCAGGCTCTCAGTCTTGAATTGAGCCAACGCTTCGTGACCACCGTTCTTTTCAATGCGCTCAAGCGAAGCACGCCCACCATGAGACCATAACGATTCCCACCATTCTTCCTTGGCCGCATAAGTAAAATCAGCGATCTCGGAGAGCACCTGAATACCCGTAAAGCCTGCCGCTTTCATGATTTTTTCCATCCCTTCGGGCTTATCAAAATCCGGTCTATCAGAGGGGCCGGACGTCTGAGTCTCCTGTGATTTGGGAGGCAGATATTTTTCGATTAATGCATCAAACCACTCCCAGTCCTTATCAAAGAGGTTGCCCCAGGTCGAGACGGCAATCCGTCCGCCCGGCTTGAGCGTCCGGTGGAATTCGCCTAAGGCTCGTTCCAATTGTGGGAAGAAGAAAATCGCAAATCCGCACAGAACGGCATCAAATGATGAATCCGGGAAATCAAGATGTTCGGCATCCATCTGGCGCACCTGGACATGCGACAACCCACGCCGGGCAGCTTCCTGTGTAGTTTCTTTTGCCATGCCCTCCGCAAAATCAATTCCAACCACGGATCCATTGCGCCCAACTGCCTCTGCAGCCGGAAAGAGAACAGCGCCACGGCCAGACGCGACATCCAGCACACGTGCACCGAGTGGGAGCGCAGCATGTTCAACCAATTTGCGCCCAAAGTAAGCAAAGAAACTTGGTCCGACATGATCATAAGTGGCAGAGGCGCGATGGAATACCCCGGCAATAGCTTGTTTTCGTTCCATAGCCTCAGATGGGTCGTTCTGGTCCATTTATTCTCCTCGAGTTCCTCTTGCAATAATTTAGTTCACAATCTACAGCATATGACCGCGCAGCCGGTGTCGAACAAATCCGATCAAAACCAAACTGCAGACAAAGCGGCGGACGTGAGCATCCCTCCCCTTGATGACTACACTAACCATCAACTCGCACGTTGTAAAATCCCGCGTGTTTCCCAGTCCTTGCCTTTTGCTAGGTACAGAAGTGTTCCATCGGCGAGCAATTCAAGAGACTCAGAAATAGCTCTTCTACAGTCGCCTTGCAGGTTTTCGGCCCTCAGTTCCAGTGTCTCGCCGTGCATCTTGATCAATCGAAATACTCCTGAACACGGGATCATCGGGATGTCGAATATCCCGAGAGTGGAACTGACCTGAAAAGGCTTGAGGATGGAGAGGGTAATCTTCATGTCCCAGCCGTTGGTATTATGGGCTGTACCTGTCCAAACGCCCAGGAGAGAATCTGTATTCATACTTTTTCCCTTGCTCTTGCTCGATACTGGCCAATGGTCTAAGGTTACCGATTCAATTTGCAGCCTGATTCGCTCAAAGCACAGCACTCTCTATATCTCTGGAAGCCGCTTTGCGATCATTCCCACGATGGCATCCCACTGACAAATTGTAAGAAGTGTACAACAAATCTTTGTCAAAATCAACGCACTGGCAGATTTATCATCGCCAATGATAAGTTATTTGTAGCCTAGAAAGTCAGAAAGAGATTCAGGCAACTGGTCGATGCCGCCAAACTCCTTGACGGTCAACCTTGCTCTATCGTCTATGGTGCACGGTCTACAGCTGCACTAAGGTGTTGGTGTTGCTTGGAGGCAGATCGTGCCGCAACCACCCGGGCATCCGTTTGAGTTGCCGCAGGTCAATACACCGCCCTGACAAGCCGGAGGTGTGCACATCGGGAACGGAGTTGGGCTTTGCGGCAGACAAATCGTGCCACAACCACCCGGGCATCCGCTTGAACTGCCACAGGTCAATACGCCATCCTCACAGGCGGGGGCTGTGCACATCAGAATGGGAGTTGGGGTCAGCGTGCTATCAGTGGCCGGGAATAGACCCAGGTCTGCGTGGAATTCGGGTTGCGTAAAGAAAGTTTGCTCGAACCGCAACGGAGTATAGCCAGGTGCTTCTATAAACAAGGTAATTTTGTCCGTGTCATGGAAAAAGACCTCGGTAAAGATATATGCCCCTTCACTGTTGGTGGTTGTCGTACCTTTGCAAAGGTAGGGAGAGGTGTAGGAAAAATGCTCGCACCTGACAGTCGCTCCTTCAATGGGCAGGCCGGTGTTCGCATCTGAGATCTTCCCGTAGACAGAACCCCAGCCCAGGTCCCCGGCGGAGGGAATGATAGTCGCCCACGGCGGAGGTGTATTGCTGGGGATCGCAGCGAACGTGGCCCCCATGGCCGCCGTCGCGGTCATACTATCGCTTGGGCACAATCCATCACAGGCGGTGGGAGTGCCGGCCGCGAATGTCAAGCCCATGGCCGCCGTTGCGGTCATGCTATCACTGGGACATAGTCCAACACAGGGAGTATCCGTCAGCAGGGCACCAGGAGTGGCGGTAAAGCTTGCCAGTACGGTGGGAGTCTCAGT